>PIYH01000039.1 GCA_003601695.1 Candidatus Bathyarchaeota archaeon
TATCTCTTACTTTTGTGTGGCTTATCCCAAGGCTTATGCCAGGTGATCCTATACGTCAACTGGTAAGCGAGATACTTGTCGGAGCAGGTGAAGGAGGACAAACAGCGGCTGTAGGAACTACTCAGTTTACCGTCAGGCAGGCTGAACTCCTATATAAGCACTACGTTAAGAAGTTCGGTTTAGATAAACCGCCTCACATTCAGTATCTTCTAATGTTTTACAGGATATTTACGGGAGATATGGGTATGTCGATAAAGTTTCAGCCAGAAACTGTTTTGAATATCGTCTTAAAAGCCTTACCTTGGAGCCTAGGCTTACTGATTCCGGCAACTATAACGGCATGGGTGATAGGTAACTTGTTGGGAGCCTATGCGGCCTATAAAGGTGGAAAGACAGATAATATCGTATATTCTGTCTTCTTGTTTCTATCTCAGATGCCCTACTACTGGTTTGCTCTAATTCTCATCTACGCTTTAGCTATCAAGATTAGATTATTTCCAGCTGCAGGAGCATATAGTGTAGGCGCAGTACCGACATTTACGTGGTGTTTCTTCGTAGACTTTCTCCAACATTACACTTTACCGTTTCTTTCCCTTGTGCTAATAGCTTTAGGTGGACAGGCCATAGGTATGAGAACTATGACTATATACGAGCTAAACTCTGATTACATGGATTATAGTGAATCCATCGGTTTAAGCGATAGAAAGCTTATTCGATACGCGTTCAGAAATGCTATACTGCCCCAGATCACAGGTCTCGCTATACATTTAGGAAGAACTGTAAGCGGTCAGATAGTAACTGAAACAGTATTCGGCTATCCAGGTATAGGCTACATAATATATCAAGCTATCTTGAATGCAGATTATCCCCTAATCGAAGGGGCCTTCATGATACTCATAGCATCCGTTCTGTTAATGAACTTTTTGATGGATATACTCTATGCCTACATAGACCCTAGGATTAAAGCTGTTTATACAGGGGAGAAGTAATGGCTGAGAAAATAGTGAATGCTGGCAGGCTCATAGTAAGGTATAAAAAGTTGCTGATCGGAGTTATCATGTTATCGGCCATGGTGATCTTCTGTGTCCCAGGTATGATACTTTATCCTGTAGATCCTAGAGCCATAATCTTCAGAGATCTGCAGCCTCCATCTTCTACGAACCCGCTGGGCACAGATGTTTTTGGCAGAGATGTTTTAGCACAGCTGATTCATGGAACTTACAATTCGTTTAGAATAGGCATTCTAGCAGGCCTTATAGCTACTCTCATAGGTATAGCGATAGGTGCTACCGCAGGATACTTTGGAGGAATAGTGGATGACATCTTAAATCTAGTGACAAATACATTCCTTGTAATACCAACTTTAGCTCTCCTCATAGTTATCGCATCCTACATCAGGATAAGAAGCGAGCTTATGATGATTCTAATCATAGGAGCTACTTCTTGGCCTTGGACGGCTAGAGCTATAAGGGCTCAAGTATATAGTCTTAAAGCTAGAGAATTCGTAGATCTAGCTAAAATCTCCGGTCTACCAAGACATGAGATTATAATATTCGAGATACTGCCAAATATGCTATCCTATATAGTAATGTGTTTCACTCTTCAGATGGCTGGTGCTATTCTAAGCGAGGCGGGTTTGAGCGCCATCGGTTTAGGTCCTACCGCTCTGATAACCTTAGGTATGATACTCCGGTGGACTATAGTATGGGAGGCACCTAGAATAGGGACATGGTGGTGGTTCGTCCCTCCCGGACTAATAATAACCCTGATAGCAGTATCCTTCCTCCTCATAAACAGTGGTTTAGATGAAATTTATAATCCAAGGTTGAGGAGAATGCGCTGAAGATGAGTTTAGTCCTTGAGGCTCGCCATATTGAAGGAGGATATAATCTAGGCGCAGGTTTCCTTAAAGCCGTAGACAACTGCGATCTATATGCCTATGAAGGCGAGATAGTTGGAGTAGCAGGTGAATCTGGATGCGGTAAGTCGACCTTAGCTAAGCTTATAATGGGATTTACTAAACCTCCTCTTAAACTAGTTGGAGGCAAGTCTATCGTAGATGGTATCGACATATACGGACTCTCATGGAAGGAAAGGAGGAGCTTATGGGGCAAAGTCGTAACAATGATACCTCAAGCTTCCATGAATGCCTTAAACCCTACCAAGAGAATCAGAGATATCATATTCGACGTCGTTAAGGAGAAGTTTCCGATACCGCCTTCGAAAAGTGAGGTCTTAGATATGGCTAAAAAGAGGTTTGAAGAAATAGGATTAGACCCTGTGGCTTTGAGCATGTATCCGATAGAGCTTAGTGGAGGTATGAAGCAGAGAGCTGTCATAGCGGTATCGACGCTGTTAAATCCCTCCTTTTTGATTGCGGATGAGCCTACGTCAGCTTTAGACGTTTCAACTCAAAAACTCTTACTAGAGCTTCTCTATACGCTTGTAAGAAAAAAGATAGTTAAAACCTTAATTTTCATATCTCACGATATCGTTACTTTACGTCAGATTTGTGATAAAATGTGTATAATGTATGCAGGTGAAATTCTAGAGATTTCAGATACAGAAGCAATAATGAATAGACCTTTACATCCCTACACCAAAGGGCTCATGGAATCTGTAATATCGCTCTCACCATCAATCAGGAAGACCACGCTTAAGGGTATACCTGGAGCTCCTCCAAATCTACTAAATCCTCCTTCCGGATGTCGTTTTCATCCCAGATGCCCCTACGCTATGCCTGTATGCAGAAAGAAGGAACCCTCTCTCAGAGAAGTTGAGGAAGGAAGATTTGTCGCCTGCTGGCTTCACCTAAGATAGGAGGGATAAACTTTGCTTAGAGTGGAAAACCTTACTAAGATATTCAGAACAGGTTTCCTAGGTAAGGGCGAAGAGATAATCGCTGTAAACGAAGTGAGTTTCCTCCTTAGGAAAGGTGAAATATTATCGCTTATAGGCGAAAGCGGGAGTGGTAAAACAACAGTAGCCCGGCTTATACTAAAACTATTAAGACCTACATCTGGACATATTTACTATAAAGACACGGATATATGGGATATACCTAGTAAAACCTACTGGAGGAAGATTCAAGCAATATTCCAAGACCCCTATGCCTCTTTCAACTCTTTCTACAAAGTGGATAGAATTCTTAAAAACGTATTCAAACTTTTCCCCGATAAAATATCTGAAGAAGAGAAGGATAGAAAAATATATGAAGTCTTAGAGAGAATAGGTTTAGACCCCAAAGAAGTCCTTGGGAAACATCCCTTCGAGCTTAGTGGCGGGCAGATGCAGAGACTCCTATTAGCTCGATGCCTGATAATAGATCCAGAAGTGATCATTGCAGATGAGCCTACGAGCATGATAGACGCTTCTATGAGAGTAATCCTCCTTAACATACTTAAAGAGCTAAGCAATAAAGCAGGCAAGTCTATAATCTTCATAACTCACGACATAAGCCAAGCCTTCTACGTAAGCGATAGAGTTCTAGTTATGTATCGTGGAAGAATAGTTGAGAGTGACTCTGTAGAACATATTCTTTTTTCTCCTCAACACCCTTATACTAAAAGACTAATATCAGATGTCCCTAAACTTCATGAGAAATTTAAGTTTACCTTAACGTAAACCTACGTTTCTCTAGAGATCTTATCCTCAGAATTATCATTAATGATTATTCATTCGCATAGAAATAACGATGGTTTGTGTTAATTAAGAGGGAGAAAGAGTTCTAAAATGCAGGGTAGCGTCTATGAAAAGTATAGAAGAGAGTACAAATGCGTAGGCCTTTATCTAAGAAGAAAGAGTGTTAAGATTCTAACTATGAAGTAGAAATACTTTTTCTTTTCGTCAAGGGTTCTTGACTGGATTGTCTATGACGTTAGAATTAAATGAGCCTTAAACCTTGGAATTATTGTGGTAATCAGTGATGGAGGAGGATGAGAAGTTTGAAGCGATTTCATATGTTACTTCAAAAACTTAATTTAAGGCTATATGGCTTCTTAGACTTGTATGTTTTTTCGTACGCAGCCTTAACATCCTTTGCCTTTACCGTTTTTCTCCCAGCGTATAATGTGGACTCGACTGCTCCGTTTTCCGCGGATGATTTTCAAGCTATTCAAGCAGAGGCCTATAAGATGAAACCAAGGAGATCCACGAGAACTTTTAAGGGGGTAATCTGAACCTAAAGGCTGGTGAGGATGTTTATGTTAATCGGAAGACGAGCATTCTGATCTACATGGAAATTCTCGGAAATAAAATGACAAAATAATGTCTAATCAAAGCGGTTGGTTAAGTCTTCACCACATTATGATGATGCGGACTATAGTATCATTGTAGTCGGGGGGTTCGTATATCGCTCGATTCCAGTACGGCGACCCGATTATTGGATTGACTATCTCATCTGTTTGAGGTTCTATGAATATTAAACCGTGATCTGTTGTGTTGAAGCAGACGATTGCATGTGCATATTCTGGAAATTCTATTTCGACATAGCCGCATCGATATCCAGCCTTGAAAGCGTTGTTTTTAAAGTCAGCGGCAAAATTTATACATGTATAGTTTTCTTCGTTGTATTCATTTTTGTCTGTCTGGTCAATCTTGAGAAATTGAAGAACTTCTAGATAAGTTGGGTCGCGGATAGTGTAGCCTCTTCCAGCACCATCTATTACACCTTGCCGGTAGCCGGTGATGTATCCTGTTTCATTTCCGAGTTTGAAGCCTGTTGCGTTGCCGGTTCTGAAACCATCTGTATAGCCACTGTTGTATCCGGTGTCATATCCTGTTCTGTATCCGCTTTTGTTGCCAGCTTCATATCCAGTATTATACCCTGCGTCATATCCTATCTTGTATCCTGTTTTGTACCCTGTACTGTTGCCGATAACGAAGCCTGCATTATAACCAGCTTCTCTTCCAACCTTATACCCATCGTCATGACCTACTTCGTATCCTTTGCTATATCCAGACTTATATCCTCGGTTAAACGCGTATGTATAGGATCCATATAGTGCCCCGGTCACAACCAGAATGGTTAGGATTGCAAGAGTTGCTTTTTTAAGACTCCGGTTTCCTCTCATGCTTGGAGCCCCCAAAAAAGTGGTATTTCATAGTTTAGATGTTTTAGATTTTAAGGTTTGCGCAAAAATTGGGATAGTTCCCTCCCCTCAGTCTTCACAGACAAAAATACCTCTTGATTCATGAAAATATTTTCCCAAAAAGGAGCGAAAGAGAAGAAGGGGGAGAAGTTGGATAAAGAAAGTTATAGACGAGGCTTTGAGGATTGCGCAGAACTTTGTTTTATAGAAATATCTGAATCTAAGACACTCTAAGAAGCAAAGAGCCAACATCACAAGGAAACTCAAGAACCTAGCTACTGCGCATTCACTTTCATACATTCCGGCACTGGAAAGCAACGATGCTGTATCATCAAACCAAGGGCATCCTATATGTCATGCGATTCTTAAGGCACAAGAACATACAGAACACGCTCATCTACATTCAGCTTGAAGAAGCGATCTTCAAGAGGGAGAATGACGAGTTCATCTGTAAGACTGCAAAGACAGTCGTGGAGGCGAAGATGCTCATAGAGGCTGGTTTCGAGTACGTCTGCGAATTCGACGGAGTCAAGCTCTTCGGAAAACGGAAATGAACATAATATGGAGTGGGGCAGGTGAATCAAATAGTGGGGCCGGTGGGATTTGAACCCACGACCTCGCGAGCCCCAGTCGCGAATCTTAGACCAAGCTGGACCACGGCCCCGCTGGCAGTCAAGTTATTTTTTGGATTTGCCTGTAAATATATTCTTTGCTGATTCTCTTGAATTATGGAAAAGTATATGAGGGGGAATACTAGATTCGAGTTTAAATCGTTTTTCTTGAGTGGTGTCGGCTTATGAATAGATGCCTCGAATTCGACGGAGACTTGAGGAGAACATGAAGTGCCTCCTTCGAGGAATGCTTAATTTGATAGCTGAGTGATGATGAGTATCGATGATGGAGAGACGTAGGGTTTTAACGAGGACTCTTCCCCTCTTGCTTCTCGGCATATTTATCTTCATACTTTATCTGTTCTTCATCGATTTCTCAAAGATAGCCGAGGTATTTAGGCAGATTGACCCATACATTTTCGCAGCATCCATTCTAGCTTCAATCCTCGACGTCATGTTCTTCACTTTAACGTGGCACATTCTCCTCAGGACACTCTCTGTGAAGGCGAAATTCTCCAAGTCTATCGCGTATGTACTCATCGGGAATCTCGTTGACATAATAGTTCCAGCCGAGTCCATGAGCGCTGAGGTCTCAAAGATATATTTAATGAAGAGAGACGGGGAAGATGTAGGGAAGGTTACGGCGACGCTTGTCATGCAACGCGTTTATGGAATGATGCTGCATGCCGTCACATTAGTCGTTGCATGCATCTACATGATCGCAACGAACTATCCGCTGCCGAGTCTTGTAGTATACTTTGTCAGCGTAACCATCGGATTAACTATGCTCTTTCTCTCCTTGATTGTCCTAGCATGCCTAAAGAAGGATCTTGCATGTAAGTTTCTAAAAGCGGCCTTAGGGGTCGCCGAACGTTTAGTTCCAAGCAGATTTAACATTGAAAGATGGAGTAAATCCGTGGAGCACGTGTTAAGTACTTTTTATTCGTCTCTCTCCAACCTTGCGAAAAAGCCGTCAAGGATGCTAATATCGATTCTCTCCTCGACTACATCATGGATCTTCTGCCTCCTAGTTTCTCAGACTGTCTTCATTTCCCTCGGCTATAGTATGCCATTCATCATAGTTGCAGTAGTATACTCAATAAGCATAATCGTCCAGTACATGCCAGCTGGGATACCGTCAGAAGCCGGGATAACGGAGGTTGTTATGAGCTCACTCTACGGAATGTTTGGAGTGCCGCTGAGCGTAGGCGCCGCTGCAACTATACTCGTTAGGCTTTTAACAGTATGGATGAGATGCATCTTGGGTTTAGTAGCCCTCTACTGGAGAGGAATAACAACCAAGAAGCAGATAAAAGAAATTATTGGAGAAGGAGATTAGGGAAATCAGTTGGCTGATATGTAGCCTTATCCTCTGGAAGAAGATCATGTTCTTATCAATATTCTCGTGTTTAATCCTAACTTAGGGATTCTAATGGACTTAAATGCTAAGAGCCTATTGGATATACATATGGGAACCTCATAGTAACTCTCAATTAGAACCTTGCTTGGAGACAAACCCATCTCTTCGATAAATATCCTGCGCCATTCCCCAGGAGTTCTCAAGTTCTTATGGGTATCATCATAATCCTTAACTAGTCTTCGAATGGGCTTATCCAGAAGTCTATGGGGCGTTGTGCATATAATTATCCCCTTACATGCCCTGTACATGCTTTTCAGAGTCTTCAGCGGATCATCCAGATGTTCAAGCACATCAAAGCACGTTATCAAATCGAAGGTTCTTCCGACGAATGGCAGGGACCGCTGAACATCATGTCTTAAGAAGAAGACATCCGCATTCCTCCTTATAGCTTCACGTAGGGCATATTTAGATATATCCAGTCCATAGGTTTCATACCTAGCTTGCTTCAGCAGAGAGGTAATATATCCGAAGGAACAACCAATATCAAGAGCTCTTTTTCCTCTCCCATTAAAAAGGTTTCTACCGATCCTTTTGGAGGCCCAAGTTAGCACTTTAACGCCGAAGCGCCTAATTATAGACCCCCTTGAAGAATAATTCATCTTCTCAAAGTATTCCCTACCAAATCCCATCCCCATTCACTAATCTCCAGCATAACTGTACGCCTTTTTGATCTTCTGGAAGTTATAGATCAGCCAGTAGGCTGAAAAGAAAGGATAATAAAGCGCATATCTATAAAGTCCAGAATAAACTAGTCCACATTTAACTTCAGACTTCGCAACCGAAACTGCCGCTCTCCAATACCAGTTTTCAGGAGGCTTATAATGTAGACAGTAAGCATCTTCACATATCTGAACTCGATAACCTCTACTCCTTATCCACTTCATCACATATGCATCTTCAAAGATGCGGAGATAAGATGGGATCTTTATATCCTTAACGGCATCGCGAAGAATCAGCGTATCGTGCAGTCCCCCTCTAATCTTGAAAGATTTCTTTGCAACGTGTAATGCGAGCTTATAGAAGACGCGACTTCTAAAGTTCGGTATAATATCTACGTTCACACCCCAAACGGCGCCTACTCCGACGCCTGCATGCTTCCGGGCCTTATCAAACCATCCCCTACACAACACTACATCGCTGTCAACAAACATAAACCATTCTGTCTCAACGTTTCTTACGCCTATCTCCCTAGCTTTAGCCCTCGTCCCGCCGTCTCTTATAAGCCGTAGATTTCCATATCTCTCATCAAACTCTTCCAAAATCTTGACAGTGTTATCCTTCGAAAATCCATCTATAACTATCAAATTATTTATGGGTATATTCCGGTATATGCTATCAAGACACCTCCTAAGAATATATTCGCTGTCCTTAGTTAGCATAACCACATCAATCTTCATAAAAAACCCTTCACGCCAACAAATCTTTAGATTATCTATTTCTTTTTAAATTTTTTCTGGAAAATCGGAAAAAGATGCCGACAGATACTCTTTTTTAACGGTTCTCCATAAACTTTTATGGAAGCCGTTTCTAAGGGAGGAAGATGCATGGAGATTAAAGTCGTGAAGATTGAGACTCCTAAGGACTGCAACGCAATTCTCGGCATGGCACACTTCATAAAGACAGTTGAGGACATCTACGAAGCTATGGTAAACTCCGTTCCCAACATAAAGTTTGGACTCGCATTCTGCGAAAGTAGCGGAGAATGCTTGATCAGAACTGAGGGGACAGATGAGGAACTAAAGAAAATTGCAGCGGAGAATATGTTTAAGCTCGGCTGTGGACACTCATTCCTCATCTTTCTACGAAACGCATACCCAATCAACGTCCTGAATGCACTAAAGAACGTTCCGGAGGTCTGCACGATCTACGCCGCCACAGCTAATCCCCTAAGAGTTATAGTCGCTGAGGATGAGCAGGGAAGGGGGATACTTGGAGTTATAGATGGCTTGAAGCCTAAGGGAATCGAGGATGAAAAAGGAGTGGAGTGGCGTAGAAACATACTCAGAGAGTTCGGGTATAAAAAATGATTGAATAGCGGACAACGTGAGGGTTGATTGACGCCGATTCTAGAGGTTTATGATCTATGGAAATCCTATGGAGATATTCAAGCCCTTAGGGGACTGACTCTCAGAGTTGAGAGAGGAGAAATCTTCGGCCTCATAGGTCCGAATGGCGCTGGGAAGACAACAACGCTAAAGATTATAGTTGGACTGCTGAGCATGGATAGGGGCAAGATAATAGTTGACGGCGTAGACATTATTAAGCAACCATACGAGTACAAAAAGTTCATAGGGTACGTTCCGGAATCTATTTCTCTCCCGGAGTACCTAACCCTAGAGGAGTTCCTAATATACTCGGGAAGAATCAGAAATGTTCCCAACGAGTTAATAAGAAAGAGGATGAATTACTACCTCAAAGTCTTCGAGCTGGAGAATAAGAGAAGAAGCCTCATACTCTCCCTTTCTAGGGGAATGAGGCAGAAAGCCGCAATAGCAGCCGCTCTGATCCACGATCCCGAGCTCCTAATCTTAGATGAGCCGCTCGTCGGCATAGACCCCGTGGGCCAGCATAGGATTAAGGAAATCTTCAGCGAAAAGGTCAAAGAAGGAAAAACCGTCTTCATCTCAACCCATATGCTCGATACTGCTGAAAGGATGTGTAGCCGCGTAGCTGTGATTCACTGGGGAAGAATAGTAGCCTCAGGCGACTTGAGCACTCTGCGCGGAATCGCAAGGGAGGGGACCGATGCGACGCTTGAGGAGGTTTTCCTCAAACTGACGGAGGAAAGCGAAGAATTCAATCTGTGGAAGGCTGATAATGAGACAAGTTCTTAACGTATACCTCGTGAAGATCAAAGCGGTTCTTGGAGCTGTTAGGGCTTCGCGTATCAATCTCCTTCTCATGTATCTGTACCTACTCGGAACCTCTATAGGAAGCTTCAGTTTAGGGATAGGTCTGAGCCAATCCTTAAGATTTATAAATCCTGTAGCGTTCATCGATGAAGCATCAGCGCTGATAAGCGCCTTCTTAGCGGTCGCCATAACGCTATCATTTAGGGGCTTCACGGTCTTTGACTATGAGGAATCTCTTTTCTTCACCTCTACGATTACTCCGAGAGCCTTCATCGCGGCTACGATGCTCTCAGATCTAACGGTCTTCTCAA
>PIYH01000040.1 GCA_003601695.1 Candidatus Bathyarchaeota archaeon
TTCTTCAGGATGATTCTTTTAGTTTCATTATCTTTTGCCTTAATTACGGCTGGATAACCACCAAATATTAAATACTCATTAAGTAAAGGAGCAAATTCCTTCAAGAAAATGTCTCTCTCAACGAATGCTTCTCCACCAATTAAAAACTCTTTGATACGCTTATTCCTCTCCTCATAGATTCTGGCGAGCCTCTCGTTTCTCGCAACTAAAAATTCATGAAAACTAAATGTAAAGAGCTCAAAAAAGAAGACTCTTCCAACCAAGAACTTTGCCATCGCACCGCTAAGCTCAAGAGATGAACTTCCCGTAACAATGAACTTTGCATTCTCCAGAGTATCATATAGCAACTTTAGCTTTTTTCCAGGATCCTTCACGTAATGATACTCATCCATCAGAAAATAGTATCTGCCTTCCTTCAGCATGAAACTCTTAACATACTCTTTGGGATCCGCTTCAAATGCTTCAAGAACATCCGGATCCTCAAAGTTCATGAAAACAACATTCTCTCCTTTCAATTTGTCTTGTAGGATTTTCAATATGGTCGTCTTTCCGGACTGTCTAGGGCCTTTAATGGCGTACGCTTCTCTTCGGTCCAGCCATCTTATTAAATCGGGTAAGATATCTCTTGGAAATATCTCATTCTCACGTGACATGTTTAACATTAGTAATTATTAATGTATTTAAATTTTACTAATATTAAAATTAACTCACTTTCACTTTTACTTTGATTAATCCAAAAATCGTCAATCATCTCATCAAAATGTACAAACATGAGAGAAAATAGCTCTCTATAGAGATTTCTAGATCTTCGTAACTATTCAATCCGTTGCCTTTAAATCGTTTATCAGTCTTTTATGAAAAATAGTAAATATGTGCCTTTTCATGGCTATATAAAATTAAAAATTCCAAAAAAATTGCATATACTTTTTATTCTCTGAGGCTTCCCTACGCCAGATGCGTACTGACAGAATCACTTGTTATTTTTACCTCGAATACTTAACATCTTTATCAATAAAACTACGCAATTTTCAAGCAAACCTCCATAATATTTTGATAGAAAAATCCCATGTAATACCGAAGATAACAAATTTGTAAGTGAAGAATAGGGAAGTCGAAGGAGCGCTTTATAGACTATGGAGGGGTTGATTCTCCGCACTGAGAGGCCGATTGGGAGTCGGTTAAGTGAGGTTTGGCTGTTCAATTCCGCCTTAAGCCTGCTTTCCTCTAAAGCGTTTATACTTCTCCCTTATGAAGATGCAGACCTATCTAGCTGAACAGATCAAACCCTTATCTTAACAGTATCCCCAGAACATAAGTAAAAACGTATATATGCAGCAAGGCAGTGATTCTAAGCCTAGCATAGAGAAATGTTATAGTTGGTTGAGGCTTTTAATGGAGCCTTAGAGGCGGAGATTATGGGTTACGAAAGAGCTTTAAGGGCGGTAAACCTCAAGCCCACCGACAAGATACCTCTTCTCGGAAGAGTGGGAAATACAAGATTCGGAGAGAGACTGACAGGAGTCAAGAGATCCGAGGGAGATAGATACCTCAGAGCGATACATGAGACTCTCGATGTTGATTTGATCTACGTTTTAGAGACCCTCATAGACCGGAAGCCCATCGAACAGAAAGAGGACACTGTCTACGGCAGATTCGAGGACTTCAAAGACAGTTTTTCTCGCTATGACTCCTTCCACATAGCGTATGAGGGATGCACTCTAGCCCGTTCGAAAACTGCCACCCAACTCTGGGTTGTTGAGCGTCCCTTCAAGACCTATAGGGAGATGCTCAGACACCTCAAGAACTACGATCCTAGAGAATATGAGCCTAAATCAGCCGAAGAAATCGCCGAAATTTGCCGGAGGACATACCAACATTACCAAGGGATTCTGAAGGATTTAACCTTAGTGGCGGGACAGACCTACCTAACACTCTTCACGTTCTTCATCGTACGGGTAGGATGGCGGTTCCTAGCTAGGCTCATGCTCAAAGACGTGGAGGTGTTCGATGAGGTTGCGGAGAAGTATGCGGATGTGATGAGGAGACACACCGAAGCTTGGGCGGAGTCCGGGATCAAAGTCTTCGTCTGCCACGACGACATCGCCTTCCGAGAGGGACCTGTAATGTCGCCAGACTGGTTCAGGGAACACGTCTTCCCGCTCTATAAGAAAATTTGGCAGCCGCTAAAGAATAGGGGGATAAAGGTCTTATTCCTCTCTGACGGGAATTATCTTTCCTTAATCGACGGGCTGATCGAGGCTGGGGCTGAAGGGTTCAAGATTAACCCCGACGCGAGGCTGAGCCGCAGGGACATCGAGAAGCTCTGCGCGAATTATGGTGGCAAGAAAGTTCTGGCGCTTAGCCCCCGCTGGGATATCATCAAGAACAGAGGTGTGGAAGAAGCCGTTTCCGAGGTAGAGTTCATCACGGCGCTGGCTCAGAGATTTAACGGCGTATTCTTTCACGGGTTAGGTAATACGCCTCACATTGAAGCTTGCTACCGGGCATGGGTAAGAAACCGTGAGAAGCGGAAGGATAGCCCTGAACCTTGAGAATAATCTTCTAGTGAGGGTAAAACAGCGTCTTCTTAATAAGAGGGATTCTCTTTTATTCTCATCGGGCTTGTCTACGACTCCTTGAAGCAAAAAAAGATAAAGTTCGTAAGGGTTAAGGATGATATAGGCATCCGAGGGTGTGACGGCGGCGGAGAGGATGGAATCCCAAGTTTCGATCGCAACCGATACTGTTAAGATAAGGGATTTATAATTGACTGGTTCTAGAATCTATGTTAATCCGCTGTACACTTATTTCTTCCCTAAATTGATCTTTTGGATGAGAACGTCCAGCATCTCCTCCGTGATAACTCCACCGCTGAAGGAAATTAGGTTTCTCAGCGGCATATACTTCGCCATTTCCGCGAATTCCTGTATGATGTCGCCTTCAGCTCCAGCGAATCGTGGAAGTTTTCTGAGGATCCCCTGCATGAAGGAGCTGAATATCTCTCGCGCGGTTGGATCTGACATAACGTCGCCTATTGTTGAGTTTCTATGGAACCTTTTTCTTACGGGTACAGTGGACTCCACATAAACTGTGTCTTTTAATACTATATCTCTCGAGGATCTTCCGATCAGAATCTCAAAATCTCCAGATTCTACATACCAATCTTTGATATCTACATTGTAATAGGCAAATGCTCTTTTGTCCAGAGTGAAGACGATCTCTTTTTCTTCTCCGGGTTTTAGATCCACCTTTTCGAATGCTTTAAGCTCCTTCTCCGGTCTTATAACGCTGCTTTCAACATCTCTAACGTATAGCTGCACAACCTCCTTGCCGGGCATCTTACCTGTATTTTTCACTTTTACGCTTACCCTTAAGATATCTCGGTCGGTTATTTTCTTTTTGTCCATCCTTAGATCTGAGTATTCGAAGGTTGTGTAACTTAATCCATGCCCAAACGGGAATAAGACCTCCATTTCTTTCTTGTCATAGTACCGGTAACCAACGAAAATTCCTTCCCTATATTCGACTCTGTCATCTTCACCTGGAAAGTTTATGTATGATGGATTGTCGCTGAGCTTTTTAGGAAATGTTTCCGGAAGTTTACCTGATGGGCTTACAACCCCGAAGAGCACATCAGCCACGGCTCCTCCCCAAGCTTGGCCTCCCAAGTATGTTTCGAGAATCGCTTTTACCTTGTCAGCCCAGGGCATCTCAATGGGAGCACCGTTTGAAAGCACAACGATGAGGTTATCTTGAACATTAGAAACCTCTTCTATCAGTCTGTTGTGGCTTTCAGGCATCTTCATGTGAGATCTGTCGTAGCCTTCAGACTCGTATCTCTCTGGAAGACCGGCGAATACAACCGCGACATCGGACTCCGCGGCAACCTTTTTCGCTTCTTCCAGTAGGGTCTCGTCAACCTCGTCGATATCCATTCTGTAGCCGTCCGCATAGAGAATCTCAGCCTTGCCATCGATCATCCTCAAGATCTCTTCATAAGCGCTGTCCAGCATTGTTGGATTCACATGTGAGCTTCCCCTACCCTGATAGCGTGGATTCTTAGCAAAAGCGCCGATCAAAGCGATTTTACCTTCAATCTTTAACGGGAGAATATTACAATCGTTTTTCAAAAGGACGAAGCATTCCCTAGCTATTTCCCTTGCCATTCTATGATGAGCCAATTTATCATATGTTACACTTTCTTTTTTATTCTCCATCGCTCTGAATACTATCCTTAAAATTCTTTCCACCGCCCTATCTAAGACAACTTCAGGGATTTCTCCTTTCTTCACTGCTTCGATGATCTTTTTATCTCCAAATCCCCCATCATATGGCATCTGAAGATCCAATCCCGCCAAAAGCCCCTTCACTCTATCGTTTACGGCGCCCCAGTCTGACACTACTGCGCCTTCGAAGCCCCACTCCTCTCTTAGAATATCTGTTAGCAGATACTTGTTTTCGGAACAGTATTCGCCGTTAACCTTGTTGTATGCGCACATGACCGTCCAAGGTTTTCCTTCTTTAACAGCCTTCTCAAAGCTTGCAAGGTATATTTCCCGCAGCGTCCTTTCGTCAATCACAGCGTTAATAGTCAGCCTTCTGTATTCTTGGTTGTTAGCACAGAAATGCTTAAGGGATGAACCGACCCCTCGACTCTGAACCCCTCTTATGAAATGGAGAGCCATCTCGGAAGAAAGCAACGGATCCTCAGAGTAATATTCGAAGTTCCTTCCACAGAGAGGAGAACGTTTAATGTTTGCTCCAGGTCCAAGAAGAATAGAGACTCCTTCTGCTTGGCATTCCTCCCCAATAGCGCTTCCCACATCCTCTATGAGTTTTCTATCCCAAGAAGCAGCCAACGTTACTGCTGCTGGAAAGCATGTTGCAGGTACGCTCTCTCTTGAGAGTGTATTCTTGGGTTTTCTTAACCCGTGCGGCCCATCATTCATTCTTATCGACGGTATTCCAAATCTCTCAACTGATTTTGTATGCCAGAAGTCCCGTCCAGAGCATAGGGAGGCTTTTTCTTCAAGAGTCAATTTGGAGATTAATTTTTTAATATCCATTTTTTTCTCCAGTGAATCTTTAATGTTGCTAAATATCTGATGGATAAATATAACGCTTCGCTCTGCATGATGCACTAGCATTTCCTCAATATATCTCATCGTCGAAGATCACAGTTAAAGGAATCATGATTCTGCTCTCTCAAGGATACTCCTAGCGTATGTCGGGTTCTTCCCGTCTTTACGAGGCTGCTTTAACAGTTCGATAAACTTTTCCAAATATACTTTCAATTATGAAATTGTCGAAAATAGTCTTCACCTATTGATGAAGAGTGAGACATCGTCTCTTATCCGGGCTCTTAGTCACTCTCTAGTCATCTCCAAGATTCGCTTTCCTTTAAAGTTCACTTGTAATTTAATCTTTATTTCAATCATGACATGCCAACTGTAGAGTTGAGTAACTCGAACTCATTTATAAAGCCGAGCCTGTATCGTAACTGAAAAAGTTTTAAAAGTCTTCCATATCTAAAAGCTTTGGTGGCGCTTATGGTTAGCTATAAGAGGATTGTGGCTTATTTTGACGACCCCGGTGAGAGGAACACTGATGAGGTTCTAAAGTTGGCCAAGGAGAGAGCTGAGGAGCTTGGTATAAAGGATATAGTTGTAGCGTCTACTAAGGGGGAGACGGGGGTCAAAGCCGTCAAGATGTTTAAAGATTTCAACGTCGTCGTGGTCACGCATCATACGGGCTTCAGGAAACCCGGCTACCAAGAGTTGACTAAGGAAAACCGTAGGCTGATAGAGGAAAACGGCGGCAAGATCTTTACTGGAACCCATGCCTTCATGAATGTGGAGAGGGCTATATTGAAGAAGCTAGGAACAGCCTACCCCACCGAGATTATCGCTCACACGTTGAGGCTCTTCGGCGAAGGAATGAAGGTCGCCGTTGAGATAGTAGCCATGGCGGCCGATGCTGGACTGATCCCTGTTGACAGAGACGTTATAAGCATAGCTGGGACGGGGAGAGGAGCTGACACGGCTATAGTGATCCGTCCAGCCAACTCCAAAGATCTCTTCGACATGATAATAAGGGAGATAATAGCTAAACCGAGAAACAGATGAAAAATCAAATGTCCGCTAGAACTCAACAAGATAAAGAATTATTGGAGGGTTGGAAACACCGTCTCGCACGAAACTAAGAGATTTCCAAACTTGAAAATCGTGAACGTTGACGCTGAAGATGCTGGAAGAACGACCGATATTAGAGCTAAATATATAGTGAATCTTCCGGATGCTTAAACTCACGACCCTAATCCTCGAGAACAGAGAAATCTAGAAGAATCCTCACCCTCCAAACCAAAGAATCGTTGTAAGCGCTCTAACCCACCAGAAGATTCCCTAAGCAGTCAAATTCACGATCAAAAATATCCAGAATGCAAGGAAGAAACGCGTAACAAAATAGCATGATCAAATCCAATTTCATGCAGCAAATTTTTTGTTCTTAATCTGTCTTTAAACATATTGGTGCGTAAGAAGTGCTCTCTGCGCCGATAATCTTCTCTTTGATCTTCGTGTTGATTCTCGCACTCCTAGTCAAGGGAGCTCCTCATCGAAGCGTAATCGCCATGTTCGGCGCGCTCTTGACGATCACATGCGGCTTAGGCTTAGACATCTTCAACATGGATGATGTCGCGGTCTCCATATCATCCGACATAGATACGATATGCTCATAATTGGATCGATGATTCTATGTGAGTCTCTCGGAAGAGCTGGTCTCTTTCAATATATAGGCTTGAATATGGTGATCAATATCGGCAGGAGTATAAGATGGCTTGCAGCAGTCATGCTTATGCTAACCGTGATACTAGCTGCTTTCCTTGAAAATATAACAGCGATGATAATCATCGGCGCGTTAACTCTATCATTAGAAAGAAGGCTTGAAATCGATCTTAGCGAGATGATTTGCTACGAGCGCTATCTTCACGAATATAGGCGGACAGATGCTCCTGATAAGTTCAATCCCAAACCTAGTAGTTGCAGATGGCTTTAACATTGGATTTTCACGTTTCGCTATAATTGGAGCTCCATTATCGCTTATACTAATGGCAGTCTCAATCTATATGGTCGCTGAGAGATTAAAATATATCCCATTAAAGAAGAATCTAGATATCGATCCATGGTCCGCCGTTGAGGATAGGGATGTATTCTATAGATCCGTGGTGATATTTGCGGTTGTAATGATTCTCTTCGTTCTAAATGATATAATCCATATTAGCATGGGGCTTATAGCAACAAGCGGTGCTGTTGCAATGCTCATATTGAGTGGGGAGGATCCCGAATCTACCTTTAGAAGTATAGATTGGGGAACGATCTTCTTTCTAATATCATTCTTTGTCATCGTTGGAGGATTGGAGAGAAGCGGGTCGCTGATGATATTCGCCGAAAGCCTCTCAAGACTCTTCCAGATAGAGCCAGCACTCGCTTACGTGTTCAACTTGCTTATTTGCGGTTTAGCCTCAGCATTCGTAGATAACGTTCCAATAACGATAACCTTGATCCCCGTGACAAAGTATATTGCCGCCGATTTAAAGTTAGACACAGAGATCCTTGCTTGGAGCCTGATCTTCGGCGCGAATTTGGGGGGAACTTCACTCCTATAGGTTCCCCATCGAATATTATAGCAATCGGAATGCTTAAAAGAAAGGGGTAAGAATATTAATTTCTTGGAATGGTTTAGGAAGTATGCAATCTTTCCATGCATACATTTCTTTTTGGCTGGTTTGTATATGGGATTGCTGGTTGTGACCTAAATTGTCTAAAAAAGGAGAACTCCCCAAAAAATTTGAGGAGATTCACAATAGAATCGAAAAAGTCGTTACTCCCCACATAACGGTTAAGATAGCCATGCCTGAAGGAATTGATAAGGAAGAATTTCTAAAATTAGAGGACAATGATAAGTTTCTGCACGCATTAAGTCTCTTCGTTAAGAGATGGTTGAAGAGAAATGTGGAAGCAAAGAAGCGACAGACGTAAGGCTATGATTAATGGGTGAGAGCTACATTCCCTTTAGAATAAATAGTCAATTGCGAAATACACGGTCGAGATAAGTCATGATTCAGATTTCCTCCGGTAGCGATACATTAACAGTGGCTTTTTTATATCGTATCGGTCTATGATTATGGCTATGGGTACATAGAATTAAGCTATATCATCTGAAAGAATAGCTATTTCCAAGGGTTAACGATTGGTTTTTTTGATTTTATGTTTGAGTAGTTTGCGGTTCCGATGAATATCACTTCTGCTTTATCTATGCACTCGCTTATCGAGGAGCAGAAATGTGCGTCGTTTAGGACTTGTTTAGCGTTTTCCTCCGCCAGCGGGTCGTATATGTAAACTTGATAACCGCTTCGAATCAGTATCTCTGCAATTTTTAAGGGCTGGCTATCGTAAATGTAAGGTACGTTAGGCTTATATGCGACACCTAAGATTCCAACACTCTTTCTGTTATATGATTTGATTTTTTGAACGTATCTCTGAACCGTGTAGTCGTTAAGGTCATTAAGGAGCTCCGCAAATTTATATCCGCTTCCCACAGAGTTTTCTAGGCATATAGCTCTGAAACAGTTAACGTCCCTCGGAAAACATGGCCCCATAAATCCGAGGCCAGCCTTATAGTTTCTTCTATCTTGATAAATTATGTCCAGCACTCTGTTTGAGTCCACATCATATTTTTCGCATAGTTCACCTATCATATTCGCGAACGTTATGCCTAACGCAAAGCTTACATTCGAACAAAGCTTAATTATCTCCGCTTCTATTGGTTTCACAACATATATTGGTTTGCTATGTATCTTCCTCCAGATTTTTGCGAGGTATTCGCCGTCTTCTTTCGTATAAGCGCCTATTACTACATACTTTGGGTTCTCGAAGTCATGTATTATCGAGCCTTGCTTTACAAACTCTGGATTATAGCAGATGCGCTTATGAATTGTAGATAACTTGTCTATGCTTCCGATGTTGATATTACTGGAAATCGCAACTAAACATGTGGGATTCACTTCATGTAGTTGTTTTAGTGCAGAGGTTACATATTTTAAGTCGAACTTGCCATTTGGCAATGAAGGAGTTTGTGTAATTATAGTGACGACGTCACAGTTTTCGAGAAGGGAATAATCGGTTGAAACGGTTAGATTATCACCATACTTTTCCAAATACTCATTTACGTGCGGTTCGAAGAACCTTTCACGATTTAAGATTTGCTGGACTTTCGTCTCGTCTACATCGACACCATGGACTCCAAAACCCGCCTTAACTAAGACTAAAGATAGGGGCAACCCTAATTTTCCGAGTCCTACAACGCCGACCTTCATGTTCATTCTCTCCTTAGGATGCTAATGATAATCTTGTATATGTCAGTAATTTTCAATGGTTTTGGAACTTTAATTTTCTGGTTGAACGAAACGAATGCGTGGTGGCTGTGTTCACCTCCCACTAATGCACCGTGAAGAGGTCTCATTACATGATCAGAAACGATGACCATAATCATGTTCTTATGAAGCCTATTTTGCACTTGCCTAGCGAACTCGTCCACCATACGATAATATTTTTCAATTACTAAAGGCGCATGCCAATATAAGTGTCCGACTACATCTAATAGTTTGGTGTATACAACAAACAGATCCCAGTCTCCATCTAGCTTAGAGAAAGTTTCTTGTATCTCTTTCATAAAGACCTTCAACCGATCCTCGACTATTTCTTTAGGCTTGAATTTTCTGTTTAATGGCTTGGCCACCCATTTAACATCGCTGGTTAATGGATTATGCACAATTACAGGTTTTTCGGCCATCTGTAGAAAGGTCTCGTATGGCTCGGCTAATGGTTTACGTTTAAATCCTAACCGTGAGAGTAAGCCAGCCCTCACTATGCCAAGTTCAATTAAGCCAGCATAGATACTCCTTACAAACCATATAGACCTTAACCAGTTAAGCAACGGGTTTCTCCATCGTTCAGGAGGCTTCGCTTCAGACATCTTGCGAGGAGTCTTTCCAGTAAAGATAACCTTCCAGATTACGGGAGTATAGGGGCTAACAAACTCTTTTCCGTTTTCATCTTTGAATATCGACATACATTCCCTTGGGATTTCAACTTTGAAAAATTGCTTCTGTTTAAGATGTGGAAAATCTCTTTCAGCAACAAAATCGTATTCTAATGCATCTACGCACAGCAGGAAAGTTCTCACTTAGTCCATCT
>PIYH01000041.1 GCA_003601695.1 Candidatus Bathyarchaeota archaeon
AACTATGCTTCCCGGATTCGTTGCACACAAGAGGGTCAAGAAGGTTTATAGAGTAACTCGAAACATCGGCATGACTATCGCCGGTGTTCCCGCGGAGGCCCTAAACATCCTCGATCTTCTAAGGGCAAATGCTATGCTTTATCAGATTCATCGGAAACGTGAGGTGCCGGTTAAGGCCGTTGCAAGTTTAGCATCGAATCTCCTCTTCTCACAGAGGTTCTATCCATACGCTGTCCAGATAATCATCGGCGGATACGACTATGATGGGTATCACCTATACTCTTTGGATCCATTCGGAAGCACGATAGAGGATAATTTGATTGCTACAGGCTCAGGATCCCCCGTCGCCTACGGGGTTCTTGAGAGCAGTTATCATGAAGATGTCCACTTGGATGAGGGGCTAAAGCTAGCGGCGGAGGCTATACGATCAGCTATAAAAAGAGATGTATACACTGGCGACAGCTTCGACATTGTAACTGTGACGCGGGAGAAGGGATATGTTGAGTTGACGAAAGAGGAGAAGAAAACTCTTATAGGAGAATCTTCATCCCTCCTGTAGGCAACTGATTAATTCTCTTAGATCCCGAATTTTGCAATAATCACCTTGAACAACATCTTCTCGGTCGATTAGCAGAGGTTTTATCCCTACGGATCCGGCTCCTTTATAGTCTGTATGGGGATTGTCACCTACAAAGATAGACTCGTAAGGTTTAACTTTAAGCCTTTCAAGCGCGTATAGGAAAATTTCCCTATGAGGCTTAGGTTTGCCAACGTTATCTACGCCTACAATTATACTGAAGTTCCCCTCAAGTCTTGTTCTAGATAGAACCTCACGAATATCTTTCTGAAAGCCATTTGAGACTATCCCAACGCTGATTTTCCTCCGCCTAATAGCCTCAAGCGTCTCCCTAACATCCTCGTAGACTTCAAGATTCGCATTATCCCACCACTCGTCAGTCACGATATCCGCTATCCTCTCAAGGTCTCCCTTAATTCCAAGCTTTTCAAGCACCTTAACGTTGTATATTCTCCAAAAAATCCTGTATGGCAACTTAAAGGATTCAGGGCTCATCTCCTCCATGAACTCCGGAAAATCTTCTTCAGTTCTTTCTCGTGGTACGTGGATCCCATGCTTTCTAAGGATCTTAAGGAAGACCTCGGGCACAGGATCTCTTTTTATAAGTGTTCCTTCGAGATCGAATAATATGGCTTTGATCCCTGTCATTCCGAAGCCTCCGCCCATTTATTGCATCATCCACTTTAAATTCGTAACTTTAATAAGTTTGGATGAGATGAAAAATCATCAAGTCTCAGATCTTTAAGGAGATAGACGGCATGGAGAAGCCGTTTCACGCCGAAAAAGCCGAGGAAGTCCTTAAGTCTCTAAATACGGATGTTAATGGTTTAAGTAGCGAAGAGGCTGAAAGAAGGCTGAGGGAGTATGGACCTAATGTTCTCCAAGAAAAGAAGAGAGCAGGTCCATTTGAGATTTTCCTCCGCCAGTTTAAAGATGTCTTCGTTTTAATGCTAATCGCCGCGATATTCTTTTCGCTTTTATCAGCCTATGTTAAAGGCGCGGAAGCGACGCTGGAAGATTATGCAGATACAATTACAATACTGATTATAGTTCTTCTCAACGCCGTCGTAGGCTTCGTGCAGGAGTACCGTTCGGAAAGGGCGATGGAGGCTCTCAAAGAATATGCGGCTCCCCGGGCTAGAGTTATCCGCGGCGGAAGAGAAATGATCATACCTGCGGAGCGGGTTGTTCCGGGAGACATACTTCTCCTAGAATCTGGAGATAGAGTAGCGGCTGACGCCCGCATCATAGAGGCCTATGATCTACAGGTGAATGAGGCTGTTTTAACAGGAGAGTCTACACCCGTTGAGAAATATACGGAGCCGGTTCGAGCAGATGCACCTGTAGGCGATCGTAAAAATATGGTCTTTATGGGTACACACATCATTTATGGAAGGGGAAAGGCTGTAGTAACAGCTACTGGAATGAAGACGGAATTCGGCAGAATCGCAGGTATGATTCAGGAAGTCGAGGAGAAGCCTCCTCCGCTAAAGGTTAAGCTGAACAAGTTCGCTAAGAACCTGACGAAGTTCATAATACTCGTCTGTATTGTCATATTTATTCTTGAACTCATTCGGGAACCTGCTGCTCTTGAACCAAAGAACTTGATAGACTATTTTATGATTGTTGTCGCCTTAGCTGTCTCAGCTGTTCCCGAAGGTTTACCTGCGATCGTAACAATAACTCTGGCGCTTGGAGCCCGAGAGCTGGCGAGACATAATGCAGTTGTCCGGCGGCTGGCAGCGGCTGAAACTCTCGGCTCAACTACGATTATCTGCTCAGATAAAACTGGAACATTGACGAAGGGAGAAATGACGGTTCGAAGGATATTCTGCGGAAAACGAACAATTGAAGTCACAGGCTCCGGATACGAGCCATCCGGCGAATTCACTCTAAACTCGGATCCTATAGATCCGAAAAGTGATGATTCCTTATCCCTAATCCTAAAGATATCTGCCTTATGCAATAACTCACGTTTAGAGAATGATGGTGGACAATGGAAGATCACAGGCGATCCCACTGAAGGTGCATTGCTCGTAGCAGCTTACAAGGCTGGGCTGAAACAGGAAGATCTCGAGAAGCAGTATCCGCGTTTAGGGGAGGTCCCGTTCAGTTCCGAAAGAAAACGGATGACCACCGTCCATTTGACTCCGAATGGGGAAGTTTACGCCTACGTTAAAGGCGCTCCAGAGATAATAATTGAACGCTGTAGTAGAATATATGAAGATGGAAAGGAAAGAGAGCTCACGAGATATGAGAAGGAAAATCTTCTGAAGATTAATGAGGAATACGCAAGCAATGCCCTTCGAGTACTTGCTTTCGCCTACAAAAAACTTCCTAAACCAAAAGAAAGATATGGAGAAGAAATAGAGAACGATCTCGTCTTTGTTGGCCTGATGGGTATGATCGATCCGCCGAGAGAAGAAGCCATAGAGGCTAATCGCCTATGTAAAAAGGCCGGCATAAAATCGGTGATGATCACGGGCGACCATAAGCTCACAGCAGTCGCCGTTGCGAAGGAGATAGGAATCTTTGAAGAAGAGAGTCTAGTTCTAACGGGCGAAGAACTCGATAGGATGAGCGATGAGGAGTTCGAAAAGATAGTTGAGGATGTTAGAGTGTATGCTAGGGTTTCTCCTGAGCATAAGCTCCGGATTGTCAGAGCATTAAAGAAGAATGGTCACATAGTCGCAATGACTGGGGATGGAGTTAACGATGCGCCAGCTCTTAAAGAAGCGGATATAGGGGTTGCCATGGGAATCACAGGGACAGACGTTACGAAGGAATCAGCGGATATGATCCTCACGGATGATAATTTCGCCACAATAGTTAACGCCGTCAAACATGGCCGCATAATATACGATAACATTCGAAAATTTGCCTTCTTCTTGATGCGGTCCAACTTCGACGAGCTAGCAGTAATAGCGACATTTGCTCTTCTCGGAATGCCATTGCCGCTAACCGCCGCCATGATCCTCTGGATAAACCTGGTCACGGATGGAGGACCAGCTACAGCTCTAAGTTTCGATCCCCCCTTAGAAGACGTCATGGATCGGCCTCCACGCGATCCGAAGCAAGGAATACTCTATGGAAGACTACTTCAAATAATAATTTCATTCATATGCCAATATCTTGGAACGACGGGAATCTTCATCCTCGTTTACAGGTATGGGTTCCTAGCTGAGGGACTAAGCCAGGTGGAAAGGCTAACTCTAGCGCGGTCCATGTGCTTTACTCAAGCAACGTTACGTGAGTTGATGATTGTCTGGAACTGTAGGTCGGAGAGAAAATCGGCTTTCCGGCTGAGCTGGACATCAAACAAGTTCCTGCTGGTTTCTGTCCTAGTCTCCATAATGGGTACAATTGCATTACTTTATGTCCCGTTTCTACAGGTAATGTTTAAAACGGTTCCACTTAACTTGCAGCAATGGCTTCTAGTAGGCTCAGTTGCCACAAGTGGTCTCCTACTGCTGCCTGAGGTATTATATGAAAGAAAGATATTCAAGTGGGCATAAAATTCAGCATTAAAAATCATAAGAGCATCCGCTTAATCAGGAGAGAGACAAAGACGGCTACTGATAAACCTATGAAAAATATCAATATGACATGTGAAAGAGACGATATGAGCTTCTCCCCTAGCTCCTCTTCTATCTGAAGACTCGATGCTTCGGTTCCCCCCTTCAACGTAGCGTTACTGGCTGCTTTTCTTTCAAACGTAGCTCCTTTAGTCTCACATGTACTTGCCTTCTCCCTAGCATAGAAACTAGTTTGATGATAGATAGTTAAGGGAATAATCATTATTGCTATTCCTAAGACCACAGCGGACACGAATATATATGCTAGATGTCTCTCCATTTTTCGCATTACTCCATATCTTCTTATATTTATGAGCAGAAATACTAATATGTCTATGTTTTAGAACACTGCCTTAATCTAAAGCAACTTTTTATCTAAGAACTTAATAGAAATATTCTGATGGGGGATGGGGCGAAAGATAGCTGTAGGTGTCGACTTAGGCGGCACGAACGTTCGCGTGGCTTTAGGAGATGAGGAAGGCAGAATCCTCGCGAGATTCTCTGAAAGAACTGAGAAGACTAAGGGTCCTGAAGGGGTCAGCGAGCAGATTATCCGCATTATTCATAGCCTAAAAAGGGATATAGGCATTAAAGAGATTGCTGGTTTGGGTATAGGTTCAACAGGGCCGCTGGATTTGAAAAAAGGCGGATTGATGAAGCCGACTAATATTCCGTATGATTTTATACCGCTTGTTAAACCGCTCAAAGATGAGTTCCACGTGCCCGTCTATCTTCTAAATGATTGCTCAGCCGCCGTTGTTGGCGAGAGATTCTTCGGAGCTGGAAGGGAACATGAGAACATAGCATACATTACTTTAAGCACGGGAATAGGTGGAGGCGTCTACGTAGATGATCATCTACTTATCGGTAAGGATGGAAACGCTACGGAGATAGGTCACTTCACCATAGACTATGAAGGAAAATTGCTCTGTAGCTGCGGAAAGAGGGGCCACTGGGAAGCGTACTGCTCTGGAAACGGCATACCCAACTACGTAAGATTGTTGCTTTCAAATAAGAGTAAGGAAAAGGTTGAGTCCAGCCTTCTCATGAAGGTTGCGGAGGGAGATCCCGACCGAGTAACCTCAAAGATTCTATATGATTGCGCTAAGGCTGGAGACCCACTTGCTCTCGAGATAGTTGAAAATATCGGCTGCCTAAACGCTGTAGGATTCGCATGCGTAGTAGATGCATATGATCCTTCGCTGATAACCGTTGGAGGCTCAATCGCTATTAAAAACTTAAATCTCGTCATTGAACCTATAAGGCGATATATCGGTGATTATGCTAGAAACCGTGTTCCAGAGATTAAGATAACTCCTCTGGGAGACGATGTAGTGCTCTACGGAGCATTAGCGATGGTTTTCCATCCCGTAAAGTATTAGTCGTTCCAAAAGCCGAAGGCAGAAGACTATTACGTACCAAATAGAATAATCTACAAGTCGAAAACGCGAGGTTCTCAGTTAAAAATGAAGCCCATCGATCTTTTTCCATACGAGCCATATCCTGAGCAACTTGAGTTCATGAGAGACGCCGGGCCTGTTCTTCTTGAAGGAGGAATCTTAGTAGCTGAGGCATGTAACGGATTCGGTAAGACTGCATGTGCTCTAGCCTCGTCTCTCTCAACTGGGCGAAAGATAATTTACGCCACCAGAACGCATGAGCAGGTACGTCAAGTTCTAAATGAGATCCAGCAGATAAACAAGAAGGCCGGAACAGAATTCTCAGCAACGGCGCTAGCAAGCCGCCAAAATCTATGTCTGAATAATGTCTGCAAGAGGCTTCCACTCTCCGAAGCTATAGAAGCCTGCAGGATTCTGCGGAAAACACATAGATGCCCCTATAGAACCGACATTACCAACCTAGATCTTCCGCTTCCATCCGTTCTCTCAGTAGAGAGGATGATTCGGTATGGTAAGGAGAGAAGCATCTGCCCATACTTTCTTTCGAGAAAGGCTGCAAGTGAAAGCACGGTTGTCGTAGCTCCATATCAGTATATCTTCAACGAGAATATTCGGGTTAAGGTTGGGCTTAGCATAGGAGGAAAAGTTCTGATCTTCGATGAAGCACATAACGCGGACAAGATAGGTCAAGAGGTCTTAAGCGATTCCCTTTCCGAGCGTGGATTAAACAATGCGGTGAAGGAGCTTGAACTCATCGAGTACTCTCCTGACTTTCTAGAAAGGCTCCTTGATCATCTTAATAAAGAGGCTTCAAGCGTTCCCTCCTTAAAGTCTGGATCTAATTTTTTCAGCGATCTTGAAAAAGCTCTAGGCGAAAGTATTTCTTCAATAATCAATCTATACGCACCCATAGTTGACGAAATTAGAGAATACAAGATCTCTGAAGGCCGCGTTCCAGTATGCTACCTTAACGGGATACTCAATTTCCTCTTACTGGTAGAGTCGGGTGAAAGAGAAAGTTACGTAGCCATCTATAGAATTTCTAGGTTTGGCATGAAGATTATCGAGTATCGATGCTTAGACCCAAGTCTCGCGATAAAACCAGTAATAGAGGAAGCACATTCGGCTCTAATAATGTCTGGAACTCTCTCTCCAATGGAATACTTCACGGAGATTCTCAGTCTCTCGGAGGCTAAATGCAGAACTTACTCTGCGATAGCAAAGCCTGAAAATATACGTACCTACGTGGATACGTTGGTTTCAACTAGATTCAAAGAGAGAAGCGATGAGATGCTGAGGATATATGGTGAAAGAGTCTCCAAACTCGTAAAGAACGTGCCCAACGGTGTTTTGATCTTCTTTCCTCAAAGGGAGATGATGAAGCGGGCCTTAGATGTATGGCTTCGAAATGGCTTTATTAAAAAGGGAAGAGACGGGCTATTTCTATTCGGGAAGAAAATCTTTGAGGAGGGTGAGTCTGCTAGAGAAAATGCATGCATAGTTAACGAGTACAAGAAAGCCGCGAGGACGAAAGAGGGAGCTATTCTATTAGCCGTCTTTCGAGGAAGAAACTCTGAGGGTTCAAACTTCCCCTACGAAGAGGCTCGGGGAATCTTTAACATAGGCTTACCCTACGCCGACTATAAGGATCCCGTCGTAAAAGCGCAGATTAAGTATCTTAATAAGCGGAAGCCTAAGCTTGGAAATTTATGGTATGTCATGGATGCATTTAGAGCAGCGAATCAGGCGCTTGGAAGGGGTATACGGCATAGGGACGACTGGTGCCATTTCTTCCTTATGGATAAAAGATACATCTCTCACAGAAGATTTATCTCAAGATGGATACTCATAAACGGCATAGAGAAAATCCATCCATAAAGTTTTCATATTTCTCTTTGAAGGAATAAATACATAATATGCCATATGCATCCGACGTATTAAACACCGTAGCTTGTTCACAGCAGCATTGACAATTAAGAATGCAAATTAACAATTGAAGGATCTAAGCTGAAGATCTCTTCTTGATAGTCTCTACTTACGCTGAGAGAATCTTGTCTTCTTTAAGGCTACTAATCCTTCTAGAACGAACTTTCGTAGCTTCTAGGTATAAGCTTAAATAGACTTAAAGATCTTCTGAATTTGTTGATTTTTCTTGGAGATGCGAAGATTGAATGAGAAGAGAATAATCACTCTCGTGGGAAAGAGCCACGCAAAGATTGGTAATCTTTTCATCTATAGAGGACCTGGATCTAAATGTAGAGAATGCGAATACTCTAAAGTATGCATAGGGAATGTGAAGCCTAGGCGAATATATAAGATCGTAAGGATCCGCGATAGGGTTCTCTTCTGTAAACAGTATGGGATTGACATGCAGGTTGTTGAGGTGGTTAATGCTGAAATACCTGTAGCGATCCCATCGATACAGGCGATTCCTGGAGCAGTGATAACTTTTAAGACTCCGGAATGCGATAGGGAAGAATGTGCATACTATGAGCTTTGCTTTCCTGAAGGTTTAAAATCTGGAGATCGATGCATCGTATCTGATGTTACTCAGAGCGTTCCCTGCCCTCTTGGCGTTCCCCGGAAGAAGGTGCTTCTTCAACTTGTTTCTTGAAGGTTTCAGTAAATGTAACCGTCGTCTTCTTAGGGAAGAATCTAGTTATATCCAAGAATATGCCTCTCTTCGCAACTTGTAGTCCCTCAATATAGAAAGCTTCTTCAGGGACCTCTATCGATACCTTATTCTTTCCGATAGTTACCTTAAACTTTTCCTGCTTAACTTGGGGAATTCTTCGATGTATTAAAGAGAGTATTTTTTCCCTAGTCGTGTTGAGCTTTTTCTGAACAGTAACTTCGTATATTAGCGTCTTACCTGCTAGAGGAGGGTTAAAGTCAAGAAGCACTCTTCCAGAACCAACAGTTCTAACGGTCGCCAGCCGTCCATTAACTTGGATTTGCATGCCCACCCGAGGGGTTATTCCCTGCGCCCTGAGCTTCCTAAGCGGGTAGAGACGAATCTTATTTGGATCTCTTTCTCCAAACGCCTTCTCCGGAGGTATCTCTATAGTCTCCTTCTCTCCAAGACTCATCTCAGCAAGTTTCTCGTCGAGAGCTTTAAGTATCCATCCCTCTCCAATCACGATCAGCATAGGCTCATATAATGCTCCTTCCTTGTATACGCCCTCCTTCCTTGCAACTTCCTCAATTGTAGTGTCGAATAATTCTCCTGTTTCAGATACTTTGGCAACGTAATCTATTAGGATGAAATCACCCTTCTCGAACGGCATTGACGAAGCCTCGCTAAGACAAAACGTAAGTAACCTCGAATCTTTTAAACGTTACTCAGCTAATCATAGAGCGGAACTCGATGCTAATATTATTTTTCTTAACCCCCGCTAATACATAGTTTCCGTCCTTTGCAGGCCCAACATTAACTATTATCGTATCTCCCATTCTATCCTCTCCCCTAGCTTCATGTATGTGTCCGCAGAAAACGAGAAGCGGCTTCTTCTCCTCGATAAATCTTCTTATACTTAGGCTCCCAGCGTGTAAACGAAGTCTTGTCTTGTCAAGCCGTGTTCCATAGGGCGGAGAATGCGAGATGATGATAAGTCTTCTATAATCAGTTATGTTCTCTGCTGCTTTTTTCAGCTCAGCAGTTATCTCTTCCTCGCTCAGTTCGAATGGCGTGTGGAATGGGGTTGGAGGGCTTCCTCCAACTCCGATAAAGGAGAACTCCCCATATGTTGCGGCTTCACCGTGCAGAAGTCTCACACCTTCCAGATTCACCCCTAAAAGGGATGGTGGATCGCAATTTCCTGGAACAAACAACGTCGGCATCCTCGTCTCGGCGAGTATGGAAAGCAAGTAGCTTGCTTCCATAAGCGTGCCAAAGTTTGTTATGTCTCCGCAGATGAGTATGGCATCAGCTTTCTCCCCAATAGCCTCCACCGCAAATTTCTTGATCATCGCTTCGCTTCCATGAAAATCAGAGCCTACAATTAGCTTCACGTCATGTCGCCTCGCTTTTCCAGCCTTCCCTAAGGTGAAGGGGGAGACTGGGAATATTCTCTTCTAAAGATTGAGATTTCTCTTTTTCCATAATCTCCCATGCTGACCTTGCAAAGGCAACTGCCTTCTGCGGATATTCTTCAACTTCTACTTCAGCTATGACAGGGAAGGGTGTTGGTATGGCTAAGCCCCAAAGCATTGCTTCGTGATCCGCTAAGCCTGGCAAGTAATCTCTTAATCTTTCAGATCCATACTCCGTGTATTGGAGAATGGCATCTTGATCGTTTCCGCTTTTCAACCTGAAGCAAGCTACAGAGTTGCATTGAGAGATAACGCTTTTTAGGACGTAGGCTGGTCTCTGAGTTAAGAGAATTAACCCAACATTGTATCCTCCAGCTTGGCTTGCGGTCTCAATCATGGATGCCTTAACGCTGGATTGAGCGCTTGACTCCCTGAC
>PIYH01000042.1 GCA_003601695.1 Candidatus Bathyarchaeota archaeon
ACTTCTCGGAAATACACCCAAAAGATCGTTTGCTATTTTCGCTAGAACCTTTCTATCCACAGTTCCTATCGGCAAGATTGTAATTTTCAACCTATCCAGCCACTTTCAGCTATATTACGAAAGTTTCGCCAGTCTTCGGAGCCTTAGCCTCAAGACCTACTTCCTCTCTTATCCACTTTGCAAACTTTTGACAATTTCCTTCGGCTCCATGGACAACGTAGACCTTCGGCTTTCCCTTTAGTTTCTTAACTGTCTCCTTCAATTCTTTCGCACCTGAATGACTAGAAAAATCGAAGAAGCCAACTTTAGCCTTGATCTTCTGTATCTTCCCATCGATGACGCATTCTCCCTTGTCAAGCAATTCTCTTCCCGGAGTTCCAGGAATCTGATATCCAACCAAGAAAACGGCATTTTTTGTTTTCTTTCCTATTGTTTGAATATAAGAAACGGCGGGACCGCCCTTAAGCATTCCAGCAGGAGATATTATCACACCGGATTTTCTCATCGCCTCCCTCCGTTCCCTCCAGCTCTCTATCCAGTTCGCCAGATGAACCCCATCCATAAAGAGCTTGGGGTCCTTAATGAAGTCAAGATGTCCCATCATTATTCTTGTTGCTTCCCTAGCCATACCATCTAAAACCACTGGATACTCAAAGTGGTAAGCAGCTAGAACACAAGCAATCTCCTGTGCACGTCCAACACTAAAGGCGGGAACTAGAACCGTACCCCCGGATTCAACAACATCGGTGACCTCCTCAACAAACTTCTTCTCGAGCTCCTTCCTCGGAGTGTGATCCTCATCAGCATATGTACTCTCGATTATCACCGCATCAACCTCTCCATAATCGAGGTCAGCTGGCGGCAAAAGTCTTGTCTCTACAGCGTTAAAGTCGCTTGTATAGACAAGCCGTTTTCCAAATGCCTCAACCAGCACCGATGCTCCGCCTGGAATATGACCAGAGTTCAGCAACTCAAACTTTATATCTCCAACAGCTACTTCTTCCCGGAAGTCTACATCTCTACGGCTTCTCATCATCGAGCGAAGTTCAAGATATTCGAAAGGCAGGTAATACCCAGATAAATGAATAAGGTCCTTGATGAGTATATTTGCTAAGTTAAAAGTTAAGCGCGTTCCATAGACTGGTTTTTTTCCACCTATATGAAATATTGGAACGGCTCCTGAATGGTCCAGGTGGCTGTGCGTAACCACTATTGCATCGACTTCCTTTGGTGTAACATGCATCGGGAAGCCTGGAGTATGGTTAAGCATAACGCCATAATCTAGCAGAATCTTTGTAGTCTCAGTTTTAACGTATATCGCTGCTCTTCCAACTTCTCTTGCGCTACCCAGAAACGTAACTTCTAAAGAGATCTTTTCCACCATCCAAGACTGGCATATTTTCTAGTTTTCACGACTGATCTTTGTTCCTCTATAGATGTCCAGAGAGAAGTTAATAAGTATTTATTTATGATTCCCCAAAAAAGGCTAAAACGGGGAAGGCTATGATAGAGAGAAAGCAATACTTCTTTTCAGGTGGAGGTTTCATTCTGGAAAAATTGAATCCGCCGCGCAACGTCAATGTTGTCGTCGTTATGTCAGATACTCTTCGACGGGATCACGTAGGCTGTTATGGAAACCGCGCTAAGACGCCTAATCTGGATAAATTTGCAAGGGAAGCTGCCATCTTCGAAAATGCTTATATAGCTTCATTTCCGACGCTTCCAAATCGAAGTGACCATTTTACTGGTCGATATACTTTTCCTTGGCGTGGGTGGGCCCCACTTCCTATGGATGAGTTGATTCTTGCGGAGACTGTGGGATATTACGGCGTCGTCTCAATGCTGATCGGGGATACATATCACATGTTTAAAGATAATTATTTCTATACTCGTGGATTTGCAGGATGGTACTGGAATCGCGGACAAGAAGGAGATCGGTTGACTACAGATGCGGATATCCCAATCGTATATCCGTGTGCCAAAGAGAAGATTCGATGGTGGGAAAGAGGACGGTATGAGAATATTATTCGTAACCGTTATTACCGCCACGTTGAGACTGACTGGTTTGCTCCCGGAACGATTACGAAGGCAATGGAGTGGCTTGAACATAACTACAAGCATAAGAGCTTTCTTCTTTGGATTGACCTCTTCGATCCTCATGAACCATGGGATCCACCGCAATATTATATTGACATGTATGATCCGGATTACGATTTAGAAGAGGATTGTGACTACCCCGTATATGGCCCTTTAGACCGCTTCTCTGAACGTGAACTGAAACATATGCAAGCTCGGTATGCAGGAGAAGTAACCATGGTTGATAAATGGTTTGGCAGACTGATGGAAAAGATTGACGATCTGAAACTTAGAGAAAAAACCTTGGTGATATTTACGTCGGATCACGGCCACTTCCTTGGATATCCGGGGGATGACGGATTAATAGGCAAGCCAATAGGACCTAAGGGATTGATGAAGCCCATCATTCATATCCCGCTTCTTGTGCGAATGCCTGATGGAACCGGTGCGGGAGAACGCATCAAAGGCATCGTCCAACCTGTCGATACTATGCCGACCATACTCGATTTTCTCGGCATTCCGATTCCGAAGGAATGTCACGGTCGATCCTTCCTACCGCTCATAAAAGGTGAGGAACAAAAATTCAGAGAATATGCACTTTCGGGGAGTTATAACAGGGTTGTCCACTTTTCAAACTCAAAATGGCTCTATGGTTGCTTCTATAAGGGTCCAGTATGGAGCAAGGCGGTCCTTTTCGATCTGGAGAAAGATCCGTATCAAGAGAATAATATCATAGATGAGGAGAATGAAGTCGCTAGGGAAATCCATGAGAAAATGATTCAATTCTTGAAATCGATTGGTGTTCCTCAGACTCAAATTAAAAAACTCGCTCCTTAAGAGACAGTTAAAGTGTCAATCAGATTAAATACTCCTAACACACCCGTAGATGATTAAGCAGATTAACCAGTAAAATTAATCTCTTACTAATTAAGAAGAAAAATGGAGGTTCTTCAAGTGAAGACTTGCGGGGAATGCATGTACGCAGAGCTGGAATGTCCGCCAATCGTTATATGCAGACTTACAGGCGAGACTTGCTATATGGACAGCCCAGCTTGTAAGAAATTCAGAAAATTACAAAGTGTTACTTAGCGGCTTAAAAGAGCCTTTTCTTCAGCTTCTTTTTAAACGGAACATTTAATTCTATTTTTTTTCTTTTTGGAAATTCCTTTACAGCTGACATTAGGAGCTGAGAAGGCTCACCATGGATAATGATGTGGAAGTGACGCAGCCTTGCCCCATTTTGGATTCACGTTGGATGAAGAAAGTGGCTGCGGAGGCGGTAAAAATGGTTGAAGCCTATATCAAGCGTTGACGCTACGGATGCTAAGTGGAAAGCCGTTGTCCGTTGGCTTAGGAAGCTCTGTAAGCTGGGAAGCTAATAAGGTGGGAGTTAAAAGAAATAAATAAACTTACTTCTCATTTCTGTCATTTAGATGTAGAAGAATGTCTTCTTTTTACAGAAAGACCTCAAGCCCTTAAAAATTCCATTTTCTTCGCCGCCTTTTCCATGCATATCTCTGCCACTCCCTCCTGCCACGTTCCCGGCTCTAAAATCATAATTATCTTTTTGTATCGGCTTTTCTCCACGTACTCAATTATTCTTTGAGCAACGTACTCTACCATCTCCATGTCTGGAGGAGATGCAAACTCATATTGCGAAAGCGGGTAAATATCGCTGATCTCTTGAGGAACTATGCCAAATGGAGGACCATAGAAACATATATGAATTCGATTCTTGTTGATTCCTGATTCTTCGCATAAGTTCACGATGATCCTCTTATATTTCTTCTTTTTCACTGTTCGCTTCGGACTTAAAGAAGGAAGCAAAATAAGAGATTCAGCGTCTTTTGGTTGCTCGTACCTCTCTGACATCCTCTTCCTGTGACGAATTATCTCAGGTCTTGCAAGATCCACGGAGCCAAAGAAAAACAATCCACTTCTCTTTGATACTGGACTATACCTTTCCAGAATCTCGCTATAATCTTTAAGCTTCTTAACTGCTTGGAGCAATGAGGGGTGACTGTGAGATCTCATCATTAAATATTCCCATAAACGTCCCTCAACTATCGCTTGCTTAACTCTCTTTATCTCTGCAAAGCAGACGTGAAGATTGTGTCGAGTTAGCTCAGCTTCGCGTTTATTCTTCGGCATATCCAAAAAGTCTCGGGGATCCCGTTTGTAGCATACTGGACAAGAACACGGTAAGTATTCGAGCTCTTCAAGGCGGATTGTTCCATAAGTGGTCAAATATCGATCATCATGAGCAAATATATTGTATGCTGCGGAATCAAATAAGTCGCAGCCTAAAGCGACAGCTAGAGCGAACATGAATGGATGGCCGGCTCCAAATAGATGAAACGGGCGGCTAGAGGAAACATTCATTTTGGCAGTGATTACCATCTCTATGAGTAAGTCGAAGAGATACCGCTCCATAACTGGCGTTGGGCTTCCTAGTGCGTGTATATCAAATGGAAGATTATTCATCTCCCTAGCCGACCTTGCAATCAGGTCTAGATATCTTCCACCTTGAATAGGTCCTACCCAGAGAATATCCTTTTTACTCTTTATTTTTTCCAGCCCTCTAGCTCTCTTCACAGTCTCCTCAACTGTATATTCTGCATGTTCTCTCGAGGCTTTCCATCCAGTGGGTACATCAAGTATCGTGGCAATATCGGTTCCAATCTCCTCCTGAAACCTAACAATCTCCTCCGGTGTGATCTCTATATCTCCATACTCTAGTATCTGGTAAGCCCCAGAATCTGTCATAATCACCCCGGGAAAATCTAGAAATCTATGTATCCCCATTTCTATCGCCGTCTCGGCTTTTTGCTTTTTAACAATGTAAGCATTAGTTATAAGAATCCTGCAGCCAAACTCTTCCCAGAGCTCTTTTGGGGTAACTGTCTGCTTCGCCATATTTATCACAGGAAGGAAGGAAGGAGTCTCAACAGTGCCGCTTTTAGTTTTCATTCTTCCTATTCTTGCAAGAAGATCCCTATTTCTCACTTCAAACTCAACCATATCTGTATTTCTCCTTAGAGGAAATCAATATCTCTAGAGTCTAAAATATGAAAAACTTTAAGGTTCTCTTTTCATAACTAGTCCTTCAGAGGCTCATTAATTAGATGCTAATTTAACGGTTACCTCTACATTCTCTCCACAAGTTGCATTCACGTTTTTATCAAGACGTTTTCAGTGTCGCTCCATCTCATCATTACTTTCGCTCAGAATGTTGTGTCCCTCATCATACACATTAAGAAAAGGATATGAGTCTTAAAAGGATTTTTATTTTTCTCCCCCAAATGAGAAAATAATCATAACATAATGATGCTTCCATGGCGGATATATTTTATGAAAGAAATCCTTAGAACTATTTGAGCTTTTAAGCGGAAAGATTAAAGCTCATCCAGAAAATTTTTAAACATCACTGCGCATCCTTTTTAAGGAAACTATAGTTTGCCATGAAAAAGTCGAAGGAGAGAATAGTTACGTTTAACATAGTCACTTTAGAGGATTCAGTACGCATACTGCCAAGTAAGTTCGGTGAGCCCTTAGAAGAGGTCGCCAAGGAACAGCTTAGGCTAAAGTATGAAGGAATAATCGATGAAGAATTAGGCTATGTAATTGCCGTTACAGATATTAAGGTTTCTCCTGTTGGAAAAATAATCCCCGGAGACTGCGCAACATATCACAAAGTCACATTTTCACTCTTAACCTTTTATCCTAAGATTCATGAGATAGTTGAAGGAGAAGTTGTTGAGATAGCGGATTTCGGAGCCTTTCTGCGAGTTGGTCCGGTTGATGCTTTAATTCATGTTTCTCAAATAATGGATGATTTCATATCCTATGATGACCGTCAAGGTGTATTGATGGGAAAAGAGACTAAAAGGAAGATCTCTGTTGGAAACAAGATGCGCGTCCGCATAACGGCTGTCTCTCTGGGAGGAGGAAGCAGCTTCGGAAAGATAGGCGTAACCGCTAGACAGCCGTTTCTAGGAGCGCTTGAGTGGATAGAAGAAGACGTTAAGAAGATTCATGAAGAAATAAAGGGAATAGAAGAAAGGTGACTGACACATGGTTGAAAAAGCTTGCAGAAACTGTCACTTAATCACTGAAGGAAACGTATGCCCTCGATGCAAATCCACTGATCTAAGCGATGACTTTAGCGGAATAGTAATTATATTGGATCCGGAGAATTCTCAAATAGCGCAGATGATGAACGTAGATAAAAAAGGCAGATATGCAGTTCGCGTAAGGTGACCGAAGATACTTATGCTCACGCCAGAATTACGTAAAGAATTAAAAATCCCCCTAGGTCAACTTATTGAAGGATCCTTTGAAGAGACTTCTAAAAGAATTGCTAAGCTTGTATCTGAGAAGAAACCTAAAAAGCTGATTACAATAGGTGATCAGGTTACAATGAACATGATCTCTAGTAGCATCCTTCCAGACGTTGCTGTAGTCGACTCGAAAATTATGAGGAAAGCAGTTCCTCCAGTAAAATTTGAAGCTGACAGCGTATTTCAGATAAATAATCCTCCAGGGACCATAACTGATGAGTCTTGGGAAACAATTAAGAAAGCCATTAATAGTCTTGGACGATCGAAAGTGATAGTCAACGGCGAAGAAGATCTTCTAACAATAGTTGCCGTTCTCTCGGCTCCCTGCGGCTCAATAGTGATGTATGGACAGCCGAATCGAGGGGTAGTTGTGCTGAACATCGAAGAAGAAGTCAAGAAAAGATTTAAAGAGATAATCAAGAGAATGAAAAAGATAGATTAGGAGTTTCCTCTCTAAACATTGATGTATAACTCAAAATAACATTAATAAAGAAGAATTATTATTCCATTCACTAATACATCAACCTCAGCACGCATTGCGGTGAATGCCATGAAGCTCAAGATCGCAAGTAAGCAAAGGAACGAGCTGCTTAAGCGAGTTGAAGTTAAGTTTCAGGTGAGTCATGAAGGCGAGGGAACACCATCTCGCATTGAGGTTAGGAGAAATCTTGCCAATGTGCTTGATGTAGATGAGGAGAGAATCTATATTAAAAAGATTGAAACCAAGACGGGAATGAACCTATCTGTCGGCAGAGCGAACATTTATGATTCGCCGAGTCAAGCTAAATATGTTGAACCGGAACATATAATACTTAGAAATAAGCCTAGAACAAGGGAGGAAGGAGAGTAAATTAATTGTCTAAGGAAGAAACTAAGAAACGAAAAAAGAAAAGGAAGATTTACATGTACTATAAGATCGAGAATGGAAAGCTAAAGCGTCTCCTACCCTTCTGTGACCGATGCGGCCCCGGCTATTTCATGGCGGATCACGGGGATCGCTATACGTGTGGTCACTGCGGATTCACAAAATACAAAGCGGTTTTAGAGAAGAACGAGTAGAGATATTTTAGAATTCTATCTTTTCTTTATTGCTAGGAAGAGTTGAATTCCAGCGGAAAGTACTAGTAGAACCGTTATTATAGATACAATCCTTTTAACGAATCCATAGGCTGTGGTAAATTCATACACTGGCAGATACACGAGCCAAAGGTATCCTACGAGAATCATGAAACAGACGGAGGAAATTAAGTAGAAAACGTTAAGTCGCAATTTCATCATTCCTCCAACCCAAGAATGTGAAAGCAGCGAGACTATTAAATTATTTCTGAATTCATCTGAGCACTAGATGAAAAATATGATTTTTAAATTTTAATAAGTAAAAATCGTTAGTATCAGATCTATTGGTGATATAGGAATGAAAATAGGGATCATTTCAGATACCCATGACAGACTACCTTACATCGACAAAGCTGTCAGAAAAATGAATGAAGAGAAAGTCGATTTGGTGCTTCATGCTGGAGATTATTGCGCTCCATTCGCCGCCTTCAGGTTTAAACCTTTAAAGGCCCAGATGATAGGGGTCTTCGGAAATAATGATGCTGAAAGGGAGCTATTGCGGAGAAACTTCAGTGATATAGGAGCTGAGATACGTGGTATATTCGCAGAGGTAGAAGCTGATGGCGTCAAGATAGCTCTCCTCCATGGAGAGGAGAAAGAACTTTTAAACTCCATCATAAATACTGGATTCTATGATGTTGTGGTCTACGGGCATACTCATCGTTCCGAAGTAAAGAGGAAAGACGGAGTTCTCATAGTTAATCCTGGGGAGACATGTGGTTACCTCACGGGGGAAGCGACTATAGGTATACTTGATACAAGCACTAAAGACTTGACGATAATTCGAATATAGATCATCCAACAAATTTTTCTCTCGCCTTTTTGGCAGTAAGATGTGCGTATCGAATCGGTTCCGGAACTCTATACTTAGAGCATTCAAGCACTATCTTCACAGCTGTCTCAAGAGAGACCTTATGACCCACACTTACATACATAGGCTTACTGCCTTTCCTTGTTAAGACAGCTGCGCCGATGATCTCTCCTTTGTCGATTATGGGTTTCCATGAACCTTTAACGTTCCCAGCTTCCCCGTATAAAAGGCTTTTAGCAACTCCTATTGTAGGAATGTTCAAAATTAAACCGAAGTGACAGGCAAGGCCGAAACGGCGAGGATGAGCCCGCCCATGCCCTTCAACCATAAAAACATCCGGCTTTGTCCTTAGCATTCGTGCCACGGTTATCGCTGGAGGAAGCTCCCTTAAGAAGAGAAATGTTGGAATGTAAGGTATTGCCATATTCAGCGAATAGGTCTTTTCTTCGATTTTCTTCATAGTCCCGTATTCAAGCACAACGGCGGCTCCATACGCTTTATTAGCTGAATATGCGACATCTATCCCAGCAATATACTTAATCTCTTGTGGTAGAGAATCGTGGATAATCACAGCTTTCGAGAAATATCTCTGAATCTTCTCAGCTCGCCTAAGGAGGAAAGACATTTTTGAATCCGAGGGCGATAACGCCGACGTTTCCCATTTCATGGCCTACTTACTTATCTCCGCCCGTATACCTAAGAAAATGGGGCCTGTTACCATTATTCTCTTTTTCTGACCTGTTATGAATCTACGCGCCGTTCCGCTTAGCTCAAGATTCACATCACTCAGTCTCTTAACCATCTTAATCCTAATATCGGCTACTTTAAGTCCCTTTCTTAGGGCTTCTTCTATTTTGGCAACAGCATATGAAGCCACACCGTCTAGGTATTTAATACCCGTGCAAAATCCTTTCTCCCGCGCCTTCCTAACTAACGGAGAGTCATTCATTCCTTTGAGAGGAGCTCCTATAATGTTTCCGTCATAGACAAATATGCAATTTTCAGCCGCGGCTCCTAGAAGAGAAGCTCCCTCCTCATCTTCATAAATGTAAATCTTAACTCTCTTGCCAAGGATCTTCCCATCATATATCAGAAACTGGCATGGACCTATTGAATCTTTATGTTTAAGGGCTTCACGGATTATTGTGTCTCGTATTCTCCAGCCCTCCTTCGTTGACGGCTCCTCTCTGAACCTAAGCGACTCAGCGATCTCTCGGTCGGTGAGAAACAGCTCCTTATAGAATTGCGGATAAACAAGCCTTCGAACATCGTTTTCGCCGTAAAGTATCATCGCTAGTCTCTCAACTCCCAAGCCAACGTTTAAAACCGGATGTTCTAGCCCATACTTCGCCAAGGATATGGGATTATAAATGCCATAATCAACTATCTCAATCCATTCTTCAGAGAAAGGATTATAAGCAAATCCCTCATACTCCATTCCATAGGCATAATACTTCGAAGTTACCTTTCGCCTAACAAATCGGAAGTTTTTAAGACCTAGAGGCTCAAGT
>PIYH01000043.1 GCA_003601695.1 Candidatus Bathyarchaeota archaeon
TTTACTTGTTCCTTCTGCTATTTTTGGTTGAGGGCGTCATTGTTGCGCGGCTTGGAGGCTTTAGGGGAGAAAGGGATAATCCGACTGATCTGGGAATATCTGGATCGTATGCCTGATCTAGTCTTGGATCTCGGAGATGATGCCTCAGCCATTAACATTGACGATGGCAGAGTTGCTGTTTTGAAGACTGATATGCTCGTCGGCGAGACTGATGTGCCTCCGGGTATGAGTCTTAGGCAGGCTGCGAGGAAAGCCGTTGTGATGAATATAAGTGACTTTGCAGCTAAGGGAGTTAAGCCCTTAGTCATGCTTGTCTCGTTAGGCTTACCTCGAAGCCTTAGGGAGAAGGATATTAGGGATATAGGAGCCGGATTAGGTGATGCTGCCCGGGAATACTCTACCTATATTATTGGCGGAGATACAAATGAGGCTTCAGATCTTATAATCAGCTGCTCATTGCTTGGATTCAGCAATAAGGAGGAGATTATTAGTCGTAGCGGCGCCAAGCCGGGTGACATAATAGCTGTTACGGGAAAGTTTGGAAGAACATCTGCTGGTCTCAAGATCTTATTAGAGGGGCTATCAGCCCCACGTGAGATTGAGGAGAGATTGAAGGAGGCTGTGTTCATTCCGAAGGCGAGGCTAAGTGAGGGACTAGCTCTCTCAGAAGCCAAGGTTCTCTCAGCCTCGATAGATTCAAGTGACGGCTTAGCTGTGAGCTTATATGAGCTTTCAGATGCAAGCGGCGTTGGCTTCATGATTGATCACGTGCCGATAGCAGATGAGGCTGTTAGATTCGCGGAGATCCACGATCTCGACCCTTATAATCTAGGGCTTTACGGAGGAGAAGAGTATGAGCTCGTAGTTACGGTTAAGCCTCAACTTTGGGAATCTGCGAAGAGAGCTATCGCTAAGGTGGGCGGCACTCTCATAAGGATAGGAAGAGTTATTAAGGAGAGAAGGATCGAGTTGAGAACTAATGGGGAGATAAGGAGCATAGAGTGTAAAGGCTGGGAGCATTTTAAGATGAGAAAGCCGTAACCTATAGCATTATTAGCAAATGGAAACTATTAGAACGTCGCTTGGCTATCGATTTTGACTATTTGCATAGGCATGGGAACGCGGGCTTTTCTCAGCTTCAAGAATCTTCTAAAGGCGGGTTGGAGCTGGAGATGCCTTTGCTGCTGGATTTATTCCAAGCTTTATGCGCGGCAAAGCTCTTGAGGAATCTCTTGAAAATGGAAATGCAGCTGGAGCACTAGCCGTAACCGTAAGGGGAGATTTCGAAAATATACCTTCACAGGAGGATCTAGAAAAGTTTCTAGAGGCATAGAGGAGAAAAAAATGGTCATCCTGTGATGACAAAAAACAAACAGTGAGAGAGGAAAGTTTTATCTTTCACTTTTCAGATTCCCCATTGTCCATGGGGGAAAGGATATTGAAGATTGTTGGAGGACCAAGCTCGGAGGATCTAGCTAAAAAGATCAGCAATCTACTGAATGTTCCGCTAGTCTCTATAAGGACGAAAAGGTTCCCTGATGGAGAGTTCTACTTTAAGTTTGAGGAGAAAATTTCTGGGGAGGACTTATTGGTGGTTCAGAGCTTATATCCGCCTCAAGATGCACATACACTAGAGCTTTTCCTTATTCTTCACACGGCAAGGGATCTCGGAGCAACGTCAATAGATGTTTTCATTCCATACCTTGCATACAGTCGGCAGGACAGGAGATATTTAGAAGGAGAATGCCTGAGCTCAGGAATGATCGCTGAGATTCTTGAAAAATTGGGAGCAAACACTCTCTACACGGTAGATGTACATAACAGAAAGGTTCTCGAAATGTACCAGATATCAGCGTATAATTTGACGGCTTCAGGTGAACTAGCTAAGTATTTCGCCGCTAAAAATTTGGTGGATCCTATCGTCATATCTCCAGATGACGAAAAGGATGCTGTTGAACGCGCGAAAAACGCAGCGGAAACCATAGGTGCAGATTATGATTTCCTTAAGAAGCAACGGGATCGTTATACTGGCGAGATCGTAACCTATGAAAAACACATCGATGTTAAGGGCAGAGATGCTATTATAATCGATGATATAATCAGCACTGGAAAGACGGCTGCTAACGCTGCGAAAATGCTTAAGAAACAGGGAGCTCGAAGAGTATTCGTGGGGGCTTCTCATGCTCTACTCATAGGGGAAGCCATAAGACTCCTAAATGAGACAGGTGTGGAGGAGATAGCTGGAACTGACAGCATCATGAATAAATATGCTAAGGTTTCTGTAGCGCCTATACTTGCTGAGAAGCTCAGGAAAACATGAAGCTCACAATTTTGAAGGTAGGAGAATAAAGCATGAAAAAGAAAGATGAAGTATCCGCATTTAGTTATTTAGATGAAACCATCCAGAGACTTAGTGAGCCGGGACTTCTACTCGTTTCCGGAAATATGAAACGAGCTAACGTCATGACCATAGGGTGGGGTTTGCTCGGGATCTTTTGGAGCAAGCCATTCTTCGTTGTAGCAGTTAGACCGTCAAGGTATACTCATAAATTTATAGAGAAAACTAGAGATTTCACGGTGAATGTTCCCGGAAGAGGAATGGAGGAGACAGTCGCCTATTGTGGAACAGTTTCGGGAAGAGATCGCGACAAATTTGAGGAGAGAGGATTAACTATGCTTCCTAGCAGAAGAGTAAGTTCTCCCATAATAGAAGAATGTATAATCAACTATGAATGCAGAGTTGCTTACAAGACCATAGTTAACATAGAAGAACTATCATCAAGCATCCTTTCACTCTGTTACCCATATGGAGATTACCATACATTATATTTTGGTGAGATCTTGACGGTTCATGCAGATGAAAAACTCAAGTAGCGACTAAGGTCTCCCGCTCTTCGCTATCATGCGGAATCACCATGTTCTTCTCAGCCATATCAGGAGGTACATTCCTTGATGTTGAAGATAGATATGCATGTCCACACATGGTATTCTGACTCTGAAGCGTCGGTCAGCGAGGTACTGATGGAGGCAGAACGTAAAGGTCTAGATGGATTAGCGATAACTGATCATTGGACCGTTAAAGGTGCGATTGAAGCGATGAAGAAGAGAAGAAAACTCATTATTATACCAGGGCAGGAAGTTGAAACCAGACATGGTGAGATCCTAGCTTTAGGAATAAAGAGCAAGATAGAGGCTAAACTTCCCATACGAGAAGCTATAAAAAGGATACATGCACAAGGCGGGTTAGTTGTGGTTCCTCACCCGACAATCCCCTTATTTAGCGTCTTGAATGAGAGGGAGATGAAGACTCTGCCCCTTGACGGAATAGAAGTCTTCTCAGCCATAACCCCCATTCCAGGATACTTTTTAAGGAAAAACATGAAACTAGCTTGTAAGCTAGGATTGCCTATGGTGGCTGGAAGCGACTCTCACCACGCGGAGACCGTGGGAGACGCATATACGATCATTTATTGCAGGAGTAGAAGAGTAGGTGACATTCTTCAAGCTGTTAAGCTTGGAAATACTTCTATAGGTGGGAGACCTTCAAGATTCATATTCAAGTGGAAAGCCGCTAAGGGCGTTATTCTACATATCGCTTATAATCTCCTTATAGAAAGAAAGTTTTCTGAGATGAAGCTAAGTAGACCGTTACGTTTCTTCTTTAGGAAGGAGCATATCTCTCTATGAGCTATGTTTCAATCAATCTTTTCTGTCCAACACCAGTTAGTCTCCACTTGTAAGGCTTTTTACCGCTTCTAGCAACAATGAATTCTTTTTCCATGAGACGAAGATGATGCAGAATCGAAGAGTAACTAAGTCCTGATTTCTCACTTATTAAAGCGGCATCCAATGGAGATTCCTCCAGAAGCTCCGCTATCTTTGTTCTAGCCTTTAATCCGGAGCTTATATTCTTCGTCCGTAATAGAAATGCTTTGGGATGATATTTCCGCCTATGCATTCTAAAGAATCTATTGCTTTTATTTCAAAAATATTTTCGCCTACGCGTTCATAAACTTAGAGAGACTTATCTGCTTAGTTTCTTCTCCGCTCTCGAATAGAGATTTTATCTCCTCTTCTATGAGATGTATTCGTTGGGCATAATACTTTGGCATCCCGTATCTCTCTATAAGGTTTCGAGCTTCCTCAAGATACTTTTCTATACCGCCGCGGTAAACTGTTAATGTAAGTTCACCGCCGCATTCAGGACATTTACCTATTAAGGGAACCCTACGGAATCTTTTGTTGCATCTTTTACATCTAAAACTCTGAGAGGTATAGGCTCGCAGATTTCCAGAAATATCTCTAAGAAAATGCGTAGTCAACACTATCTCTGCTACGCGTTTAGCATCTACTGCCTGAATCTTCTCTGCGAGTTGAAGCTGCGCTCTAAGCTTGTCCCTCATCTTTTTTATTTTTTTATACTGGCTCTCACGATTGGCTTCATTAATATTAGAGGTGGGAACAGTAAATCCGAATTCTTGAAGCTGCTTCTCGCTCCCAAACCTATGCTTAACTATATCTATTTTCTTCATGAGCAACCTAGCGTTCGAACCATTCAGCGTCTCCTCATAGAAAGAAAGGGGATACTTTGATGCGACATCAAATTCGTGGGCTTGCCTCTGGACCTCTCGAGGATTAATAACTCTGATAATAAACAGTGGAGAATCCATTATGCCACCTATCCGATCGGGAAGATATTCTCTGGAGAAATTAAGAAATGCATCAAGAGTAAGCATTATGCTATCTTCATCCCCATCACAGTCTCTGCGTTTAGCTGAATGCCAGAATGGATGGGCAAAACACACATTCAGATCGGTGAAACCTATTATTCTGCCGAGAACACCAGCGCACGTATGAGGAGCTAATCCTATCACAAGCTGTCCAATCAAATCTTCAGGACGGCTAATCCTGTAAAATGGAGACAGATGATAAACCTTCTCTAAAAGTTCATCAACAAATCTCGCTATACGAATTAAGTAATCTATGCTTCTCCGCGGAATTATTATATCTTGAACTTTAAGCTCGCATATTTGGTCAGGATCTACAAGTGGTTGACCTTGATAATCGTATGTGTATCCGAGTTCCCTAAGCTTCTTAATGGAGCATCCGATCTCCCTAGGTTTGAAGTGTGTTAGAGGAGCATTTGTTATGTCAAATCTAACAGTTCCATCCTTATATACGGAAAGAGAATATTTCGCTCTTAGAATCCCCTTTTCGATCATTTCTGGAGTTCTCGTCTTATTTGTTAATCCCTTCACTCCTTTGACATGCTTGGGTCGATATCCAATCTTTCTGCAAGCTTTTTCAACCATTTCCTTTAGAGGTACTATTTGCTCATCATAGCATACTGCCTTAACATTACATACTGGACAATGATTTTTTTCCAGCGACCTTCCACATCTTGGACAAGTGAATTCTTGGATGGTCTCTGATCCACATTTGGGGCAGATGCGCATGAAAGTTAATGTTTGACACTTTGGGCATCTCCTCTTAGATATAGTGACCTTTATTGACCCCCTTTCACTTGCCCTCATTATATCTCTTTGAGAACCACCCTGTAATCCTACGGGAAACAGAACATGTACAGATGGACTCATCTCCCTCTTGCTTGCCTTCTCCGGTCGACCGACTCTTGCTCCAATAAATGTTGGGGCTTTATCTCGTATCTTCACTCCAGATAAACTGTGTAGATTTTCAAGTGTTGATATCTCCTCGTTTATTTCCACATTCTTTGAATTGTAGATTCCAAGGGTGAAAGCGAGGGAAAAAGCGTCATTCCCCTCTATTAGGATATCATCTCCGGATATTCTATGAGGAAGACAGATGCGCTCAAGAATCTCTTTTATCCTCTGTTCCATTCTTCCCCTAATCTTCTTTATTTTCCCATCGGCTTTCTCTATCTTTGATTCTGATAACCAGTTGTGAAGTTCACGAATCTCGTATGGATGAATATTCGACCAGAAATATGTGTAAGCTGGATGTAAAGGAACCTGAAGAAATCGGCTTATTCGAATAGCTTCTTCTACACTTGGCACATTATCGAATGGATAATCAATATATTTCTGAAGAAACTTTAACGGAATTGAAACTTCAGCCGCGGCTTTCTTTAAATCTCCATTAAACTTTTCATTTATTACTTCCCTGATTTCCTCCGCCCACCATTCCTCCACATAGCCTGATGGAAGGAGACTTTTATTGTTATATAGAAAATCTCCAAAGCTTACTAGGAGATCGCCGAGGAAAAGAATTTTGTCAATCTTATCTTTAATATCATTAAAGTTTTTGTAGGAAACCCTAACTACTGATCCATCTTTGAGCCTTACGATTGGAGGTTCGATGGAATCTACAGATAAAACTATTCCAGATTTACCTGGAGTCTCAATCTTAAGTTGAGTGCCACCTGCTAAGAAATTTTGAAGAATCCTCATCGTCAAAGGATGAACAGCTATGGCTGCAAGTCCTGTATTCCTCGCTCTGCCATAACGGAGTCTAAATCCGCCCTTTGCGGAAGGGAAACTTAGAATTGGGCGGCCTGCGGGAACATCCTCCATAAAACTTGACTTCTTCCTAGAAGCCTCCTTAATTTCTCTTAGCCATTCCCATCCTTTAATCTTGAGATCCTCAACGATCGCTAAAACCTTCGCCGCTCTCCCCACTATTCCATCATTAACTACACGTAATGCTCCACCACGTAGACAGTTCGTCTCAACGCGTGAAAGGTTCCTGTAAGACGAAACCTCAACGTTATCTGAGGGGATTCCAGTTATCTCAACGGGAATATGCCTTAACGCCTTTCTAACATTATCATCCGAGACATGATATTGGAAACGACCGACTTCTCTTTCATAGAGCCTGAGCTCCTCCACGAAACGATTAATCTCTTCTTCGGTTGGTTTGTAGCGATCCAGTCCAAGAAGTTGACGAACAAAGTCGGCTACCACCGGCGTTAAGGCAGTCTCAGTTCCTCCAGCTGACCGTATTGGACCCGCAAAATATATGGCCAAATAATGTGACCCATCCATATTCGATTTTATTGATACTTTGGCTATGCCCTCAGAGTATACCGCAGCCGTAACGCCCTCTGTAAGAATTGCAAGAGCAGCTCTGATGGCATGTGTAGCTGACTTTTCCTCATCAAAATTGCTGAATCTTCCCCTTACTATTTCTTCAGCAATTTTGAAGGCTACCTTTTCTCTTGACATTCTCTTTAATAAAACCCTTATTCTATCCGCAAGTTTCGGGATACCTATGAAGCCTTCTACTAACCCTGCGAGATCCTCCGCTATTCTTATCTCCGGATATGGTTTTGGATCATGCCCAGCTTTCCTAGCGGCAACAGAGACTTTAATAATCTCATTTAAAGCATTCTCAAGGCTAGAAAAATATTCTTCATAATCTCTTGTTAGGCCTTGGATCAACTTACTCACGTAAATTCTGATTCACTCAACGTGAATTCTGCAGAGAATTATCGTCGGCCATTTATCTATTGGGCGACCGACAACTCGACGATACATCTCCTTAGCAATTTCTTCTCTGCGTTTAACGCATTCCTTGCATCGCTTATGTCTCATATCTGATGGACCATCACATTTGCCGCAGTTAAGAAGTAAAGCCTCCCCAAGTCCTCTTAGATTCGTCCATGTGAATTCTCGCTCGTCAAATTCTGGTTCAAAGTCAGGCCATATATCATATAGATCATCTCGTCCTAGTATTTTCTTTAAGGACGCAAAGTAATTCTCAAACGATGTCAATCTTTCTCCTCCTTTTCATCTGAGATGAACATATATCTATGTGATGCTCCCTCTTTTATGCCTTCCAGTATCTCCCGAGTCTTGATGCCTACCGCCTCCGGATTTTCGTCCTCGAGAACTGTACTAGCCACTATTATGTCCGCTCCCGCACGTACAATCTCTTTCGCTTGTTTCTTTGTCCGTATTCCTCCTCCAACTAAAAGGGGAAGATTGACTGTGCTTTTTACCATTCTAACGATATCTGAAGGAACAGGCTCGCTAACTCCTGATCCTCCTTCCAAATAAATGAAACGCATTCCCAGAAATTGGGCGGCTAAAGCGTGAGCAACCACTAGTCCAGGCTTGTTGTACGGTATTGGATGAGCCTTTCCAACAACCGCCGCCGCGCCTCCTTCTCCTAAAATCAGATATCCAAGAGGAATAGGCTCTATGGAGAATTTTTTGATTAAAGGCGCAGCGAGCACTTGTGCTCCAATAATGAAATATGGATCCGCTGAATTGAGAAGAGACATGAACCAAATAGCGTCTGCGTACTTGCTAACGCCAGTAATGTTATTGGGGAAGAGTATTACAGGTATATTTATGCTTTCCTTGATAGCTTTAACTATGTTATCGAGAATCTTGGAGGAAACTACCGTTGAGCCGCCTACCATAATTGCTGAGGCTCCGGCTTTTTCTCCTTCCTCAGCTAAGAAAGAAGCTGATTTAGCTGTAACTTCTTCAGGATCAATTAAGGGAATAAATATCGCCTTTTCCTCTTGGATTCTGGCAAGTAAATATCTTTCAACCTTACCAATCATTAGTAATGTCCTCTTTTTCATCTAATAGTGATAGTATTTATCTATAAAGTTACAGTATATATCAACCTCGCTGAAAGTCGGCTTTTTAGGTATTTCTGCAACTAATCCGCAACTTCCACATTTTACTATAGCCTTCCCGGATTTGGTGGACATCTCCACTCTTATCGATTCTTTTCCACATCTCGGACAGAGAAATACCTTAGGAATCTTCTTTTTCGGCATATGTATGACTTTTCGTCTTCTTCTTCCCATTCTTCATCCAACAGAAAGTATATGAAATAATATCATTCTTAAAGGTTTGCTATCTAACTGTTTAAAGCAAAGGTGTAACATTATGTGAGATCACATGTTACATCACGCATCACCGTTAAAAATCATTAATTATATTGGTCATTGACGAGGCAAGAATACCTGAAAGTGAATGAGAAAAATGGAATTATCTAATATATTATTCATTAAAGGTTCTCAAAACAATTATTTCGTAAAGATGCTTAATGAGAAAACGCCAGAATAAGGCTTATAAGTATAGGGGAGCATCTCATAGTGTATATAAAGCTGTATCCAAAACAGAGGCGATTTTAACTGACAGATAGATCTCTAAAAGATGACACGAGAAAATGGTTATTAGGAATTTTTCGCGACCCTATCGTTGAAATATTGTTAAAAAATAGCCAATTAACAAAAATACAGTTAGAAACGCTTTTAATAGATGTTTTGGCAGAAAAAATATCAGGAAAAAGAATAGTTTACGAAAAGAAGGCTAAAATGAGATTGATAAAATCAGGTGTGAGCCGGGGTTCTTTCAATAGAACATTAGCACAGGCTAGAACTAATGTAATAAAATCTATCTATACAGTCATTCTTTTAGGATACTTAGGAATACTTGATACTCCAAATCTTGAGCCTTACATCGAAATTGCGAATCGAATACGAGATTATATGAAAGCGTATCAAGCGTTCTGGAAAGAAGAAATAAAAACAAAGGAGCATCTTAAAGTTCTGCAAATACTTCAGCAAAATCTGGAAAGTGAGTTATCAAATCTTTCAAAACAAAGATCTATGTCCAAAAAATTGTGACATCACAGATCACGCAAGGTACGAATATATCTAAATATTAAGAATAATTTATCCTTTAAAGCC
>PIYH01000044.1 GCA_003601695.1 Candidatus Bathyarchaeota archaeon
TTGAGAGGAGAGATGAAGGTAGGATTCTCAACTGTTGATATTACGCCGCCTTTAGGATCTGAGGTTCCTGGGTACTTCACGAAGAGGTTTTTCTATGATATTCATGATCCTCTTCATGTGAAGGCTGCGGTATTTGAGAGTGAGGAGACTCGCGTAGCCTTAGTAAGCGTTGACGCCCTTTCAATAAAGGCCTCCATAGTAAAGTTTGGAAGAGAACTGGCAGAGGAGATGACGGGTATACCTGCTGATCATATAATGGTTGCTGCTACACATACACATAGCGGAGGCCCAACCGTAGAATGGGCAAGCAATCAAAAGGAGATAATACGCTATTCATCTAATCCAGAACTTATTAGAAAGATACTTAAAAACGCCCCGGAGGCTGATCCGGAATATCTACGTTTCCTTTCGTATAAGATAGCCTCAGCGGTGATGCTGGCGGACAAGCACAAAACTAATGCGAAATGCGCAGTTGGTATTGGAAAGGAATTCACAGTATCCTTCAATAGAAGGTTTAGGATGAAAAACGGAAGGCAGATGACTCATCCTGGAAAAGGAAATCCCAATATAGTTGAGCCGGCGGGACCAATAGATCCGGATGTCGGAGTTCTAAGCGTATGGGATTCCTATGGCTCCTTTCTCGGATGCATAGTTAATTTCACCTGCCACGGAACCACTATGAACGGGGTCGAATACTCGGCTGATTGGCCATATTATCTAGATAAGACCATACGAAGCATTATGGGATGGAACTCAACGGTTATCTTCCTTAATGGTGCGTGCGGCGATGTTACTCAAGTTGATAATCAGAGCATGAGGGAAATGGAGTTCGGAGAAAAATGGTCGATGAGAGTTGGGCAGAAAGTTGGGGCGGAGGCTCTTAAAGTCATAGCTGATGCGGAGCCAGCTGATCTTAAACCGATAAAGGCAACGCGAAGGTTCATTCGTATCGAGAAGAGAAAAGTTCCTCCTGAACGTCTAAGACAAGCCTATGAAATAGTCAGCTCTGAAATGTTGCATAATGATCCTAGGTGGCTCTTCGCCAGAGATATAATTCTGCTGAATGAATGGATCAAAATCGAGCCTGCGGTTCGATGCGAGATTCAGGCAGTGCAGATAGGACCTGCTGTCTTCATCTCCAATCCAGCTGAATTATTCTGTCAGCTTGGTTTAGAGATAAAATCTGCCTCAAAGTTTCCTTTCACCTTCATAGTAGAGTTAGCAAATGGATGTATAGGATACGTACCCACCGAAGAATCTATGGGTCCATCTGGCGGAGGATACGAGGTAAGGATGGGAATGCATAGCTTCTTAATTCCATCAGCCGGCAGAATAATAGTTGAGGAAAGCATTAAGCTAATTAACAGTTTAGTTCCGGGGGAGGTTCCTGAAGCGCCGAAGGTCAGTGAAGTAGGGAAGCCGTGGAGCTATGGCTCGGTCGGTCCTGAAGAGGTCTAGTTCCAGATAATATCTTTTAACCAAGCGTATCTGAGATGCCTTTACACCGAAAAGCTTAATGTTACCCAAGAATATTTTTTCTTGTGTGAATATTAATGACTGAGATTTTTGAGCATACTATTTATGATTTTCTTAGGGAGCGAGGAGGCTCAGCTACTAAGAGCGAGATCTACGCCGCTTTGGGTGGTGACGCTGACTCAAAAAAGGCAATTGACGAAAGGCTTAGGATGATGGAACGCTTTGGATTAGTCTCTATAGAAGGCGAGAAAGTGAAGATAAAGTAGTATAAACATGAACTAAAGGAACTCAACGTTATGAATGCCTAGCTTTCTAAGCTTCTTATTGATAAGTAGCGATGGTTTAAATTACACAGATCTTTTCTGTCTTTCAATAAATCTATACAGAATCCTTTGATCGATTTTCATACCTCTTTTCAAAGCTCTTTCCATATTCGCTATTTCCTTTAATGTTGAGCCAACTGCGGTTTTGGTTAAATCCGCATAGGAGATTCCTTCCTGCGATCTCCGCATTAAATCGCTTGCATGTAGATATCCCAAGGCAAGTCGGTAATTATTTAAGCCTCTTATCAACCAGCTCATCTTCTCCGTAGAGCTATCTGCCATTTTTCCCTCATCCAGAAATGACAACGCTCGATTGAGCATCTCCAAACCCATCTGTCGATTAAACTTTAAAGCCTCATCAGATGGCTGCTTTTCTATGTCCTTCTCCGCTTTATTGAAGACCTCACGGCCTCCATAAATAAGTGAAGAGTCTCTAATCATGCTCGTCAACAGATAGTCATGAAGTCTTACTCTCCTTTCGAACTCCCGAATCTCGAAGAGGTTTGCGTGAATTCTCTTGCCAAGAATATGCTCTAAACTCTTCAGATCGTTCAGGATGGTTGGTCTTTCACTCTCGTCTTCATGGATTATGAGGAGATCGATATCGCTAAATGCATCATAATCTCCTCTTCTATAGGATCCGAAGAGAGCGGTAAAGAATATATTGTACTGGGTTTTCTCCATCTGTCTCTTGATAGCTTCTCTAATCAAGCTTAGCATCTTTGCGGCAGCCTCACCTTGCTACCGCATCCTTGCGAGATTCAATCTTTTTTGATGAAGTTCCTTTTTATATAAATTTTCATGATGAACTTGATAAGTAAATCTTTATTATTTAAAACCACATTTTACCATAGTTATTCACTGGGATGCTGGAGTCTCCTATGGAGGATGCTGAAAGGATAATTGGCCACGGAACATGGTATGACAAAGTGGCAGTTGAGATAATCAAGAAAGAACGTAAGCTCGGCAGGAGCTTAGATCTCTTAAGGATTGAGAGTGGAGTTGCAGCGTCAGGCATACCGCATATAGGAAGCTTCAGTGAAGTAACTAGGAACTATGCGGTATCTCTAGCGCTGAGGGAGCAGGGCTACAAGACTGAATTCATACTCTTCTCAGATAATAAGGATGGGCTTAGAAGCGTCCCCGCCGGCATGCCAAAATCTCTGGAGAAGTTCATAGGCTTCCCAGTTACGGATATACCTGACCCATATCGTTGCCATGAAAACTATGCAGACCACATGATTAGCTTGCTTCTCGAAGCCCTAGATGAGGCCGGCGTAGAATACAAGCTGATAAAAGGATCCGATGCATACGCGCGCGGATTGCTGAATGAAGAGATACGCTTAATCCTTGAGAATGCCAGCCGTGTGGGACAGATAGTTAAGGAAGAAACGGGGCAGGAAAAGTATCTAGAGGCTCTCCCATACTTCCCTGTCTGCGAGTCATGCGGCAGAATATATACGACAAAGGCCTACAAGTTTCTGCCGGATGAAAACAAGATTTTATATAGATGCGAAGGCATGGAGATAAAGCATAAGTGGCTTAAGGGTTGTGGATACGAGGGTGAGGCTAATTATACTAAAGGCGAGGGGAAGCTTGCATGGAAGGCTGGAGAGTTCGCGGCCAGATGGAGGGCTCTTGGCATAAGATTCGAAGCATACGGAAAGGACATAGCTGACTCCGTCAGGGTTAATGACAGAATTAGCAGGGAGGTGCTTGGTTATGAGCCGCCAATGCATGTTCAATACGAGATGTTTCTCGATAAGGGTGGAAGAAAAATATCGAAGTCGAAGGGTAATGTATTCACACCTCAAGTATGGTTTAGGTATGGGTCTCCCCAATCTATGATTTTACTGACACTGAAACGTTTCATCGGAACTAGAAGCATCTCAGTGGAGGATATTCCGCGTTATATGGATGAGCTCGATGAACTTGAAGATGTATACTTCGGGGAAAAGAAGATTAAGGAATTTAAAGAAAGAGCTAAACTTACGGGTCTATACAAATACTGTTGGTTCATGAAGCCTCCGAAGAAGCCGAGCATACATGTGCCATACAATCTGCTCGTTTCACTTGTGAGGGTGGCTCCTGAAAATAAGAAGATTCAGTTTGTAGCCGAGAAGCTCCGCAAATATGGATACCTCAAGGGCTCTCCATCTGAGGACTTGAAGAAACGCATCGAGTACGCGATGAACTGGGTTAGAGACTTTGAAGAAACGGCTGAGGTGAAGATCGAGCTAAGCGAGAAGGAAAAGAGAGCAATACTGAGCCTCATAGATAGGCTTCAATTAATTGGAGATCCGGAGGTTATTCAGAGCTCGATCTTCGAGATCGCGAGAGCAAATGGAATAAAGCCGCGTAGATTCTTTGAGATTCTGTACATGATCTTGCTGGGTACGAGGTTTGGTCCGAGACTCGGCCCCTATCTCGTCGATATGGGAAGAGCAAACGCAATAAAGATCTTGAAAAGAAGCATAGACTTCACTTAAATCGCGGCATCCTCATTTTTTTCTATAGAGAGATACTTATTTTTAGCGTCGTGAAGATATAAAGTGTCTAGAATATCGAAGCAAGCGGATTCATGGTGATCATCATAGATGATTGAGATAAACGGCGCAGAGAAGAGTGGAAGCGGAACTATTCTGAGATTGTCAGTCGCTCTCTCAGCCATAGTAGGAGAACCCCTACACATATATAACATTAGGAAGAAGAGAAGCCAGCCTGGGCTTAGACCTCAGCATCTAGAAGCAGTTCTAACGGCTGCTAAGCTCTGTAACGCGGAGATTAAGGGCGCGTCTTTAGGGTCACAGGAGGTATGGTTCTATCCTGAAAAGATAAGGGGAGGGCGAGCTGAGGCTGAGATTGGAACCGCTGGGAGCATACCGATGCTGATAATGACTGTTCTGCCAATATGCATCTTCGCTGAGCATCCCGTCGCATTGCATATCTCCAAAGGCGGAACAGATGTCAAGCATTCTCCGACAATAAACTATCTCAAGTACGTTCTGCTCCGCGTTCTGAGAAGAATGGAAGTTAAGGCCTCAATAGAGATACATAAGTATGGCTATTACCCGAAGGGCGGCGGAGAGGTCACGTTAAGAACTCAACCGTCTCCAAGCCTTAAGCCCCTAATCCTTGAGAAGTTCGGCGGGGTCGAAGCGGTGGAGGGTATATCAGTCTGCACTTTCCTAGCTGACCGCAAAGTAGCATTAAGACAAGCTGCGGAAGCTAAGAGGCTCCTTAAATCTAGAGGCTTCAACGCTAAAATAAGCGTAGTTAACGACTACTCCAACCCTATTCAGAAGGGAAGCTCGCTTGTCCTATGGGCTGAGACCGATATGAATGTTCTTCTGGGAAGCGATGCTATAGGTGAAATTCGCAAGACAAGTGAGACCGTTGCACGAGAAGCTGTAAAGGGCTTACTCGACGAGGTCGCAGCTAAGCCAACAGCGGATATACACTTGGCTGATATGCTCATCCCATACGTAGCATTGGCGGATGGAGAATCCACATACTCGACGAGGATCTTAACGGATCATATGGAGTCAAATCTCTGGCTCGCTGAGAAGATTCTTGGAGTATCTTTCAGCGTGAAAAAACGCGACGGTCTTGTAGTGATTAGTAAGAAATAGTATAGTTTCAGAAAGAGCCGATGCGGAATGGTGGGTGTACGTATCCGCGGGATATACTCTACAGCGCTCACTAAGTTACTACTTGACCACGGCTTCGAGATCGTTCAGCCCTCAAAGGTTATTAAGGGAAGGTTTGGATTTCCAGATTCTGAAGAAACTAAAACTCAACCGAGCTTAAAAGTGCATAGCAGAATAGACCGGCAGGGAGTAATAATCTCCGGGGATGAAGCCTCGCTAGAGAAGGTAATTCATGTTTTAATGTTGAGCTTAGATGATGTGGTTTTCAGAAATCTCTTAGAGAGACCTTTGTGGGTGGACAGTTGGGGTTCTATGAGACTTGAAAATAGCACTCGGCCTCTTAGCCTTAAAGGACTTGAAAGCGGCCTCCTTCACCGCCTAGATGTTGAGTTTCCAGGACTCTCAAAGATGAGGCTTGATGAGATACGTGCCTCCGTCACACCGACGGTTACTGGGCATCATTACTACAAGGCCTGCGGAGGTAGAATCTCGTTGCTTGTTGATATAGCGGAGAAGATGCTAGGTGAGGGATGCCCTCGAGGTGAAGTTGAGAGCCTTTTACAAGAGAATGTATGGAGTATGCTTCCCAGAGAGGGATCGCGAATAAACATCAGTCACATTAAGATATGGGGGCAAAAGTTTAATCTCGGACCAGCAGAGGTTATGAGGTTTCAGAGAAGAAATGGAAAACTAATACTGCTCCGAAGGTTCTTTAAGAAAGGTATTTATGATGGACTTCAGGTCTCGAAGGATGAGGGAGACTTCGCTGTAAGCGAGTTTAAAATAGGCGATTTAAGCTTCAGAACGAGATACTTCTCCAGATACTCATCCTACAAAGGAACATATATAAACATAAACACACCTATCGAGATTTATCCGTCAGAGATCAGATACGTAGATTTAGAGGTTGACATATGCATCTGGCCAGATGGAAAGATTAAGACCATAGACTATGAGAAACTTGAGAAGGCCATATCGCTCGGCTTAGTCTCTGAGAGGCTTGCCCAGATATCGAAGAGTGAGGTCAGGAGGATTCTTGATTCAATAAGTCTTGAGGAGGAACGAGACGTCTATAATCTTATTCAAACAGACTGAGAGATGTTCAGCAAAGAATATATACTCTTTCGAAAAATTTTCATATATTGATGGTATGATGAGCGGATTAAAACTTAAAGCTACGATGTTTGCGACCTTAGCCGCTATAATCGGCCTTTCAACCCTATTCTTTACGATAATCCTTTCGTTGATAGATGCGCTTAACATATACTCACTTGCGTTATTCGTAGTTTTCTTCAACGTTCTCCAGTGGTTACTCGCTCCCTACCTGATCGATGCAATGTATAGTGTTAGAAGGGTATCTCGAAGCGAGGCTCCGGAGCTCTACGAAGCTGTGGAGAGGCTTAGCAGAAAAAGCGGAATCAAGCCTCCCCAAGTCATGATCGCTAGGCTACCTATACCTAACGCCTTCGCCTACGGCTCTCCGTTGACGGGGAACCGGGTAGCCGTGACGACGGGGCTTCTGAACACGCTGAATATGGATGAGGTTGAAGCTGTTTTAGGTCATGAGCTCGGACACCTAAAGCACAGAGACGTCCAGGTGATGATGTTCGTCTCGATTCTTCCGGCGCTTCTATACTATATCGGATATTCGCTAATGTGGTCTTCGGCCTTTGGCAGACGTGATGAGAGAGGCAATGCATCAGTGCTAGCGCTGGTAGGTTTCCTAAGCATTGTTCTCTACTGGATCCTAACGCTCTTTACATTGTATCTCAGCCGGTTGAGAGAGTACTATGCAGACAGACACAGCGCATCGATAGTTGAAGATGGAGCGAGAAAATTGTCTATTGGCCTAATAAAGATAGTTGAGTCGACGGGAAAGAGGCGAAGGCGATTAACGAGCCTTAACAACGTAAGCTCGTTTAGGATGCTCTTTATATGCGACCCTGAGTCTTCAGAAAGAGACTTGAAAGAGCTCTACGCAGCGAGTATGTGGAGAGGCGATAGAGAATTAATCGAGAGATATACAAGGCGTAGATTGACACTATTAGATCAGATAACTGAGCTATTCTCGACGCATCCAAACATCATAAAGCGGCTGAGATCTCTACAGGAGCTCATGTAGCCTTCATTCTTTTTGAAATATTTTTTATCTTTGAGATGGTGATCTTCTGCGTGGAGAAGAGATGATAGAGAAGAAGATAATGGGCTGGCATGTTATCTTCGCAGGTTTCAGAAACGTTAAAGTCTCAGATCCAAAGGTTTTATTGGATAGGGTTAGAGAAACCTCCACGGCTCATATTCAAATATTCGATGCGGATATGATCGCTGGCTTCGACCACATATACTTCTCTGTACTAAACGCTTTGAGAGCCTTCAATTCAGGGAGAAGAATATCCGAAAATTTAGCTGTTGAGATTCTCCTCTACGCATCTGGCCAGCATCAGATCAGGAAAGCTATAGAGATGCTTGGGGTGAAGCCATCATCAACACGGATACTCGTAGTCGCCCTATCTAAGATTAAGGATAATGCATTACAAGCAATACTCAGATTTTCAGAGATCGTTGAAGGAGAGAAGAGTGATGACGTAGTCAAGATCACCGATGAGAAGTTTGAAGCATTAAAGGAGGCGTTTGAGATCTCAGATGCTGAACTTGATGCTGCGCTACGTAAATCGAGGAGGGAAGCCTTAACAAGCGTCCTTATCGAACGAACAGCGCTACTTGTCACTCAAGCTTAGCTTTTTCCTTAACAACCGATAACACATCGTTAGGCTTAATGATGGATATCCCTGTCATCCCACCTATAACCTCTATCAAAACTATCTTGTCCGGCTTCTCCAAGTTTACTTTACGGTTCACATGCTTAGCGGCGGCCTCAATTATATTCCTCGTCGATATCTGTGAATGCCGCTTCTCAACAGTGATTCTAAACGTCTCATTGACATCTATCTTCTTAGAGAGAATACGTACGGCATCCTCTATCCTCTCAACTCTTGTTGGAACAGTCACTTCGATCGGCACTATCTTTAACGCGTACCTGAATTCTTCAGGGCTTCTCATCAGCAAATCTCTGAGCTTCCGGATTGCCTGATAGGGATCCAACGAGGTCTTCGCGACGATAAGTCCTGAAACATCTGTCTTATCCACAGATGGATTTTCATCTCCAACTTCGCTTAGAAGAAACCAGACTTCGGAGCATGCCTCATTCTCCATTCTTCTAGCACATGATACTAGAAGATTAAAATCTATCACTTAACCTCCTCCATCATATAGGATCTATTCTCCGTATCCCTTAACCCTTACCTTCGCGAAATCTTTTCTCTCTCATTTCAACCGTATGTGTAGCCATATGTGTCGTCAAGACTACATTCTTCATTTTGAGGATAGGGCTATCAAGCGGTAGATTCCTCCAGCCTTGCGCCCGCTATCCATCCTTCTTGGAGAGCTCTACATAGGGTATCCTCATCCAAAACGGCTCCTCTAGAAGTATTTATTAGATAGGCGGTTTTCTTCATCATCTTCAGCTCCTTCTCACCTATCAGACGCCTCGTCTCCGGAGTCAATTGGACATATAAGGAGACGAGATCTAAAGTTTCGAGTCACAACTTTAGGCTTCAAGTGTCTCCGCACCTTAAAGATGCATGAGAAAGATTTAAGCAAGTATCATATAAAGGTTGGTCAATGTCAAACGTAGATCATCACCTACGGTTAGGCTTCACGCCGTCGCCACATATCATCCGAAAAGAAGGAATCGCTTAGCATATTTATCTGTCACCGTCAAAAGGGCTCTGTTTAACTTGTCGTGAAATAAAAACAAGAATCTTTATTTTGCTCTTTAATTTATTTCTAGTAAATCTTTCTCAGATCTAGTTCTGATAATATGCGGATTCTTAAGTCTTCTCAACTATTCTCTAATCTATTTCAAATCAATTCCGCAATCTTCAGCTGATGTTTTATTTGATCTCAGAAATCTCTTCATAGCCTAGATGTAAGATCTGCCTCGTTTGATAGAAAACTTTTCTCAGCTTCTTCGCCGCTTCACTCCTCACTCTTACTTCACTTGAACTGATCTATATATTAAGTATGCGTTCGCCTATCTACAAACGAGCAATGTCAACAATAAGTTAACGGAAGCTTATCGTGAAAGAATT
>PIYH01000045.1:0-9561 GCA_003601695.1 Candidatus Bathyarchaeota archaeon
AATTATAAGACAAAGTGACGTTTACGTTAACAACATCTCCCTTCATAACTGAAGATGGACTTTCAACCGATAAGATCTGAAGATATTTTCTTTTTTCTACAGATTTTCCATGCAATATTCTCGTAAGTAGATCAATCCAATCCCACGCGTCTTCTCTTAAGGCGTCCGGATCATAATTTCCGCAGTGAGGTGGGTTATAACCAGCTTCCGGAACCATTTCTTGGTAATATGTTTCTCCTGTCATGCGAAGACAACTGTAAAGAGGGCCATATGCAACATCTACAGCAGCATAGAGATTGTAATCACAAAAGTCGCTATGTAAAATGTAGGATACGTAATTACCATTCTTATACAACGTTGTATTTTCAACTATATGTAACTCAACAACATCTTCTATCACGTTAATATTATTATAGGTTCTTAAAGATACTTTACATACCCGATCTGTGCCTTCAAACCGCTTCTTTAGCTTATTGATAGTAATTGATATAGCTTCATTCAGCGTACAATTTTCTCGTAAACAGGATGAATCAAGCTCTGAGAGATATATCGAAAGAAAATACACTTTTACAGTTTCTGTGTAAAAAGTTCCGTTTTCCTTTACTCTTTCTAAATCATATTCCTTCCAATAAGTTAGTTCTATAGACCTTCCGAATAGGGAGGATTTACCTAATGATGCAAATCCAACATATCCATGATAAGTAAATTCCAAAGCCGCATCCGTCCATCCAATGTAGCTGTACCATGGATAAACCCAATAAGATTTGTCACTTACATTTGAGAAGATTTTCACAAGATGTCTTTTTTCGCCCATTCCTGTACCATTAGACAGCTCATTTACAAATTCCTGCCAGAGTCTATCAATCGCATCTGGGAATTCAGGATATTCCTGAGCGTGGACAGTATTAATGGACGTGAACGGGAGAATGATAAGGTTCGGCGTCAAAATGATAAAGGCAAGAAGTATAAATCTCAACAATTTTTTCAATCTTCTTCATCTTTCTGACTTAAGATTAAAAATTTTTAGATATTTAACTTTTTTTGGCGCTGTCTCGATAGGCCAGTAACATTTAAGTCTCCGCACACCTCTAATTCAGTTTGGACCGATATGACTGAGTTCCACCTCCTTTGTTAGTAACGTAGGAGAGAGGTCAATCCGGTCTAAAAAAGGTAACCGATTTATGGACACAACCAAAATTTCAGAGAAGATCGCAGCGAAGGCGTACATACGACATGCTCGTAAGCTCATAAACAATGGAACATGAAAAGAGAGTGGAAAAAGACAAAAAACGCCAAATAAGGCGCAAGAAAGAAGAAATAGAAGAAAACCTAATTTTTATCTACAAAGCGCTAATTTAAAATACTTTTCAGGTCAAGACGTATCAAAACTTTCTTAAAAGGTTCCATAGGTCCGAGTGTTGATTCTGAACAAGCGCATAGTAATAAATACTTCAACTTAACGATATCGTATCTTGAGAAGATAGAGGAATGATTCTGCATGTCTGAGTCTAGGATTGTTAGGGATCCCGTCTGCGGGATGCCCCTAGAACTTGATAAGGTTAGATTTAAGGCTGAATTCGGAGGAAAAGTATACTATTTCTGTAGCGAGTACTGTAAGCGTCGATTCTTTGAGAGACCTAAGATCGCATATTTCTCTATGGAGATCGGTATAAAGAGCGAGATTCCAACATATAGCGGAGGGTTAGGAGTTCTCGCCGGGGATACTATAAGATCAAGCGCCGATCTGAGAATACCGATGATAGCCGTAACACTTGTTAGTAGAAAAGGATATCTTAAGCAGAGAATAATGGAGGACGGCGAGCAGCTGGAGTATCCAGATGAGTGGGATCCATCGGAATACATAATATGTCTGCCCCAGATGGTTGAGGTTCCAATTGAGGGCAGGAGAGTTAAGGTTAGGGCATGGCTTTATGAGTATCAAAGCGTAACGGGAGGAGTTGTTCCCATATTATTTCTCGACACGGATGTTGATGGAAACTCTCCCGAGGATAGATGCATAACTGACTATCTCTATGGGGGAGATGAAAGATATAGGCTGAAACAAGAGATAGTTCTGGGAATCGGCGGGGTGAGAATGCTTGAGGCACTGAACATAAAGGTTGCGAAGTACCATATGAATGAAGGTCACTCAAGCCTCCTCACCCTAGAGCTTCTTAGAAAAAATGGAATGAATCAGGATGAGGTTAAGAATCTATGCATCTTTACGACACATACTCCTGTTGAAGCCGCCTTCGACAAGTTTCCCTACAAACTAATCCAGGAGGTTCTTGGAGAAGACTTTCTTCCACTTGAGACCTTGAAGAAATATGGAGGCCAAGAATGGCTTAATATGACTCTTCTAGCGCTGAACCTTAGCAAGTATACGAATGGGGTCACAAAGGCCCATATGGAATACTCGAGAAAGCTCTTCCCTGGACATCACATTATGGCTATTACAAATGGTGTTCATTCTTATACATGGACATCGCCGTTCTTTCGGAAGCTCTTCGACAAGTATATTCCAGGATGGGCTAATGAGCCGGAGCTTCTGGTGAGGGTTGGAGTCATACCGGATGATGAACTATGGGAGGCTCACATGAAGGCGAAAAAGCATCTACTTGAGTTCGTCCATGAGAGAGTGGAAGTGACGATGGATTCGGAGATATTAACTATAGGGTTCGCCCGAAGGGCAACAGCGTATAAGAGGGCTACTCTGATCTTCTCAGATCTGAATAGGCTTAGAGAAGTGAATAGAACAGGTAAGATCCAAATGATCTTTGCCGGTAAGGCTCATCCTAAGGATATTCCTGGCAAGATGATAATAAAGGATATCTACAAGTATGCGAAGATGCTTAAGGATGAGATTAGAATAGTCTATCTTGAAAACTATAGTATGGATATGGCTGCCAAGCTGACCTCCGGAGTTGATGTTTGGCTGAACACGCCGCTTCCGCCCTTGGAGGCTTCGGGCACAAGTGGGATGAAAGCTGCTCACAACGGCGTGTTAAACTTCAGCGTTCTAGATGGATGGTGGGTTGAAGGTTGCATTGAGGGAGTTACAGGATGGGCTATTGGGCCTCATCCGGATGAGATTGTCAGCGGAGATGAAAGGAGGAGAAGGGAGCTTAGGGATTTATATAATAAGCTGGAGTACTTGATCATTCCAACATTCTACGAGAGAAGGGACAAGTGGATTGATATGATGAGCAACGCTATAGGTAAAGTTGCATACTATTTTAATAGCCATCGGATGATGCAGAGATATGCAACGGAGGCTTATCTTCTATAATGCTTGAAAGATGAAAATCTAGAAATGATGAGTCGACTTCTCCGAAGAGCTCCTCGATCTTATCTATCAGGATTGCAGCTCTCTGCGAAGCTCACGTAAACTCCAAGCTCATCGAGGTCTAAGGCTCCACGATAAAGCCAGATGGCTGAAAAGACAATCTTCCAACACTAGGTTGCCGGCGACAACTATTAGGCTTACCTTCTTAAAGTCCACTCCCAAGATCTGATCGAGGTCCTTCATGTCTAAAGAGACAATCGTGGAATTCGTTAAAGCTGTTGACTCCTCAGCAATTCGAACCGAATGCTAGCAATAATAATTCTTTACCAAATGTCTTAAAGATTATTTTGTTTAGTTAAGAAACTATTTAATTAGAAAAATTGTTATTCACTGACGAAAATGCTTATTAAATCATGGAGAATAATATTAAATTGGATCTCATTTGATTTGATTCTCATATGACGTGGGGATAGGTTGAGAGAGGAGCGTATCTTATCGGGCATTTCCGGCTTAGATGAATTGATCGGAGGGGGATTTCCAAAGGGATCCGTAACTCTGATAAGTGGCGGCCCAGGTAGCGGAAAGACAATTTTTGCTCTTCAAATGCTGATTCGCGGCGCTGAAAGGTTCGGTGAGGCTGGCTTATATGCTACATTAACTGAGGATCCAGAGGATCTTAGGCTCGATGCCTCCTCATTCGGCTGGGATATGAGATCTCTAGAAAGAGCTGGAAGACTTGTGCTTTTAGACTTAAGGCCTTCAAGATTCTGGGAGTTGAGATCGGAGGAGAGATCAGACTCTTTTTTCTCTTGGGTTTGGAAGAATATACGTTTGAAGGCTGAGGAGATCAGGGCTAAGAGGATAACGATTGATTCGTTAAATGTCCTTTCAGCACAATTCCAAGATGAGTATCAATTTAGGCGGAAGATTATGAGCTTGATCGAGGCTCTTCATGAATTCTCTGATAGCATAAGCCTGCTAGTATTTGAGCAGATCACGTTGGAGAGGACGATCGAGGAGTTCTTAACCGACGGAGTCATAGTTTTACATTATATTCCAGTTAAGAATGGAATGTTGAGGGCAATACAGATCCTTAAGATGCGGAGAACTGAGCACAGCGAGAATTTTCATCCACTCCGCATAACATCTGAGGGAATAAGGATAAATCCAAAAGAATCCGTAACCTTCTTCTAATCGGATACGGGATGCGAGGGTGAAGCGCAAGAGGAAAATGATAAATGCTAAGCGCTTATTGGCTTCGAGGCGTCATACAACCATAATCACGCAGTCAGCCTCGATTAGCCTTCTCTCACGCTTCAGAGGGGAATATTACAAGTGTCCCCACTGTAAATTGCTGATACGAAAGAGCGAGGCTAAGATCTCAGGATTTAATGCCGAACACTCAATGCGTTATGTTCGATGTCCAAGATGTGGAAGGAAGATTGCTGGTTTGACTGAGGGAGGCGCATTGAAGGAAGCGCTTAGAGGCGCCGCATCAATAGCGATTGGAGGCACACTCGCAGTTATACTCTATCCATTGCTGAACATTTACGCTATACAATTAGGATTCTTCCTCTCACTTTATGGAACTCTCAAGATGACGATAAGACCCGGCGGATAAGAGATGATAAAGATGCTTGGTCAATAATATGGAAAAATGGAATAGCAATTTATGAGTGATGTGGTTCAGTAATTGACATTTGGATGAATAAATGCCAAAAAGCCGGGGGTATTCGAAAATCAAAGAAATAGCGGCGAAGAGCAACTAACGTTTTATCCTTTCTTAAAAAGCAGAATAAAAGATAAAGTAATAACAGGTGGAAAGATAAAAAAGAGAAGAGAGAACAGAGTTGCCTAAAAATCTAGAAGAGAGTTGGAGGAAGCTAAAGCATGGAAATAGTATTCTTTGTTTATGAATTTCCACCATACATTGTAGGTGGGCTTGGAACCTATGCAAAGTATGTTACTAGAGAATTCGTGAAGATGGGGCATGACGTCACCGTCTTCTCAATGCATACGGGAGACGCTCCGACGAGAGATCTATACGGCGGAGTTGAAGTTCACAGACCAATTGTAGATAATATGAACCTCAGCCTCTTACTGCCAATGTTCATTCCTGAGGAAGTTCGAGGATGGTCTGAGAGCGGCAGAAAGTTTTTCGGAGATATTTTTCTATATAATGTGCTCTCAGCGAGCAAGCTAGTGAACGATCTGGTTCGATCTGAAAATCGGAGAGTTGACATAGTTGTCTCACACGACTGGCTTGGAAGCATCGGAGGCATACTCTCAAGCGACGGATTAAAGAATCCCCTTGTCTTCCATATTCACAGCACAGAGCAGGGAAGAACTGGGGATGGATCTGAAACTATCAAGAGACTTGAGAATATAACAGCTGATCACGCAAAGAGAGTGATAACTGTCAGCTATGCGATGAGAGATCACTTAGTACGCTTAGGATATGAAGAGAGAAAGATAAGAGTCGTCTATAATGGGATAGACGCCGAGAAATACTCTCCAGAGAAAGTTCCTCCTGAAGAGAAGCTGAGACTAAGGGAGAGTCTAGGAATATCCCCTAACGAGTTCATGATACTCTTTGTTGGGAGACTGACGTGGATTAAGGGAGCTGACACGCTCATCCGAGCTATGCCTGAAATCCTAAGGGCAGTTCCAAACACGAAACTTGTGATTTTAGGAGTCGGCGAGCAACAGAATATTCTAAGGAATGAGATTTCTAGGTTAGGCATAGAAGACAGAGTAGTCCTAAAATACGAGTTTCTCTGCGAGGAAGAGAAGATTAAGTTCTATGCCGCCTCAGATATCTGTGTCTTTCCCTCAAAATATGAGCCATTTGGAATAGTCTGCACTGAGGCCATGAGTATGGGAAAACCTGTCGTCGTCGGAGCTAGAGGCGTAAGCGGCTTTCGGGAGCAAGTTATACCAAGCGGCCCGAACCAGTGCGGTTTCCATATAAACCCATATGATTCAAACGATATAGCGAAGTTCGTCATCACGTTACTTGAAGATGAGGATCTGAGGAAGAAATGCGGAGAAAATGCTCGAAGAAGAATCCTTGAGAACTTCACTTGGAGAAAAGTTGCGGAGAACACAATAAAGATTTACGACGAAATAGTCTCTGAGGATAAATAAGCCTTATAAGGGCTACGCATTTGAACTATACGCGGGAAATAATCTGGATTATATTCTGGCTAGGATCAACATGAGAATATGCATGTTAACTTGGGAGTTCCCCCCAAGGATAGTTGGCGGGATCGCCCGTCATTGCCTATCATTATCTAAGGCTTTAGCAAAGCTTGGACATGAAGTTTACGTAGTCACCTTAGAGTTTCCGGGAGCCCCACTCTTCGAGGATATCAATGGAATTAAGGTTTACCGCGTTCTGATAGAGCTCGGTCATCCTAACTTCATAATCTGGACGTTTATATTTAATCATTTCATGGAAAAGAAAGTTGCGGATCTAAGTGAAAATATCGAATTCGACATTATTCATATTCATGACTGGCTTACAGCAAAGGCGGGAATATCTTCAAAGCACTTCCTAAACAAGCCGCTGATCTCAACAATTCATAGCACAGAGGAGGGTCGTTCCCGGGGACTCCACAATCCAGATTCATTCTTAATAGATGGTATTGAATGGTGGATGACATATGAGGCGAGGCGAGTAATTGTCTGCAGTAACTCAGTGAAGTGGGAGGTTGAAAGCCACTTTAGCCTGCCGCATGATAAGGTCACGGTCATCCCGAACGGCATTGAAGTGTCAAGTTTCAACTTGAACATTAATAGAGAGGAGGTTAAGAGGCGTTACGGAATCAAGCCTAACGAGAGAATAATCCTCTTCGTAGGCAGACTTGTTCCCCAGAAGGGAGTAGACATGCTCATTAAAGCTGCGCCTCTCATAGTGCAACAACATAGAGACGCTAGAATACTGATAGCTGGAGACGGCTGGTCTAGAAATTACTTGGAGGAACTAGCTAGATCAATGGGTCTCAGAGATCGTATACGCTTCTTAGGATTCATATCAGACTGGGAACTCGAGGATTTGATGGTAACGGCGGATGTCCTAGTGGTTCCCTCAATCTATGAGCCGTTTGGAATAGTTGCCTTGGAAGGCATGGCTGCTGGTACACCCGTAGTCGCAACGAATATTGGAGGATTATCTGAGATTATCGAGCATGATAGAACCGGGGTTCTAGTTTATCCTGAAGATCCCGGATCAATAGCTTGGGGGATTAACAAGGTTCTGTCAGATCCTAAATATGCAGATTGGCTTGCACGGAACGCTCGGAGAAAGGTTAGGAAAGCATATAGCTGGGAAGCAATCGCGAAAAGAACGGTTGAGGTTTATGAGGCAGCCATCTAAAGGATGAGATGCTTATGCATCCCCATGGCAGCCAGCCTCCCTCTTCAGTTCTCTCATCCTCTTCTCCATAATTCTTAGGAGCCTACGGCGTAAAGCCTCCTCGCTTCTGGCCCTTTTAATCTTTGATATATCATCTGCCAGCTCTCGGAATCCTAAAACCTGGCGTATCCATCGGGCGAAATCTCCCCTAGCCATGTGGAACTTCACGGATCTTCCATCAACTATCTTCAGAAGTGAATAAAACTCGCTGAGGCTACGGGCAGTTAATCCGGTGGGCTTTGAGAAGTCATAATAGAAGGTGAAGCCCTTCTCCGGAGGAACCTTCCTGAGAACACGTTTATAGCGAAGTTCAGGCCTCTTAAATTCAAGATGTATCCTGGACTCGAAATCTGAAAGGACCTTGACGAAGATGATAAATGCCTCCACGGGGCTGAAGTAAGGGTTGAATGTGCTGTGAACATCTCCGGATCCACCCTTCTTCGTACTCATGTAGTATAAGTGATCACTCGTCTGGAGATAACGCCAGATTCTACTAAGCTCTCTGTCTCCTAGAACTTCCAGCAGAGGCTCCAACTCCTTTAGAAAGTTAAATGAGCTCTCTTGGAAGGCGTTTCCAAGCCAAGCGGTTACGTCTCGTTCTAAGTCAGCCCATGAAACAGTCTTCTCTTCAGGCACGTCTAACACGCCTACCGGATTATGTCGCGTAACGGCTTCGCTCGGCGTGGAGAATGAAAGATTGGGCCATTTAAGGATCTCTCTCGGAAGCCATCGTAGGAACTCGATTATTCCGCTTTCACGTCTATAATGCTCCCCGAAGGTTTCATAATCTATGAAGATAACTATTACGTCTCCAGGTGTTGAGGCAAGCCAGCGAGCGTATTTGTCCGCCGTTAAAGGCCATTCGCTCCATTCTCTGGATGTAAAGCGGAAGCCCACATCGTCGGAGAGCTGATAGTTCCTTAAGAGAATCCGTATTTCAGAGCTTCTCGCCTTATAAATGTAATTTGGCTTCCTCCAACCTAGGATTCTCTCAGCTCCCTCGGTAACTACAGCTTTGAATCCCATCTTCTCAGCTGTTCTCGCTATCCTATTATTGTATATGCACTCCGTGTTCTCGAAGACTTTAGGTTCATATCCGAATTTATTCTTCACATCTTTACGATGCATCTCAACTTGCTCAATGAATTCGTATTCTGAAAATAAACTTGCAAGTGAGTGATAATATGTTTGGCAGAGGAGTTCAGCGTGACCAGTCTTAACTATCTTCCTGAATGACTCTAGAACTTCAGAATTCCACATTTCACATTGCTCCATGAAGGTTCCGGAGAGGCTGAAGGAGACCTTAAAGTTCCTATCGGCATCTTCAAAATCGCTGATCGCGTCTAAGATTGCTTCATTTGCTGGCAGATAGCACTCTCTCGCAATACGCTTGAAGATCTCATGGTTCAGGTTCATATCAAAGTATATTCTGAATAAGTCTTTAGGCTCGGCGCCTGAAGATAGGACTCCGGAAAACTTCCGGTTAAGCCTGAAGGGCTGATGAACCTCGAATATTAGGCATACATCCGTCATGTTAGTATTCTTTCCCCTATGGTTAGCTAAGTCCCTATATTTACACTTTTCCAACAAATTCATATTCGTGCTGGGGCCTTATTAGAAGCACATCTTCAACATATGCTCTGAGGATCTCAGCAACACTCCAAGCTTGAGAGATGCATCCCCTAGGATGATGCGGATAATCCCCATCGAAGATCTCACTTAGTGTTCCAAGACCAGCTCTATATATCTCTACATCTAAGAGAGGCCTCATGAATCTTTCAAATGCGAATTGCCTCCAGCATGCTTCGTAATTCCTCACTTTAAGAAAAGCTGTTATGAACTGTCCCAGAAGCCACGT
>PIYH01000045.1:9581-23216 GCA_003601695.1 Candidatus Bathyarchaeota archaeon
TATGGTAAGCTCTGTCACGGCTCTCGAAACCGCCGCTATATGCTCTAATATATCTAGGATCGTCTGGAGCTAGGCTTCTCAATCCATAGGGAGTTAAGAGGATTCTCGATACTGCTTCCACTATTCTCTCAGCCCTCGGAGGATCAACTATAGGAAAATCTAGAGATACTGATACTATCTGGTTTGGTCTCAGACTCGCGTCTTTCATATCTCCATCGATGACGTCATAAAGGTATTCACCTTTCACGTGATAGAACTCCCTATTGAAGCTCCTCTTTACGTTAGAGGATAGAAGACTATATTCTTCAGATTCGCCGCGGAACCCGAGCTTGCGGGATAGCACCTCCATCGTTTTCAGGGCGTTGTACCATAAGGCTTGCACTTCCACTGCTTTCCCCCTTCTAGGCGTAACTGGAACATTATCAGCAACTGCATCCATCCATGTAAGCCTTGAGCCATGAATAATCAATCCGTCCGTGTCAGCATGGATACCATACGCCGTTCCGCGGATATAATGCTCAATTATATCTTGCATCGTCTCCCATAGATGCTTATGCACGAAGTTGAGATTTCCAGTATATTTGACGTATTGGAGAACAGCATTAAAGAACCATAAAGATGAATCTACAGATTCATACTCCGGCGTCCCATCTGCCGTTTCGGGAAACCGGCTTGGAAGTAGCCCATCCTTTGAATTCTCGGAGAATATCTTAAGAATCTCCTCAGCTACGGAGAATCTCCTAGTGACAAGCGTTAAGCCTGGAAGCGATATGAGAGCGTCTCTGCCCCAGTCTTCAAACCAGTGATAACCAGCAATTATAGTTCTTCTTCCAGTTCTCTTTCTAAGGGCTATGAATGAATCAGCTGAGAGGATCAACCAGCTTAAATTCTCTTTACATCCTATTCGCTTGCCATAAAATCTTCTAAGTAGTTTTTCTCTGCGTTTCTTCTCCTCAGCATATAGCTCATCTAGAAGCCGCTTTTTCCCAATCTCCGAGGAGACTCGTCTCACGCTTTCCTCACCGATTCCTCCGACCGCCAAGAGATAAAATAGTTTCCAGCATCCGGGCTTCAAGTCTATCCTGAAGAATCCCGGTTGAAGACAGTCGTCTAGACAGTTTTCTCCCCTCAAATCATCCCTTCTGAAGTAGATCTTCTCAACCCATACGTCTCCATGATCTACATAGACTCCGCTTGTCACGGAGAGCGATAGAAAACCTCTTTTCGGAGAGAACTCGAAGAGAGAGCCGTTTTGAAATGTTTTTCTGGACGCTTCAAAGTCTCCTTTTCTTGTAGTCTCATAGAAATGACGCATATTTATCAGCGGATAGAGATATAACGCGGCGTTTGCCCCGGAGCCGTTAAAGATCTCATAGCGTATAGCGACGGCGTCTCTTAGATAAGGCATGACAATCTCCTTTTTCAAGTAGACATCTCCAGCTCTGTATAGAAAAATTGGAAAAGGATTCATGATGAATCCTTCGAGGTTTCGGTAACCCTTAGGATGAATAACGTCTCTAAACTGGTTTGAGCCGAGGGGGCAACGTTCTCCATATATGCATATCTCCTCGTCGACCTTTGATAGTAAAAGATGCCTCTTCGTCGGAGGGTCGAATGCTACAAGGAGCAGACCGTGAAACTTCCGAGTGTTCACGTTTAGAACCGTTGAGGAGGCGTATCCGCCGAGTCCATTAGTTAAGATCCATTCCAGGCTGGAAGCATACTCGAACCTGGAGAGTATTTCCGATCCTAGATAGATAGAAGGCAGGTTACTTTTCAAAGATCATTCACACTTTCAGAAACCCATAAGAATTACTTGAACAGTGGCGCCGCGGGATTTAAAGATTAACTATATGTGCTCAGAACCTTTCTTATGCCATCCACTGTAACATAGTACTTCTCTTGATCTCCGCTGAAGAAAACGCTAATATACCTCTTACCAGTTAGCTCTAAAAGTTTCTCTCTCACCCTCTCATGTTTCGTAGATGTCCATCTTGAGATCTCCTCAACCGAGAGACTTCTCTCAGGGGATATAGCCCCGATGTTATGCAGAAGCATCAGAAAGCGAATGTCATCGGGAAGATCATCCATATCACAGACACCTTTCTCAATCTTTACTGAGGATATATTTTAATTTAATCTAATGGCCTTCAATCGGCTATTCACAAGTCTACATCTATCTCTTAACTGTTTGATACCACTTACCGATTCTCTTTCCCAGACTCCAGTACTCAAGATTGAATGAAGCAAGTGGATTAAACTTTGAGGCATCTATTGTTTCATCTTCGTTAAGGATCTCCTCATCGATGTGAACCATTTGGATCTCCCCGAGTAAGAGATCATGGTTTCCGCAGTTAATGCTCTTCCATAATGTACATTCAATGTTTATTGGACATTCAACGATGTATGGTGACTTAACTTTAACACTTCTTCCCGGAGTCAGATTGAATTTTGAAAACTTATTTATGTTTCTCCCAGAGGAAGAGCCGCATAGATCCGCTATGTGAGCTTGCTTGTGTGAAGGCACATTAACTACGAAGTCTCCTGTCTCCTTTATCAGTTGCAACGAGTATTGGTTGACGGCTATCGTAACGCCTAAAAGGAGAGGCTTCGATGATAATGCACCGTAAGATGCTAATGTAATTATGTTTGGCGCTGATGATTTTCCGATGCAGCTAGCCAATACTATGGCAGTTGGGGCTAGCCAAAGCGCTCCATAAGTTGGCTCTAATATCTTCTTAACCACTCTTATCCCTCCAGATAATCATCTATAACTTTGTTGTCACTAAATAACATTTACTCTAGAAAGAGCGGCTGATTAGATCATTAAAGACAATTTTTCTCCACGCGTATTCATAATAAAGATTTCGAAGCCTTAAGTAATCTGACGGTGCTGATTAGGCTTGATGTATTTCGGGTATGCAGAACAACATTATTGCACTAAGATACTCGCGTTCCCTCATCTATAGCCGAAACTCCATAATGCGATATAAAGACGACTATTACAGGCTCATTATACGGGATTTTCGGAGCCTCCCTCGGCAAATTCGCTCGTATCTTCGCTTCCTCACCTGGATTAAGGTATGAATGGGTTGAGGGATTAAAGGTTAATGTTGAATTCTGAACTTTTATTTCCAAGATTTCGTAATCTTCTATCAGATATGAATGACGAGTTATGTTTTTATAAGCAACTATAACGCTATTCCAATTGAATCCTTGACTCTTAAGGAAGATAGTTTTTGATCCTGTGTTTCTGACATAGAACTCTACATATGAAGCATTAACACATGTTAAGTCGAGTTCTATGTTGATATTTGGGTTTTTCCTTGACAGAATGTTTAGGATGACCGTTAGCTGATTGATTGAGTAGATAAGCGATGCGACTGTGGCTCCCACGAAGATTATCAATCCCGCTAAGATTATAGCTGAGGCGACCGTCACCGAGAAGCCCATTGAGAAAAGCCACCCTCTTTATGGGGGAGGCGGAAACATGTAACTGGACGGTACACCTCTGAACGGAATTATTTTAGCCTCATAGACCGATGCTTCTATATCCGTTTTCGGATAGGCTTCTATGATTGCTGTTTCTCCTACCTCCCAAACTTCATCTCCGTCGGCGTCGGTTAGATTGAATTTTCCGCTCCCAACGCTCGCATCCTTATTATATCGGCAGAGAATAGCCCTCCTATACTCGCCGATGTAGACGTCGATCAGCGAGAAGTCTGTTATGGGCATGAATCCTACATTCTTAGCGTAGATTATAAAGTATCGCGGCGTTGCCGTATCGTTGACTGTAGCGTACCCTATCTCTATATGCGTGTTGAGATTTCTTTTAGAGATATCAACTGTCTGGATTATGCTGCTCTGCAGAGATAATCCAGCATACATTGCCTGTGCTGAAACTCCGCTTGCAAGCACCACGGATGCTATCAACAGTATAACCTCTGTTATGGATGTTGAGAAACCCAACTATCCCCTCAGCCTCCTCAGCTTATTTCTCTTAAGCACATTCACCGCTAATTCGCGGATTATCTTCTTTTCCACCTCCACTCCGAAAGCCTCGGCTGCCATGTATAGGATAAGCATGATGTCTTCTTCTGAGAATCCCTTGGATCTAGCATCAGCAAGGGCATCAATCATTCCGGAAATATGAATACTTGAGCCTTCGGGTATCATTCTGAAGTGTTCGCAGTACTGGCAGATTCTCTTCAAGTCTTCGCCGCTGAAACCCATATCAAACATGTTATAAATCCATTGAATCAGCGAGAAGGCATCCTTAAACTCTAACGGCCACGTTTCAAGGCTTATCTGCTCACCATTCTCCGCGGCCTTCTCCTCAGGCTTCTTAGGAGTAACTTCAGCTCCTTCACGTTCTTCCTTCTTTGACCCCTCTATTCGCGGCGTCTCCTCTTTCTCCGCAATCTGTATTTTTTCAATCACCGGCTGATTAAGACTGGTCTTACTTACTTTCTCGAGATCTTTCTCATTCGTTATGATTCTTAACAGATTAAATGGATTCTCGATCTCGCTGACCGCCGAGCGAATATCGACAACTGCCTTTTTCAGGTCTTCAACCGTGCGTTTCATCTCATCTGATGAACTCTGAACCTCGGCTTTCAGTTTATCGATCTCCTTCTCAAGCCTGCTGACTTTCTTCTCATCGTCCGCTTCTTGTTCCTCGCTCATTCGCCTCCCCAAAGAAGAGAAGCAGAATCCGTTAAAAAGGAGTTGTGAACCAACAACATGGTTAACAATCATGATATAAAAAGAAAATATGAACCTCAGATCTATAATATGAAATAATATTCTAGATTATATTCATGAACCATATAAACGGGACATTTATTCATAACCCCTTTATAAGATAATTCTTCAAAGATCGCTATGGTGCCGAAGAAGATGAAAAGACGCTCAAAGCTTGAGATTTACCTCGATATTCTGGAAGCGGTCTCAAAGACTGGAAAGCTAACACATATTGGGAATATGGCTAACCTGTCATGGAAGGATGCGGTAAAACATCTTGAGTTCTTAAAGAATAAAGGATTCGTTGAAACCGTAAAGACTGGAAATGGAAGAGAAGAATATAAGCTAACTCAAAAAGGATACGAGGCGCTAGAAACTCTTCAGAAGATAACAGATGCCCTAGCTCCCAAACTCACATATTAGGCAAAGCGAAGCCTTCCTCAAATCATCTCTTTTCCATCATAAAGACGTCTACGTAAAAACAGATGATGAAATAAATAACTTTTCTTCAAAGCCTCTAGCACGGAATGAGGTGGGTTATCTCTTTAAATAGATGTGACATTAAGTAGGAATGAGCTATTCCGGATGAGTTCCATTAGTTCGTTAAAGAGATTAATGAGTTCCTCCGTCCCATTCACTCCGTCCATCATAACTATGCGGTCGATCTCGGATGAATTGTAGCGATAGTTGGGGTCATCTCTGAACTTTAACGCTATATCCATCATTCCACATAGGTCGTCTATGATGTCTCTATAGCATCTATCCATCTTCTTCACAGCATCTACATACCTTTGAGACTGAATATATATTGTGGCTACTCCGAGAAATGAGCTAGACAGCAATATGAACAATAATGCATTTAGGGAGAGTATCTTCATTTTGAACCGCTTCAATCTCTTATCTTACATCAGTGTTTATTTAATGTTTTTCAAAACTGATTAAAATATACATAGTATAAATACCTTTTTTTAATTAGTTAAAAGGAAAAATCTAATCGTCCATGATGCATGTTCACAATCGTTTTAACAGAATGGTCACCTTCATTGATAGAGATGAGCGCAAGAAGCCTTTTAAGGACCAGAACCAACACTATAAAGGCTAGGATTCATATTTGCAGCTTCTCTAGAATGTGCCCCTATATTCCCCTAGAGATGATGGCGTATGTATTCATAAGGGAGATGATCTGTGCAGAGACTTTATTAAGGCTTTAATGACCTCTGAAATCTAGCTACAAGCCTAGAGACCGATGGATCTCTTAAGAAGATAGCTAATGAAGACTAGTTTAGGCATAGACTATGCGAGAGTTAAAGAAAAATAGAATGAAAAAAGGGAGAAGCGACAAGTTTATTCCCCGTTTCTTTAAATCGTTTCGAATGTTCACAATTTTAAAAATAGGACTGCAACCTCTTTTAATCGATGTGCCATGAAGAGGTCAAGATTAGAGATCTGCATAGATATACTGCAAACAGTAAACAAGGGATATCACAAGCCTACGCGCATAATGTATAAGAGCAATCTTTCATGGATTCCACTCTGCGAGACTCTGAATTTCCTAATAGGGCAGGGAGCACTGGAAGTTAAGAAGATAGGAAAGAAAAAGAAGTATTACATAACGGAGAAGGGCAAAGAGATTCTTGAATATTATGAACAGCTGAAAAGAATTCTTATGGAGAAAACCGAATTTCCCCGCGTATAATCTTCTTTTCAGGAGCTTTCAATTCCCTAAGCAGAAATTTCCTAATCCTTTCGGGGCTGAGTTGAGCTTGGAGATAAACTGGAACTCCGCATCCAAGATATTCAATACGTCCCACTATAGGTTCTCTATATTCGTATATAACGTTACCATGTAGAGCTACTATTTTTAATTCATCATCTAAATTGAATGAGAGCACATCGGCTTCCTTGGAGAGCTCTTTGAATTCTTCCCAATTCTCACATCTAACATAGACGTTACCACGCGTCTCATATCTGACTTGAGAAGGCTCCTTTCTTTTGCTAGTTGCCTCTATGAGATTCTTGGATACGCTGTTGAGCTTATCTATAAGCGAATCCAAGTTTTTCTCATGCTCTCTTAACACGCTTATTATAAAATCGACGGCGCTCATTCTTTCAGAGTCTGACATCTCTCGAACCTTTACCCCTTCTCTTCTTTTTCAGAATATTTTAAAATGTTACTCTTTATAAACCCTTTATGCATTTAGAAATCGGAAGAATTCATCGTTTTTTTAAATTATAATTCAAAATTAATTCTTCTATTCATTAATGAAATGTAGATTTTGAAACGTTTCTTTCACACGTTACTTAAGCCCATCACGTTTGTTCACAACCCTATTAAAAATCCTCGGCTCAACTCCTTGAACAAGAGAGTGTATGGAAATGCGGAAGATATGGAAGTGCAGGAAGGGGATACTCGGTGTCGAATCAGCGATCATACTAATCGCCTTCGTGATCGTTGCAGCGGCATTCAGCTTCATGGTCGTCAACATGGGACTCTTCGCTACGCAGAGAGGCAGAGACACAATAAGTCAAGGAGTTCAGGAAGCCAGCACGCCGCTGATGCTCGATGGATCAATCATGATTAGGGGAAGCAGTAGCGGTAATGTAAGCGTAATTATAATTCCGCTGAAGACTCTGGGAGTAAAGTATGTTCCGATGGCCAATGAGACCACAGTGGTTTCCCTTCGAGTGGAGAATCATACGGCATATGCAAATATTTACACCGGGATAAATGATACGGATCCACGGGGTCACAGCTTCGACGAGCTTGCCAGCGGATCTGGGTCGACTACTAAGGCAGTTCTCTTCATCGAGAACTCCGATGGAGATGACTCTATGGATGCTCAGGAGAAGGGACTCCTAATAATATCATTGAAATCCAGTGATGCGGCTTCTAAGAGAGAGAATATCTTCATAGAGATACGACCTGAGAAAGGCGCTCCGCTCTCAATCGAGTTTACTGTCCCCTCGGAGCTGCAGGAAGGATATACAACAATAGGTTAGTGAGGAGGAGATGAGGAAAGGGAGGAATCTGCTGAAAAGTAGGCGGGGTATAGTTGGAATCGAATCAGCTATAGTGCTGATAGCCTTCGTCGTAATAGCCTCAGCATTAGCCTATGTAGTCGTGAATATGGGCTTCTATTCTTCGCAGAAAGCCAAAAGCACTATAAGCCGCGGCATAGATGAAGCCACATCAGCACTGCAACTAGACGGCTCAGTTATCGCTTACACAAATGAGACAGGAGGATCTAAATACGTCCAGTACCTGCTAATACCAGTTAAGCTCTCCATCGGTAGATCAAGCCTGGACCTCGCTGATACCACAACCGTCATATCGATCTGGGGAAGCAATCTACTGAACATATACAAGGGCGTAGTTAACGAGACTGGTACTGGAGGGGCATCGGGAGGAGTTGGGATAAACTTCAGCTTACCAGAGGACCCATCGAATATGACAGAGATCATATATAAGCTATTTGATAAGAGTTCAGGAGAACCTAATGCTCTGGGATGGAACACCAGCGCCGCCTACATCATAATATATAATGACGATGATGATGCTGTACTGGAGAACTTCGAGAAAGCCTACGTGGTCATAAACTTGGGTGACACAGGCTTCTGGATACAAGAGTACAGCAAGGTTAAAGTTGAGGTAAAGACTGGGCAGGGTGCGGCTTTGGTCGTTGAGAGGCTGATCCCCGGCGGCCTCCCAGCGAACACAGCCGTCGATCTGGGATAAAATCGCAAGTCCCCTTTTATTTTTTATGCATTCCAAAATTATTATTGAATGGTATTTTTGGAAAAGATTTTTCAGAAATATTTTGTCCTTTCACAAGCAATAAAATCTACGTCCATTTTTTCTTCGAGGAAAATGACGAGGAAAAATCCTATCAGAAACAAAAATGGAATGGTAGGCTTGGAAGCAGCCATAGTGCTGATAGCTTTCGTGATCGTTGCAGCAGCATTCAGCTTCATGGTCGTCAACATGGGACTCTATGCTACGCAGAGGGGAAGAGACGTTATCAAGCAAGGTATACAGGAAGCTGGATGTCCATTAACGGTTGATGGAAGTATACTGATCAAAGCGGGTAACAGAAGCGGCTACGCCAAGGCATTCATCATACCGCTGAAGACGATGGGTACTAAGTGGGTCTCGATGGGACGGAATGGAACAGTTATATCGCTAAGGATCGGAATGAAAGCTTGGGCGAACATTTATCACGGCGTCGCCGTCTTTAACGGAACGGAGCCTAGAGAGCAGATCGACCCCACAGATCTCCAATACGACTGCATAATAGCGAATTTGACTAAAGGCTCTCCAGATGAGCCTATGAGTTGGTGGGGACAGCTTTACAGCAATGAGACTGACACATACGTAACTGGAGCAGTCCTAGTGATTGAAAGTAGCAATGGAGACGAGGCTCTACATCATTATGAGAAAGGCTTCCTGATAATAATAATGAGCTTCAACGATGAGGCTTCCGTGAGAGAAGAGGTCTCTATAGAGATTCGACCTGAAAAGAGCGCACCGTTAACGATAGAGTTTACAATTCCGGAGGCATTGCCTGAAGACTCTTATGTTTCGGCGGGGTAAGAGAATGAATAAGTGTAGAGGAATCTTTAAGGATAAACGAGGCATCGTTGGAATCGAAGCGGCTATAGTACTCATTGCCTTCGTCGTGATAGCGGCGGCACTCGCATGCGTAGTCATAAATATGGGCTTCTACTCCACCCAGAAAGTCAAAGACACAATTAATCGAGGCGTAAACGAAGCGTCGAGCTCTCTGCAACTTGACGGCCAAGTCATAGGGAAAACCAATGACACGAGACATCTAACAATCATCGTATTCCCAGTGAAAGTCTCCGTTGGTAGATCAGAGGTAGATCTCAACGCAAACACAACGGTAGTCTCTGTTGAAGGAAGAATATGCTTGCTAGACATTTACAAGGGAGTAATTAATGAGAGTAGCGTAGGCCTCGAAGAGGATCCTGAATCACTTGACGATGTCATCTCGCATATCTTCAGCGGTCAACAGCAGAGACCATCCGCATACTGCATTATATACAATGATGATGATGACACGATACTTGAGAATTTCGAGAAGGCCTTCATAATAATAAATTTAGGAAACTATGGCTTCCAAGAGTATGATAAAGTGAGAATTGAAGTTAGGCCGGGGCAAGGAACCTCTCTAACGGTTAGCGGAGTTGTTCCAGGAGGACTTCCAGAAGACGACTATGTTAGCCTCGGATGATAACTCTGATTCCTCACCCTCAAAACATTTTTGCAACTTTATCCCTGCACACAGCCTTTTTAAAAAAAAACTTGACGCCCTCCCCGCTGGAATCAACAAGTATATCAATCATGATATATCTTTCTCATCTTAATCAATAATCCCTGCGGTGTTCTGAAGCTGCGGTGACCGGGAAGAGTGAAGACAGCGTGAAGGGGAAGGTAGAGACAAAACGCTTACTGACAAAGATGAAGCGAGATGAATGCGAATGATGAAGCAGAGCTGATAACTAAGTGTTTGCAGTGTAGATCGTGGGATAGAACGGTTAAGATCGTTGGAACGCATCCCGCAAAATTAAAAACCAACTTGAGATCCAATATTGGAAGGTTGGCGATGCACTTTGAAGCAGTTAAACTTCAAGAAGGAGTATAAGGACGCTCTTCAAAGCGGCCGTAAAGTAACAACTATAAGGATGAAGACGAATCTGAAGACGAGGGACATAGTTGAGATCATGGCTGGAAAGGAGAGTTGCGGCTACGCATTGATAAGAAGCATCATCAGGAAGAAGATCTCAGAGATAGATGATAAGGATGCTAGAAGAGATGGATTCAAGAACAGGAAGGCCCTACTCAAAGCTTTAAGGGAGATCTATGGAAATATAACTCCGGAGACCCATGTCTACATAATAAGATTTGAAAGGTTAGAAAGTAGCGATAGATAGAAAACAAGTTGTTGCTTTATGGAATGATTTAGGATAATTATGGTCGATTCTTAACGAGACTGATGAACGTCTTTTTATAATGAGGAACCCCCGGGGGAAGGGAAGCCTAGGGATATAAACTTCACTATTTTAAGACCCATATTCATTTCTGTTGATTAGATGGCTGAAAATATCTTGTCTCCTCCTTAGTTCAAAGCGGCATTGCTTGCGAAGAGATATAAATTGAATATTCCACAAAGCACAAGCTATTTAAATCTGCCAAGACTGAGAGATTGACGAGAGTAATGACGAGGAAAAACAAACATCAATAATGCTTGTCGCCGCCTTAGCGGCGCTTACAGTAGCTCTTCTCGCATATTACGCTTTCATTTCAAGTCCTGAAGAGGCTGAAAATATAGGTGGAAAATACGACGCCGCTATAAAGTTCTAGAGAAGAAACAATATAGTGACTATTAAATATACAGAATCTGGAGAGCATATGGGTCTCTTCTGAACGATACTAGAAAATATTTGGAATAAATCAGAAGAGAATACTCTGAAAACGCTGTTTTTCTGTGCTGGTGGGATTATGGACACATGATTAAAAGATATACTGGAAGAGATGCGATCATAAGAAATCCTTCGAAAGAAATTCAGAAGTCAATTGCGAATCCAAAGGAAGTCAAGGAATATGATCAGCATGAAAAAATAGTTGATATCGCAAGAGCCCTAAGTACTAAAATCCAAAAGAGACAAAAAAATAATGAAGAAATATAGCGCCTCCTACATATTCATATATAAGATGACTTGAAAAAGGCCGAATGGATCTTTTGGGCGGCGGAGCTTAACTCAAGCGATTACATCGGCGATGAAGGAAACTTTACAGATAGGGGAAACAGACAATGCTTTATCGCCTCACAAGCGGCGTGAATTCAGTCTTCACAATTGTGTATCAGGATGATATAGTTAGGGTGTACAGGGTACGATACGATTAGTTGATCTTTAAATGCTCATGAAGGCTAGCATGAATATGCATATTGGTATTCTCGCTAAGTAGACAATTAAGACTCTATAATTATTTGACGAAGAGATTTTCTCGTCCTTAAGTCTCTTTGGTATTCCACTACTTGACCATGTAGCACGCCACACAATGGTTATTGTCTATCTCTACGAGTTTAGGTTCTTCCTTCATACTAGATATCCGTTGCCAACGACCATGTAGTATGAAATCTGCATCCCGGAGGCGGGTTTATAGGGCTTGGAGCCTCACCCTTTAACATTACGCGTTTCCGTTTAACATTCGGATCGGGCACAGGCACGGCTGAGAGCAGAGCATTAGTATAGGGATGTTTCGGATCTGAGAAGATAACCTCCTTCTCTCCCATCTCAACTATCTTTCCCTTAATTTAAGACTTCTTAAAAAGTATTAACGTTGCTAGAAACCTAATCTAAGAAGACTTAATTTTCCCTGACAGGATATAATAAGCTAATAAAAAAGGGGAGCTGTAAAGACGAGAATGAAGATTTTCAGTATGGTGGAGGCGCGCCGTATCCCTCTGGACCCTTAGTCTTAGGAAGCTTGGTCTTTCCAGCGGCTATTACATCGTCTATCTTAAGTATCATTGTTGCCGCTTCGGTTGCGGATTTTATTACTTGCTTCTTTACGGCGAGTGGTTCGTAGACTTCGAATTTTTGCATATCATCAACTTTGCCTTTGAAGACGTCGACTCCAGCCCATTTCTCGCCTTTATCATGTGCTGCTCTGAGCTCTGATAGTATGTCTATTGGATCTAAGCCGGCGTTCTCGGCGAGGGTGACTGGAACAGTCTCGATAGCGTCTGCGAAGCTCTGAACAGCTAGCTGCTCACGTCCAGGAAGAGACTCAGCATACTTCCGGAGCTCCTTCGCAACTTCTATCTCCGGAGCTCCTCCGCCGACAAGTATCTTCGGCTCCTGAACAACGTCTCTTACGACGCAGAGGGCGTCGTGAATTGAACGTTCAGCCTCATCAACTATACGCTCAGCTCCTCCGCGGACAAGTATCGCAACTGCATGTGGATCTCTGCATCCTTCTATGAAGACCATTTTGTCATCGCCTACTTTACGCTCCTCCACGAGATCGGCGTATCCAAGATCCTCCTCGGACAGTCCATCCAGGTTAGTTGTGATTTTGCCTCCAGTAGCCTTTGAGAGCTTCTCCATGTCTGATTTCTTTGCTCTTCGAACTGCCAGTATGCCTTTTCTCGCTAGGAAGTGCTGAGCCATATCATCGATGCCCTTTTGGCAGATGACAACGTTAGCGCCAGCAGCAGCGATCTTCTCAACCATCTCCCTAAGCATATTCTCCTCTTCTCTCAGGAAAGCCTCCATTGCTTCAGGCGTGTCTATGTGTATTTTCGCATCGAATTCTGTCTTTTCAACCTCCAGTGGACAGTTTAGTAGTGCTATCTTAGCCTTCTCAACGCGCTTAGGCATACCTGAGTGAACAACCTCCTTGTCTAGAACTATGCCCTTGATCATCCTAGTCTCCGTTAATGATTCTCCAGGTTTCTTCTCAACCATAATATTGTCCAGGTCTACTCTGTATTGGTCGCCTACTTTACGTGCAACATGAAGAACGGCGTCTACGGCTATATCGGCTAGTTGCTCCTTATTCTCCGAAACTATCTTACTGGCCATCGATGTCATGGCAACCTTCTTTAATGCTTCCTTATCCGTTGGATCTACTGGAATCGCTATATTCTCTAGAATCTCTAATGCTTTGTCTGCGGCTTTCCTGTAGCCGTCTATGATGACTGTTGGATGAACATTCTTGTCTATAAGCTCCTCAGCCTTCGATAGAAGCTCACCGGCTACTATTACCGACGTTGTTGTTCCATCTCCAACCTCATCGTCTTGGGTCTTAGCAACCTCAACCATCATCTTAGCCGCCGGATGCTCAACATCTATCTCGTCAAGTAT
>PIYH01000046.1:0-9528 GCA_003601695.1 Candidatus Bathyarchaeota archaeon
TTCTTTAACGCCATCCTCAAGTCTATATGTTTTCTCCTCCAATACAAACCCTACACACCTCCCATTCAAAAATAATAGAGACTAAGAGACAACTAAACTATTCGATGAATAAAAAAATCTTATTTCACTACATAAGTTTATTTTGATAGAAAAAGAAGTATCTGTGGGGAAAAATTGAACTTTGAGGATCTCAGAGATAGGCTTATCCTCGTGACGGGAGGAGCCGGATTCATCGGAAGCCACTTAGTCGACGCGCTTATGATGAGCGGCGCTAGGGTGCGAGTCATCGATAACCTAAGCAGTGGAACAATAGATAATGTTAAACGCTGGATTAGAGAAGACTTCTTCGAGTTTATAAAAGGCGACTTATTGAATAATCATGATTTGAGAAAGATTATTGATGGATGCGAGATCGTATTTCATCTAGCCGCTAACCCGGAGGTTAAATTAGGCTTCTCAGATCCGCGTATCCATTTCGAACAAAATATTGTAGCTACGTATCGCCTGCTGGAAAGGCTGAGAAGATCTGAAGCGTTGGATCTTTTTATCTTTACTTCTTCCTCAACAGTATATGGAGATGCAGAAGAGATTCCAACCAGCGAAGCCTACGGTCCTCTGAAGCCTATATCTATTTATGGAGCCGCTAAACTCGCCTCAGAGGCACTTATAAGCTCATTCGCATATAACTATGGCTTCCGAGCTGTGATTTGTAGGCTGGCCAACATAGTGGGTCCGAGAAGCAGGCATGGAGTCATATATGACTTCATAATGAAACTCAAAAGAAATCCTAAAGAGCTCGAGATCCTGGGAGATGGAACGCAGAAGAAATCATATCTTTACGTGGAGGACTTTATATCCGCATTGTCGATAATAATAAAGAACGTATCAAGTAAGGTTGAAGTTTTTAATGTTGGCTCCGAGGATTGGATAGATGTTAAGAGGATCGCCAAGATAATAGTTGAAGAGATGAATCTCGACAAAGTAATCTTCCGTTTCACTGGAGGAGTTGACGGCGGAAGGGGATGGAAAGGAGACGTGAAGTATATGCTTCTATCAATGGAGAAGCTAAAGGCTTTAGGCTGGAAGCCGAGGTTCAATAGCGCCGAAGCCGTAAGGAAAACGGCAAGGGAACTCATCAGAGAATTATATATACTGAAGACATCATGAAAATTTTTATTAAATTTAATAAAAAAGGACGATTTTAGAAGGCTGAATCAAGATATAATCATTTAATTAATTATCTCTTTCTCGTTTCTAATGTATAATCTCTGCTGTTGCAAATCTGCGCGCAACTCTCGTTATCCTGAACTTAACGTGATCCCCAGTCTTCGCACCTGATACAAATATTATGAAACCCTCAATCTTCGCTATACCGTCGCCTCTTCGACTTATCTCCGTAATGTCAGCTTCGTATTCTTCGCCTTCTTTAACTGGTGCTGGTTTAGAGAAAGATCGACTTCTATAGCCCCTACCTATACGACTCAATTCATTCACCTCGCTAACATTTTTCTCAGATGGATCAAGAGAAAACGGAGAAGCGGAATAGCCGTTTTCCGTCTGTTTCCTAATCCCGCTGAGGATGCATACCACTCTATATTGCCACTATATTAAGATATCTATTACATGACTTTCTCATGGCATCTTCGGCTGGAGAACCCACGTCGCCCTTGGGTAAGCGGCTCCAAAGCCTCGCTAAGTCATCCTCCACCGAGCCGAGGATTCTCTCAGTGAAGCCGTCTTCCCTCAGCAGTGTAACCCCGCAACCCTCACATGCGAAGCCTATAACTGTTGAGTTCACCCTTTCTTCTTTTAACTTGCTTCTAGCGTCATCAACCTTTCTTGAAGGAACAAGTGCAAGCAATGAGCCGGAGCTTAAAATTTTGAGAGGACTTAGACCTAGCAAGTTGCAGAGAATCCTTGTTTCCTCAGTCACCTGAATTCTATCCACGTGTATTTTCAGCTCAATGCTTGATGAAGAAGCAATCTCGTAAAGTCCTCCGAGTATCCCTCCGGCTGTAGGGTCATGCATGGCATTGACTCCAAGCTCTGCAAGCGTTAGGGTCTCCTTCACAACGCTCACCTGCCTAATGAACTCAGACGCTCTCCTAATAATGTCATGAGAAATGCCTCTCCTCAATAGAAGATCCCTGAAGTCTCTGGCTAATATAGCTGTCCCATACAACCTATGAGATCATGATTCAGATGCCTCTTCAATTGGTTGCTGAACATATGTAAAGGCATACGCTATCCTTCTCAAAAATGTAAACTCATGCCTTTTCCAGTATGACATCTGTTATGTTCATCGGCTTTACATGTACAGGGCACTCTAGATAGACTTCAAGCCTTCTATGAGAGACTTAAACTCGTTTCTCAATCATACATGCAAAGCTCTAATTCTTTCTCTTTCTCTTCAACCTCCGTAAAGGTTATATTAATCCACAAGGCAACTAATTTTGATGAGTGTGAGTCGAGAGAATTAGAGCGCTTAATCTGCAAAGATAAATAATAATGCGGAGTCTAAGGGATTATATGGGTCTGCTGGATTTCTTATCTAGGTTGAAGAGAAAGAAGTCGAAAAGGAAACGGCCTTACGACCCTTTTCAAAGACGATTGGATTTTAGGGATGTGCCGAAGAGTAAGAGCTTTCCTCCAAAGATAAACTCATTTAAGCAGATGAAGAATAGAGTCAAGGAGGATCTTGAATTTTTTCGGATGTACATGAAAGAAGTAAGAAATGCATCTCTTAAAATGGAAGAGTTAGAAAGGATGGTTAGATCAGGGGAGGTCGCAAAGAGTACCTATGACATGATAGCGGCTGAGCTGGGTGAAATAATGACTTTCTCTCTGGAGAGCCTCTTCAAGTTGAAGGAAGATTTGGAGATGATGAGAGTTAGAGCCAAGTTAGAGTGGGTGAGAGAGAAGGCTGAGATAGGGGAGGCCAGGATGATTGATGAGAAAGCAGTGAGGGAGCAACATGGCTATTCTTCTGTAAGCAGATGGGAGGGGCTGATATCAGATATAGATAAAGCCTTATCCTCCTTAACTATAGATGAAGAAATATCCTTTCTTGAGCGGTACCTGTCCTTAACCAAGGGAGGTAACCCTTCTAAAGAAAGATCAGAAGCGATTGAGAGAGGAAGAGAATTATGTGGAAAACGTCTGGAGGCGATACGTAAAACTTGGAGTTCGATTAGGCGTGAGAAGATTGAGCAGCTGATGAGGCTAGAACATGAATCTTCCCAGCTGAAGGAAAAAATAAGAGAGGCAGAGGTTCGGTTTGAAATTGGGTATTATGATGAGGATGCCTTTGAGGCTATAATGAGCGGCTTAAAGGCAGACTTGCAAAAGGCTGAAAGGCAGATCTCGGATATTAGGGATTATGTAGATGAGATGGATAGGAAGGTATTTCGATGCTTAGAAATATTGGAAGGGACTCCGTAAAATATAAACTCGCGGCCTCTATCATCCTTCTAATTCTTCTAATGTCCCTCCCTCTGACAGGCGGAGAATTTTTGGGTGTAAAACCATCTAGGGCCTTCGACAATCACGGTCAGGAGATGGGCTTAAACGGTCTTAATGTAACATTATGCGTGAAGGATTGGAAAGAGAGGGTTAGTTTCGAGGGTTTAAAAGTCGTCATTTACGACTTGAAGGAATGGAGGGCTTCTACTCACTTCTCTAATAGAACAGGATATGTGACGCCCAAGCTTCTTCCTCCAGGCTCCTACGTTATATTTGTTCAGAAAGGAGAAAGAACGGTTGGCTATAAGAAGATATACGTGACGGAGAACGAAAACTTCACGATAAGAACATGGTCTTACGACTTGAATTTGACACTCGTCGATGAATGGGGAAAACCTTTAGCGAATCATACGGTGTTTCTTCGAGATCAGACATCCCAAAAAATGGTTGTTGTAGGAGTTGGGAATGGTACACGGACCGTCTTTCACATGGGACATCCTTACATCATCAGGGGTACCGTGAAAGTTTATCTGGACGGAGTGCTAACAAAGGACTATACTCTTGACTATACTAGCGGCAAACTTATTTTTAACAGTCCCCCAAGCAACGGAACAGAGATAACGGCGGATTATAGCTACTGGATTCCAGATGCTGGAGAGGTTAAGAGAGCCTCTGAGACTATTATAAGAACCGAAGAGGCTGGTCAATTGGTGGCTGAAGCAGAGACCGACGAAAACGGAACTGTAAGATTTCCTAACGTCTGGAATGGAACTTATCGATTAACCGTCCTGGGGAAGGAAAGATGGCTCGAACAGTATGTTCTAGGAGAGAAGGTTTTAACTCGAGTGGAACCGGCAGAGGGAGATTTCATAATTAACGTTCAGGACTCGATGAACATAACACTCAGATGTATTAGATCAGATCTTACGTTGCGGCTTGTCACGAAGTCTAACGTCCCCGTTAGAAATGCAACGGTGGAAGTACGTAGCAGGGGAGGCCATCTACTCTATAAGGATCAGACAAACTCCACAGGCTTCATTGAGCGGAAAAACATCTACGTGGCGGATGAATTATACACTATTTCCGCCCGTATTGAAGAAAGAATAATCGACCGCGAGGTGATTAATCTCACGGAGCCTAAGCTTTTAACTCTTAAGTGCTGGACGAACAATTTAACTGTAACCTGTCTAGATCAAGAAGGTAAGCCGTTAGTTAATCACTTAGTCTTTCTATACGATCAGCTTATCTTTCATTCCCCTGAAAACTTCACATTGATAACCGATCACGCCGGTTCCCTTGTTAATATTACGCGGACAGATGAGAATGGGAAAGCATACTTCAAAGACCTTTGGAACGGAACCTATCAGGTAAGAGTTGTAGCTGGCAGAACCGTCGGTACATACACTATAGATCTGCAGAAAACAGATTCGGTCGCTGTGAAGTGTAATAGGACGTACATGACTTTAACCCTCATCACATGGTCCGGTGAACCTTTGCCAGGGGCGACAATCCGCGTATATGGCGGCGATGGATATCTATTTTTGAGGGATCGTTCAGACCAGTATGGAATAGTGAGGTGGGAGGGAGTCTACCTAGATAACTATACGATCCATGTGGAATGGATGGGGACGGAAGTATGGTCCGGCGTCGTAGACCTCCGTAAAAACAGGGAGATGACGTTGCGATGTCGAGTCTATAGGCTTACATTTGAGTGTAGAGATCCCTTCGGGAAGAAGATAGACGGAGCGGACATAACATTAAAGAAGGAGATATCGCGGCGGAGAAGCATCGTCATTTCACATTCAGAAACAGACGAGCAAGGTAGCATATCTCTGTTACTTCCTTACGGTTCATACGTGGCATATTGTTCATATGGGATATACTCGGGTTCAACGAGAATAATGCTCGATAGGGATCATGTGGAAAGGATCATATGTAACGTAAGATCCGGCGTGTGGACGCCTATAGTTATGGTGGCTCTTCTCATAGTTGTATCCACGATTTTCTTGGAGCGGAGAAACCTGAGAATTCCGTTGGAGATCAGAAGGTATAAGACTATGCTCTCCAAGCTGGAGTCCATGTACAGAACAGGCCAAGTGGAGTATAGTATCTACCGGAAGATCAAAGAGGAACTTGAAGCTAAGCTAATGGAATTGGGAGGCAGGGAGATTAGATGAAAAAAAGAAAAGGATTTCTATTTCTCTTATTTCTCCTCTTCTTATCTCCAGTTAGCACTCTAAACACGTCTGTATCTCTGGAAACAGATAAAGGATATACGATCAACGTGTGGATCGTTCTTCACTTCAGAGATTACGTAACAGACCTGCCGATATCAAATATTTCAGTGGCAGTCACGATAGATACGCCCTTTCCGCCATGGCGGAAGCATATAGGGCCTCTTAGAATTAACAAGACGGGAACAATCCAATCTTTCCTAGGAGAATTGGAGATCAGAGGATATACGAGGGGAGAGCTAGAGAAGAAGACAACTAACGATTTAAGGAAGATAGCTAGCAACATTGGAATCTCCGAGATGGGAGGCAAAACAGAGCTGATTAAAAGAATCATGGATGCTCAGCAGCTTTCCGAATGGAAGAGGCTTCTTAAATCGTCTAGCCTTCTAGAGCTTCAGCTATCAGATAACTATACTTTGATTAAGGTTGGAAACAGGTATCTGGAAGAGACAAGATATACCGCAGATTACGTCGCCAACATAACGATGTATAAAGACCTTAAGATGAATCTTGCGTATACTATTGAAGACAATTCAACCCTGCTCGTTGAAGGAAACATCTGGTTGCTTAAGGGAAAAGTCATACGGGTCTCCGACTGTAACCCTATCAGTGGAGATCGTGAACCTCTTTTTTTGAACCCCGCGGTTAAGACGGAAATGGGAAGCGGAGAAAGTGATTACGAGAGCTACTATCTAGTTCCAATAAACTATAGGGTAAAAGTGTTTTATAAGGTTAGAAGCTGGGGGGAATACGAAACTAGGAAGAGCAGGCTTGATGAACGGATCTTCTCCCCCTTCACGGTTAAGGTTGATGAGAATACCACAGTAATAAATTGGATGCTGCACGCTGCAAGGGAATATGTGAATTGGCAAAAGCAAATCCTCAATAAAGAACTGGAATGGTTAAAGTCTTGTGGATATCCATTAGAAAGAGAAAATGCAGAATACGAAGCGATCAAGAAATTATTGAATCGAGTTCTGGAGCTATATGAGAACAGGGAGTACATTTCAGCTCTGGGCGGCGCTAAGATCTCAGATAAAAAACTCACGGAGCTGAAGAATTGGATCGCGGAAACTAAGACTTTAGCTGTGCTTACAACTATCGGTATTAGTCTATTCGCTTACGGACTAGCCTCTTTAGCCTCAAGCCTCATCTTCGAGGAGCAGACTGAGAGGAAAAAGAGGCTGATCATAAAAGTTATATTCTTCTCCGCTTTGATGCTAGTGTTCTCTATTACTCATCCCGCCTTAAAGATAGCCTTCACATTCATTATTGGAGCGAGGCATGCCGATCTGCCGCTATCTTTTATGGGATGCTTCATAGTAGCTGGATTAACGTACTTTCTCATCCAATTAACCTCGCTAAAGAAGAAGCCGATGGGGGATCTAGCATTACAGTTAGGGGTTAGAAGCCTGAAGAGGAGGCTGTCCAGAACCATACTTACGTTAGCAACCATAACGATAATTGTCTCATCAGCGATAATTTTCGTGAATGTGTCATTGAGTCGTGAGACAAAAGTTAATAGGCAATGGGAAGGCACGAGCATTCCTGGGGTTATAGTGAAGCCTGACACCCGCCTTGCTCCAGTCAGCGAGTATGACGTAAATTGGGCTCGCTCACAGGAATGGTGCTTGGACGTAGGATACAGAGAGGGAATAAGAGCTTTTGAGGTCACTAGAGAAGGCAGCATACGACGGACCGGCTTGTTGATGATAGGTGAAGAAACCATCTACGTTGATATCGTAGGCATAGATCCAGCATTCGTTAAAGATCATTATAACTTAACAGGACGTTTCAGAGGCTCATTACAGGAATTCGTGGAGGGAAGGAAAGCTGCGATCATACCATCAACATTCGGAGCTACGCTTAATGAATATGTTACCCTTGCCGTCGAAGAGCTAATAGAGATCGGCGGCGGGAGACCAGAAAGGGTTAAAAGACCTCTTAGAGAGTTTCGAGTTGTCGGAACATTCGATCCAGCAACTGTCTCCATTAACCTAACTAAGATTGATAATACCCCTCTCTTCAAGGATCCATCAGCGCTCGTACTGATTCCAATAAAGTCGATAAGGGATCCATCAATCACGATCTCTGAAATCACAATTTTAACGAAAGAAGAATTCAACCCTGTAAATATAGCTGAGGAACTAGCATACTCTCTGGCCGCCACCGTGGTTGCGAACAAGGATGAATTGGCGCAAGAAATTGTTTGGTCAATCGAGCTTTCAGTTTCCGGCTTGATACCGTTTACGCCGCCCTTACTTATAGCCTGCTTGATGATGTATACGACGATGGCTTCGGTCTATGAGGAGAGAAGGAGAGAATTCACCACGCTGGCTACTCTTGGACTAGACCCTAAAAACACATTTAGGGTATTCTTGATTGAGGCTCTTCTGCTTGGATTGATTGGAACATTCCTCGGCTTCTTCTGCAGCTACATCTTCAGAGCCTCACTATTCCACCTCATGGATGCCGTTGCCCCCTCATATGTCCATTGGTCCATGCCGGCTATACTTGTGGCACTGCTAACGGGCGTCTTCACTGTCTTTTTAGGGGCATACGTGCCTGCTGTGAGGGCTAAAGGTTTAAGCCTTATGGGCAGAGAGGAGAGGAGAAGAATAATAGGCGAGCTAGTCTCTGAAGGCGGAGTTACCAGTTTCCAACTACCCATCAGAGAAAGCATTCAGAACGGTGAGATGCTATATACCTACGTAAAAGAGACTCTTGGAAAATTCAAAAAGTCCCTAGTAGATCGCCACAGCGTCAAGGGGGAGATTTATCGGGATGGCACCTTTAAAGTATCCTTTATTGCCCTAGGTGTCGGTCGATCAGTATTAGTGCCATGTGAGATAAAGGGGACGTTAAGGGATGGAGACGTTATTGTACCTATCATAGAGTTTCCAACGAGATTTAAGTCCTACGACCATATTAGAAATATGCTTCGCGATCTAGAGGAGTATATGATAGGATACTCCGCCTGGAAGGAGACGCGGCTTGAATTGAGGATCGTTAGGGAAGCACCTAAAAGAAGGGAGACGCTGGAAGAAATTCTGGTTAAAATAAGAGACATCATAAATCATATAAAGGATTATAACAGGAAACTCAGCCTTCTTGAAAGGCGGAGACCGGAACTTTCAGAGGAGATCTACAATGAGTTCAAGGAGAAATATGTGAAATTGATGGAAGAGAAGATGAAGATTTTAAGGTCTACAGCGACGATTCTGAAGCCATACCGCACTGAACTCAAAAAAGAGATAGACAAGGCGAAGATCGAGGTGGAAAGGCTCACAATCGCCCGTAATCTAGATGAGATAAGCGAAGAGGAATATATAAGGAAGGGTGGGCCTCTACAGGCTAGACTCAACACATTAAGAGAGAAGCTAAAAGAGATCGACGAGATTTTTGAATTCCTCAAGGGACCGGTCAGATTAACATAATTTTTGAATCTAACCTCGGTAATAATTATAGTTGACAGAAATACTTGGGATAAGCTAATAGCGCACGCAAACGAGGATCCACGAGAACTTTTAAGGGTTAATTTGAATCCGAAAGGCTGGTGGACCGGGGAGATTTGAACTCTTATCTTCCAACTCTAGAGTATATTTGAAAGCTCTAGATTAAAAACATGAGCGACCCCTTCAAACATCCAAATGCAGCATCGAAAATAACTCAGAACACAAACAAAAAATATATCCCAATCCTCCTCTCCAAATCTCCTATCAATCGATGGATACTCCTAAGCATTTAAGAGCTTCAGCGTTACGGTATGATAGGATACCATTTCACGCATGATCTTCAACATCAACCTCCAAGAAGCGGGGTTAATCCGAAT
>PIYH01000046.1:9535-11910 GCA_003601695.1 Candidatus Bathyarchaeota archaeon
AATCTAGGCGTTAAGTGCTGGATGCAGTGGCGGAGAAACTACTTCCAGTAATGAAGAAGCTCGGATCGTATAGAAAGATCATTGAAAAATCAAGTTCGTTGAGCCGGATTAGCCGATCAATAATATCAAAACCCTACATAACTCGGATAACTTACGATTATCACTAAACTTCCTGCTTAAGGATCATACTAGTCGTTAAAATTTGAGAAGTATAACTGCAACAGTTAAGATGAAGAACAGCCCTTGCATGAGCAGGTAATCATGAAATGTGAAAAACGAGCTCTAATAGACGTTAAGTAGCTGAAACGTTGCCTCAAATTTACTGTCATTAAACTAGAGAGGAAGTAAAGTGGTATTGTCTTTTCGCGTTCCGCTATCTTCAGTTAGTACAACTGCCTCCCGAAGCACATGATGCGCCTTTCCAATTATGTTATGATTTATAGAGATAACCTCTATAAATCATTGAAACGAGTACGATAAACCTTAGTTTTGCGATCTTTCATCTAAACAGGAGTAGAATTTGAGAGAATATCCTCAAGGACTTTTTTAGGCTTATTATCACCTCTATATGAAACCAGGTATACTCTCCAGTAGCTAGACTCTTCACCTGGCATCGTGTGAACAGCTGATAAACCAACCATCCACTCTTCAAGATTCAACTCCCTGGATAACATCTGCTCTAATTCACATAGGCTAGATAAATCCAGAATCTTCCGTGCCTCTCCTCTCAATTCGTCATATTTACGGTCAAAGATTATCCGGAACTCTCTCCTTTCGAGGCCATCAACAAGCCTAGGAATCTTCGCTTTAATCAGGAAGTATGCCTCCTTATTCGTTAGCCTGAAAAAATCCGGGTTCAACTCATCTCGAAGAAGCCTAAGAGCTCTTCCCAGCATGGTCCATCCAATCATGTTCATCCTATTATCTCTGAGATACGAGTACGCCTTTCTAAAATCGCTTATCCACCTCTCTCTCAACTCATCAGGTAGTATTATATTCTCCTCAAGCGACATTCGCCTCGCTATCTCTTGCGGGATGTATGAAGGCTCCCCTAAAGGCCTCCCCGGTATGCTTATAATGAAACGATATATATTATCAGTGTTGTCAAGATCGGGGAAGCCATGTAAAAATCTTGAGAGTCTATGACCTCCTTTAACCATAGATGCTACCTCATCCAGGTCTAATCCGTATTTCTCCAGAACCCGTACATCTTTTAGCGGGCTATTTTCAAAGGCGAACTTAACGGCGCCTTCATGTGGAAATCCTAAAATCTCCTTCATAATATGGTCTGAGAGGTGAGGGAATGGACCTACACCTACATCATGAAGCGCGGAAGCAGCCGTCAAGAGAAGCAGATCGTCCTTGTTTTCTCCAGAGACTAGTAGCGATAGCTCCCCAACGCTTAGGGAGTGCTGATATCTTGAAGCCACGGCGACCCTTGACCCTATCCATTCAGGAATCGCAGAGAGCTCTATCTTCTTCAGTCTTTGAAGAACCCATGTTTTAGAAAGATCCTTCAGAAGACTTCTTCTGAGACCTGTATACTTCAATACGTCTCACCGAGCTAAACAGATGTTAAAGGGGGTTTTATGAAGATAATTCCTTCCCAGCGATTTCTTTCAGGAAAGAAACTAGCTCATTTTCTCTCGAGAATATCTTTGTCGAGTACCATTCGAAGAATGGACTCGGCTCATATGGATAGAATACGTAAACGAACTTCGCCATCGCCTTAGCCTGAATCATCTCACTCATCACTCCAGCGGAGATCTCTTCACGTGGATGATAAACAACAATATAGTGACAACTCTCTATTATCTTATAGTCGGTATCTATAATTTGAGCTCGAATATTCTTTATCGCTGTTTCAATATCCCAAGACTCAAGCTCGTATCTCTTAACGCCGTCAGCATACTCTATCGTAACACCAATCTTCTTAGGCACTTCCTCACCCTTCATCTGAGACCGATTCTTAATTCTCCTCCATGTCTCAACCACATCCCAGTCCTTAATCATATATGGATCAAAGACCGTGTAGTATGGCTTAAGAGACTTGGCAAATCTTTGAACGTTCCTAAAGAACTGTTCATCTTCGCCCGTTATTGGATGACTTAAATATATCTTCTTCTTTTCGCGGTGGAAGATTAAGTCCTCAAGAAGATTTGTCCCATGTTCCCGTGCGACGAGATAGAATTCTTTATGAGGCGTGAAGAGGCGAGAGAGATCATAGACTCCCATTATCTCAGCTCTTCTCCACTGAGCGAGCTCAACAAGCGTGAAGTCATGCTCTCTCCATTGAGGATCTTTCTTCAGTCTCTCTCTGACTCGTATAAGATCGTCAAGCATCACTAAGAAAATATCTGGATTAAGCGATTTAA
>PIYH01000047.1 GCA_003601695.1 Candidatus Bathyarchaeota archaeon
GTTCCATGGCGAAGTTTATGAAACATGAAGTTATCGGAAAGATATTCGAAATAGGGCTCATTCCGCTCTTCTATAATGGAGACGTCGAGATAGCAAAGAAGATCGTTCAAGCATGTGTTAACGGAGGAGCTAAGGTAGTAGAATTCACAAACAGAGGAGACTTCGCGTTTCAAGTATTTTCAGAACTCGCTAGATGGTGCAATAAAGAATTTAATGACGTAATTTTAGGAGTAGGTTCAGTAATTGATCCGATGACAGCGGCCTTGTACATAAATTGCGGGGCTAACTTCGTGGTCAGTCCAGTCTTTAACCCTGAGATAGCTAAAATCTGTAATCGACGGAAAGTTCCATATATACCGGGATGCGGAACGCCCTCAGAGATATCCGCAGCCGAAGAGATGGGATGTGACTTAATCAAGATATTTCCTGGGAGTAGACTGAAACCAGGATTCATCAAGAGCGTGCGTGGACCATCTCCATGGGTGAACCTTATACCAACAGGAGGAGTTGATGCAACTAAGGAAAGCATATATTCATGGATTAAGGCTGGTGCTGTTGCCTTGGGTATGGGGTCGAGGCTGATCCGTAAAGACCTCGTTGCAACTAGAGACTTCAACGCGATAACCAGGAAAGTTGAGGATTGCATCCGATGGATACAGGAGGCTAGAGGCACCCCGCTCTTCCTAGGAGTGGAGCATGCTGGAATATACCTCGAAGAGAAAGTCGCTACTGAAACTGCAGACTGGTATGCGAGGACGTTTGGGTTTGAAAAGAAAGAAGGTAAACTGACATGTTTCATCTCTGGTAATGGACCCGGAAGAATAGAGATCATAAAGACGCCTAGTCCCATTAAATGTCACATAGCCATACGGGTCTCAAATTTTGAAGCTGCCTGTGAATATCTAAAAAAGATGGGGATCGAGCTCGAAAAGCCTCAAATAAGCAATGGATATAAGGCAGTATTCCTCAAAGATCCAGATCCAGCGGGTAACCGCGTACACTTAGTCTATATGCCCTCATAATCTCCCGACTTTCCTTTTTTGTTGGCGATTTAATCAGAAAAACCAACAGATTCTTCTCGAACAATTATGCAATCTTTGATGACGAATCTAGAAGTGCCGATACTCTTCCACTTTGTCCCCGAGATCTTTGAAAATGATAATCCATCTTTATTTAGATAGTCACGGCGGGAAGTAAGTGATGACTATGAAATCGCCATTCCCTTCTCGGAGCATTCAAAGAGACGACGACAATATTTGGGTAGTAGTTACAGTCGCTGGCGAACTCTTAACCTAGATATCATTCACCATACTAGATGTGAAGACTTGATGGAGAAGCGTGTTTTAGAGTATCAGATGTGGATGAGGATGGAAAAGATTGAGCTCATCTTTCCTCGTAAGGGTGGAAACGTGATGGATCATAGGCAAGAAGCAACCTTTTTCTCCATAATTTTTTCGATTATCTTTCCATATCTTGTGAGAAACCTTAAATTCTCACCATTCGAATCCATTTTGCTTTCGCCCTCTAATAAATGGAAGAACATATACATAAGTCTGATAAACATTTAGATATTCATCTCCGCCTGGACTGATGGGAGTGAATAGATTGCACATTAAATTCTCTGAAAATCTTGACGAACTAAGATCTTTAATCGACAAGATGAAGAAGAAGACCGATGAGATCGGAACTATACTAATTTACGTCGGAGTTGTTAGGGGAAGACGTGGTGATGAAAGAGTTCTTCGACTCGAGTTTGAAGCAGACAAGAAGGAGATGACCAGATGGATGAATGAAATAGTTAAGGATGTGAGGGAAAAATATAGAGTGATTGACATAATAGTTCAGCATAGGAGCGGATCAGCGAGCGTAGGGGAGAATATCATGTATGTTTTAGTAGCGTCTAAGCGTAGAGTCGAGGCATTTAAGGCTCTATCCGAGATGATTGATAGAATTAAAAGTGAGTCTCCGATGAGAAGAAGGGAGATGACGGAATGTGGCTTATACAGAGTTTAAGATAGGCCACCCTTTCCATTCTCCTTGATATTATCTTGATATTAAGATTTGGTGTGGACATTGATTAAATCTAATAGAAGATTCTAAGAGATAACTAAGTTAAGATGAAGCGTCTATATATTGAGTGAACGTTCGTAAGAAAGACATTAGCTGGAACCTCATTTTCCAGTGTTTTCTGAGCGATTTTTCATTAACGATTATATCTCTGCATATGAGATTGTCAAAGAATCGAATGAATATGGTGCCGCTCACACCTTCTCCTCTATTAGTGAGCGTTGATTGACTGCATAATCTCATTTTCTCCACGTATCAGCGTTTTTAATCATCTCGTCGAATGCCTATCCTCGAAGTGGAATAATGTGAAGCTAGAGAGTAACTTAATATGGCTATCGTATATGTGTTTTATATTCTTCATAACTCGATGATCCTTTCAGCGGCTTAATTCTAAACGTTTCATAAAAAAGGTTTATTTATATACCTCTGACTGCTTATTTTTTAAAATCCTACTTAGGAGGAGAATGGGTGTCCAAGTTGAAAGTTAAGCCTATGAATTTCACTATTCCTTACGATCCCCTTGGACCTGAAAAGGTAATAATTGTTAAGGAGCCGAGTATAAATCTTACAGGCTTCCTAGTTATAGATAATACCGCGCCCGGTCCTGGAAAAGGTGGTTTAAGGATGGCGCCCAACGTAAGGGTAGACGAGGTTTTCAGACTAGCCAGAATCATGACGTGGAAATGTGCTATCGCCGGGGTTAGGGAAGGCTTACCCTTCGGTGGAGCTAAAGCTGGAATCAAAGCCGATCCCAAAAAGATCTCTCTAGAACGGAAGAAGCTCCTAATTAAGGCATTTGCAGAAGCAATAAGTCCTTTCTGTCCACAGAATTATATAAGCGCTCCCGATATGGGAACTAATTCTTCCGATATGGATACGTTCGTAAAGACTATAGGGGATAGAAACGCTGCGACCGGTAAAACGAAGAGTTTAGGAGGAATAGAGGAAAGACGCGGGGCAACAGCTCGGGGTCTACTATATACGATATCTTATGTCCTTGACTATTATGGTATCGATCCAAATGAATGTACAGTTGCACTCATGGGATTTGGGAAAGTTGGGAAGCCAGCAACTAGAATGCTCTATGAGAAAGGATTCAAAATCATAGCAGTCACTGACAGTCAAGGAGGAGTATATGACAAGAACGGCTTAGACATTTATGACTTAATAAAGGTTAAAGAGAGTTATGGCACAGTATCAAGCTATTTGAATCAGCCAAAGGATGCTCATCCGAACGCTAAGCCTATTACAAACGAGGCGATACTTAGACTTAAGAAGGAATCAAAGAATGAAAAGAGAATATTTATACCAGCAGCCATCGAGGGAGTATATGATGAAAGGATAGCGAAGGAGATGGTGGCTGACTTAATATTTGAGGCTGCTAACGATCCTGCTAAAAATCCAGAAACATACCTAGTCTTCCACAAGAGAGGAATAATCAATATAAACGATTTCCTCGCCAATAAAGGAGGGGTCGTAGTAAGTTATGCTGAATTAAACAGATTGCTTCAGCCGGAGACTCTTCTAATAGAATCTGTTGAAAGAGTCCTTGACAGAATACTTCCAGTCGCCGAAGATAGGAATGTTCCACCTAGAATGGTTGCGCTTGAATTGGCGAATCATCATATTTCGGAAAAAATGGAGGAGAGAAAAAGACTCCGAGGATACTGAGAAGCTTTTCTTCTTTTATTTTTTATTTGATATGCTTCCAAATAATTCTGCAGAGGATTCCTGAGTTTAGACAAGATATTTCTTTGAGTATGTAGTTTGGAATTTGGAGGCAATTCTTTATGGATATCGGTTTACTTGATGTTCAAAATCAGAAGCCCGAGAATGAGATAGAGCTGGAAAAGGTCGGAGTTGAAGGCTTAAAGAAATACGTGTCGATAAAGAAGCCAAGTAAACCATATCATGTCATTGTCACGATTAATAGTTACATTACTCTTCCCTCGAATCTTCGTGGAGCACATATGAGTAGATTCGCTGAATCTATCGCTGAGATTCCTAATAAAGCAGCATCCATCGAGGATCTTGCTGAGAAAATTGCTAAAAGAGCATACCAAAAGCATGGCTTCCACTGCTATACTGAAGTCTTCGGAGAATTCCCCTATGAAAGAATTAGGCCGAGCGGGAAGAAGGAAAAAGCAATAGCTGAGATGTTCGGTAAATTCTCAACTAAGAATGGCGTCAAGATAGTTGGCGTCTCAGTTAATGGCATTCTCGCATGTCCCTGCTCAAAGGAGTTAACGGGAGGGCTGACTCACAATCAAAGGGGGAAGATAACAGTTGAACTTGACGTTTCCAAAAGCGAAGTTGACCTTAGGGATGTGATAGAAATCTGTAAGGAGAGCTTCAGTTCTCCAACCTTTTCAATTTTAAAGAGAATTGAAGAGAAAGAGATCGTAGAGAGAATTCATGAAGATCCCAGATTCGTAGAAGACGTTGTTAGAAAATGCGTCCAGCTTCTCAGGGAGAAGCATCCGGGAAAATACTGTAGAGTAAAATGTGTAAGCTATGAATCTATCCATGACCATAACGTCTGCTCAGAATGGCGCGGTATCCTCTGATGACTATCCTTCTCAATCATAAAGCGTTCTTGCTTTGATTAACGCGAAGCTGAGTTCATCTTAAAGCTTCAACCTCGCCAAAGCATTTATGCAGATTAATGATCTATATTCTTCCATAAACTACGTATTTTACTTAATGATTCAGCATAGATGAAGGCAGGAGCTGACTCTAAAATTTTTAATTTGATAAAAAGTTACTCTAGATCTTCTCTTAATCCTCTTGTCATTCTTTCCTCTAAAGTTTTTCTTATAGCCATTTCAACCTGCGTAACAGCTGTTCCCAAATATTTTTCAGGTTTCAGCGCATCGTCTATTTCATCCTCTCTCAGGAAAGACCTGATCTTATCATTGCGTATCAATACTTCTCTGAATGGCTTATTCTCGGAGGCACTTTGAATTGCAAGTCTCCGAACAAGTTCATGTGCTTCTTGCCGGTTCATCCCCTTTCTCGTCAAGGCTATCATGACAGCCTCAGACATAGTTCGTCCCTCAGTTATTTCTATATTTCTTTTCATTCTTTCCTCGTCAACTTCAAGATTTGACAAGATTCCGATCATGAGGTGAAGCATATAGTCAATCAGAATGCAAGCTTCAGGAATGAGGAACCTTTCAGAAGAGGACTGGGTGAGATCCCTTTCATGCCATGTTGGAATGTTCTCTAGAGCGGGAAACACTAGACTTCTCATAATCTTTGCAAGCCCACATATCCTCTCGCAGAGTTCCGGGTTTCTTTTATGAGGCATAGTAGAACTGCCAACTTGTTTCTCCCGTCTAAACGGCTCAAAAACTTCACCGATCTCGGTTCTTTGAAGTTCTCTTATCTCTATTGCAAATTTATCTAGAGTCGACGCTATTATTGCCAATAAGCATATGAACTCTGCATGTCTATCTCTCTGAATAATTTGGGTTGAGACATCAGTTGCTTTCAACCCTAGTTTTTGCATAACTAACTCTTGGATCTTTAAGGCATGTGCTCCTAAACCCGCCTGTGTCCCCACGGCTCCACTCATCTTCCCCACTAACAATCTTTCTCTGCATTCTCGGAGTCTCTGAATATGTCTTGAAATCTCCCTCATCCAGACTGAAAGCTTTAAGCCAAATGTTATTGGCAATGCGTGTTGCCCATGCGTCCTACCCATCATAATCGTTCTTTTATACTGGTTTGCAAGCTTGATGAGGATAAATTCGAGATCGTCAAGTTTTCTACCTATAATCTCTATTGCCTCTCTAAGCTGAAGAGCCTTAGCTGTGTCAACAATATCATAACTTGTGACTCCTAAATGTATGTACGCACCGCTCGATCCACATACCTCAGCGAAGGCTCGGACAAGTGACATTATATCATGTTTAATCTCCTTCTCTATCTCCTTCACTCTGCTGACTTTAACATACTTCGTTGAAGCCATCTCCATTATCTTCTCAGCATCTTCTCTAGGAATGTTTCCCACCATTGCATGCGCCCAAGCGAGCGCAGCCTCCACATCTAATAACTTCTGGAAGTAATTCTCCTCCTCAAATATTCTCAACATTTCAGGAGTTCCATATCGGCCTGTATCTATTGGGAGGATGGGCATCCGCTACCACCTCAATTCATTTTAAGCATCACTCTATCTATATTATCTGGCTAATTTAACAATTATATTGAGATTTACCTCTCTATGCCGTATGAAAGGCTGAAGGGACTTGAAGTGAACGAATTGAGCAATAGTAGATTAAGAACGGGAATAATCTTCTCTGAGTGTTTCTTCCTTCACAGAACTGGAAGAAATCATCCAGAATCCCCAGCGAGGCTACGGGCTATTATGAGAGGAATTAATCGCCTCAATTTGTTAAAAAATAAGCGATGCGTACTCGTCAAGCCTAGAATCGCAAAGTTAGATGAGCTTGAAATGGTTCATTCACCTAGGTACATTCGAGCTGTAAGAAAGTTCTGTAGTAGTGGAGGGGGGATTCTAGACGAGGAAACCGGAACGTCGGTTTCGCCGGAGAGCTACACGGTTGCACGTTTAGCAGCTGGGGGAGCGATAAGAGCTGTAGATATGGTGATGGAGGGGAAGATCAGAAATGCGTTCGTCATCTCTAGGCCGCCTGGTCATCATGCAAGCCACGCCTCAGCCTCTGGTTTTTGCATCTTTAATAATATCGCCTTGGCGGCTAAGCGTCTCATAGATAGATTCTCATTAAGTCGCATCCTAATACTTGATATAGATGTTCATCACGGAAATGGAACTCAAGAGATATTTTATAATACTGATGAGGTTTTATACATTAGTCTTCATGAAGATCCTTCTGAATTTCCCAGATCAGGCTTCATCGATGAAGTTGGAAATAAAAAGGGTAAAGGGTACACGGTTAACATTCCGCTTCCCTTCGGCACATCAGATCCAGCATACTGGAAAGCTTTGAAATTTATAGTGATTCCTATAGCGCTCTGTTATAAGCCTGAATTCATTCTGATATCGGCTGGTTTCGACGGATACTTTAGAGATCCCATTGGTGAGCTTCTTCTCTCCGCATCTTTGTACCTGAAAGTTTTTCAGGTAGTAATCGATCTAGCACGACGGCTTAGCGGAGACAGACTTGTAGCCATACTAGAAGGTGGTTATTGCCCGAGTTTTTTAAAGAGTATAATTCCGGCGATTTTGTTTCGGATGATGGGTATAGAAGCGATGGTTAGAGATCGTCGTCCAAGATTCAGCATAACTGTTCATAAGATTGCAGAAAAAATCATTAGGAGAGTAAAAGAGACTCAATCGAGGTTCTGGAATCTTACTCTATGATCTCAATCGCGTTTTCCGGGCATTGAGTCTCGCATGCATGGCATGCAATGCATTCGTCTGCATTTACTGGAGAGGCTTTTTCTCCCACCAGTTCCCAGACTCCGACGGGACACACGTCTACGCAGGTTCCACATCCAATGCATTTTTCAGTATCTATCTTTATCTCAACCAACGTAAGTCACCTTAAACTCAAAAGGGCATTTTAAAAATAAAAGTTTTCATGTAATCAAGAAAATGTGGGAAATAACTTATTAATGTTCACGGTCTTCACATGCAAAGTCTTTAGCATTTTCCATCTGGGTGCATATCTTTTCAAATTTCTCAGAAATTTCTTCGAGTCTTTTAATGAGTAAAGATAAATCTTTCTCATGCTGTGCAAGCGTTAATATTAATAAATCGATAAAGTTCATTGGACTTGAACTCTTAATCTTCTTATCGGACAGTAGGTGTCACCTAAGCTTGATTTTTATTCACATTTATGTAAAAATGATGTAACTATAAAGAGTATATCACGGTGACTTAACTATCTATTTTATCGCTTATTATAATTGAATTCTCTTAATTGCTTGACTTACTAAAAGCCAAACAAGCCTATATAGCGCAGGGTCATTTGAAAAGATTGCTTCATCCCTTTCAAATTTTAAAAAGTAATTATCAAACTGAAGATGAGATATAAGTATATGTTCATTGTCTATACTCACTATGATCATAGGAAGATGAAAATCGAACTCTTTAATGTCGCATATATATTTAAGCTCTCGAAGTATATGCTCAGTATTTGGTTTATTCGCCGTAACTATCCTAATCTCTATTGATCGTCTAATAAGATCATCAAACATTTTATTAAACATCTTGTACAAGAGGATTAATCCGTTTCCATTCGTTATTATGCAGACATTTTTCTTCGCCATAGCCAGCATCTCTTGGATCTTTTCGAAGATTCTTTCTCTTCCCTTAATAATCCATGCTAAGCATTGACGTATGTCCTCCTTAGCCTTGGCCTTTCTAAAAGCGCTTTCTAATGCTGAGACGAGAGCTTCAAGATCCTGAACTGTATCTAGGTATGTTTGTAGATGACGTTTCAAAGCAACGCTAGGTGGGGTTGGGGAGAACTTTCTGGGTGCTCCAGGTATCTCGGACACAAGTCCCATATCTATGAGTCTCTTCAGAACACTGTAGACTTTTGTTCTTGGAACTCCGCTGAGAACGCTTAGCGTTCTGGCTTTAGCTTGTCCAGCTTCAATTAAAGATATGTAAATCCTTGCCTCGTATTCCGAGAGTCCAAGATACTCTGATAATCTTCTCCAAGTGGCGCCAGAAACAAGATTACTTCTCGTTGAGGTTCGCTTGGCCAAGCTGATGAAAACCACCACTATCAAGTCTCCTAAATACTTCGAATAAGCCTAATGTAACCGCTTGAGATGAATATCTGGCGACATCTGCAATTTTTCTGTAAACATTATTTTGTGGATTCTTCATATTCAAAATCGTCTAATTGCCATCTTTATAAAAATTATTTCGTTAAACTATTCTGAATCTGATTCAAAATTAGAATATATGTTTTATGCGACTTCTTCTTGAAACCTCAGAAGAATTTCAGAAATTCTACCTTCAGCTCGTCTTTTTATGCCATTATACTCATCTATAAGCTTCTTTTTGACATCTGCGGAGATTTCTCCACGTCTAAACCTAGCCTCAACATGTTCAATGTTAGCGTTTAACATTTCAATCTCAGCTTCAGCCGTCTCAAGGTCTCTCAGCATCTCTCCATATCTCTCAGTCACGGCAGATATCTGTTCTTTAAGATCCATTAGTCTTTTATTTAGCGCCGCTAACCTCCGATCTAAAGATTCTCTTCTAAGCTTTAATCTTCTTCTAGAAATTTTACCTCTCCTGAACTGCTTTCGCAACGACTGAAGATCAACGTATAGTCTCCTTCTTTCTTCATAAACTTTGATAAACTCCCTCAGGACATTAGGAGGAACAGTGGCGGTAATAACTGCGGGTTTGATGAGTCTCCTAACGAAGAACACCACCACAGTGAGTGAACCAAACACAGCTGTCCATATCAGGGGTCTAAATATTCTCCA
>PIYH01000048.1 GCA_003601695.1 Candidatus Bathyarchaeota archaeon
AGATTGGAGCGTGATAGAATACGGGAACTATCCTCAAAGATCATCTCTGAAAGTTATGAGATGTTGTATATTACGGGTAGTGGAACTAGCTATCATGCTGGACTTGCAGGTCAATATGCTTTATCAAATCTGGTTGAAATTATAGCTTTAACATTATCGGCATCTGAATTTCATCAATGGATTCCTCAAAAGATTCCTAGAAAAACCCTCTTAATGGCAATATCGCAATCGGGGGAGAGCTCGGACGTCATAAAGGCTGTTGATGCTGCTTTGCAGAGGCGCATCGAACTCCTTGCAGTAACCAATACATTAGATAGCACGCTTGCGAAGAAGGCTAACTTCTGCATCTTCCCAAGGTCAGGTAGAGAACTCGCGATTCCGGCTACTAAAACTTACATAGCACAGCTGATGGCTATTTATATGTTTTCCATAAATCTTGCTTTAGAAAAAGGAAAGGACCACGAACTTTCAGAGATGGAAGAGAGCCTTTATAAGGCACCTCGAATTGTTAAGCTTGCTCTGGAATCTCTAAAAAGCAAAGTTCAAGAGACGGCGAACAAGTTTAAGGATAAGAACGCTGTTTTTCTGCTAGGAAGTGGTCCAAATTACGTTACCGCTTTAGAGGGAGCACTAAAGCTGAAAGAAACGTGCAAGATCTTCTCTGAAGGATTCGCAACTAGAGAATTTCTCCACGGCCCTATAAGACTTGTTGATGAGAAAACTATAGTGGTAGTGATGACCTCGTCAGATATGATTGAAGATGCAGTTAAGCTTAGTCGAAGCTTCAAAAGCTTCGGTGCGTCAGTCATCTTAATATCCGAGAAGAGTCATAGAGTAGAGCAACTAGTTAGCGATGTTAACGAAGCATTTCTTCTTCCAGAAGGCATGCCTCAACCGTTTTCTCCGCTTCTATACATCCTTCCTCTTCAACTATTCGCATATTATATGTCGGTATCAAAAGGTCTGAATCCTGATAAACCGGAGAAACTTGTGAAAGTAGTGAGGTAAAAGGAGATTTTATTGAAGATATTAGAGTATCATTATTAACTCGATATCAAAATAAGAACGAATAATTAAAAGAAATTATAATTAGTCATTAATTGGAGAAGAAAAGCGTTGCGGTGGAGATTTTGAAAGTATCAGAAGCTATGGATGAAGAGATCATTACAATCGATGAGAATGCTTCCGTTGCCGAAGCCGCGGCTAAGATGAGTGAAAAAGGGAAAGGCTGTGTGATAGTTCTTAGGCAATGTAAACCTGTTGGAATGGTGACCGAGAGAGATGTCACTTATAAGGTTGTTGCAAAGGGACTTAGTCCCAAAAGAGTTAAAGTTGGAGAGATAATGTCTACTCCATTAATCGAGGTTGACCCAGATGCAGATTTAATAGCAGCTGCAAAGATAATGGAAAAACACAAAATTCGAAGATTAGCTGTTATAAGAAAAGGCATTCTCTACGGTGTCATCTCCGCCCTCGACATCGCGAGGAATCTTGAAGGATACGTCGAAAGCGAAGTACGAAAGATTCTAAAGTATGCGTTCTTCATGGCTTAGGAGAAGTCATCGCACAGTTTACATGTCTACCACATTTTCTTAGTTTAAGCCTTAATTTGGAGCCTCGCAGTCTTAAAACTTCATTGAATGAATATTCATAAATACTCATCTACGCATTTTTTTATATTATCAAGGTGTTATTGGGAAATGTTAAACATGAATAGTATAAATGAGAAGATTCGAAGCATACGAAGAGGAAGCTTTAAGACCATTTTTTACATAGCGATTCTCATAATTTTTCTTTCGATCATTAATTTCGTGTTTGGAGAAGCTCCATTCAAGGAGCCCCCGCTATTCCTGCAACCTTATAAGGAGAATCTCATGGTTTTAAAACCGCTTCTTACGTATGTGCGGGCGGCGCTTGTCTTCATATTTGGATACTATGCGCTTAATGCAGTATGCATGGTAGTCTACACTTACACATTAGGAATCTCTGATCATCCAACAGCCGCTATGATTAAAAGTATAACAAAAATCTCTGGAATAGCATTGTTACTTGGATTGGTTGGATCAATGTTCAATGTAAGTCCGGCGGCGGCGCTAACAATGGGTTCCTTCGGAGGGATGGTTATAGGCTTCGCTTCCCAAACAGTTTTGACGCATGTAATTGCTGGAATCTTCCTACTCATCACGCGTCCGTTTTCCTATGGAGATATCATAACTATATCTGGGCATACTGGAAGAGTTAAGGAGATTCGACTGATGCACATCGTTCTAGATACTGGAGATGAAGAGATTTTGATACCTAGTGGAACGGTTATAGCGAAGGTCTTCAAAAAGAAGAAAGTTTCTAATGTCCAAGAATAACTATTGATTAAAAGGAAAAGAAGATAAATGTAATTTTTCCCTAAATGAAACAAGATATTCATGCCCGATTAGTTATATTCAGCGATAACTTAAAATAACGGATTGAGCTGATGTTTAACCGGATCTCAATAAAAAGAATGGAATTAGACTGGAGGATAAGAAATGAGCAAAGAAGAAAAACCTCATCTGAATCTAGTGATCATCGGGCATGTGGATCATGGAAAATCCACAACGATGGGCCACCTGCTGTATTTAGCTGGAGCGATAGATGAAAGAACGATTAGGCAGTACGAAGAGGAAGCTGCAAGGCTAGGTAAAGAAACCTTCAAATACGCGTGGATTCTTGACTCCTTGAAAGAGGAAAGAGAAAGAGGCTTAACGATAGATCTACGATTCCTAAAGTTCGAGACGCCTCACTTCTTCTTTACAATAATTGACGCCCCCGGACACAGGGACTTCGTGAAAAACATGATTACCGGAGCCAGCCAAGCAGATGCCGCTGTACTTTTCGTTTCAGCGAAGAAAGGAGAATTCGAAGCTGGCATAGGCCCCGGAGGCCAGACGAGAGAACATGCATTCCTTGCATTTACTCTCGGAGTAAAACAACTCGTTGTAGCGATAAACAAAATGGATGATCCTTCAGTAAATTGGAGTCAAGAACGCTACGAGGAGATTAAAAGAGAGATATCTAGAATGCTCAAGCTAGTCGGCTACAATGCTGACAAGATTCACTTCGTTCCTACATCCGGATGGACGGGAGACAACCTAGTAAAGAAAAGTGATAAAATGCCATGGTATAAGGGACCGACGCTGTACGAGGCTCTAGATTCCTTTGAATTGCCTCCTAAACCAATCGATAAGCCTCTGCGAATTCCAGTACAAGATGTATACACAATCACAGGGGTTGGAACTGTTCCAGTTGGGCGCGTCGAAACGGGAGTTCTTAAGGTAGGTGACAAAGTAATCTTTATGCCAGCGAATAAAATGGGCGAGGTCAAGTCTATTGAGACTCATCATGTGAGAATACAGAAGGCTGAGCCTGGAGATAACATTGGCTTCAACGTTAGAGGAGTCTCAAAGAAGGATATAAGAAGAGGTGATGTTGTTGGTCACGCGGATAATCCGCCGACCGTCGCCAAAGAGTTCATAGGGCAGATAATCGTAATTCATCATCCAACGGCCATAGCCGCCGGATATACTCCGGTTCTCCACGCTCACACAGCGCAAGTTGCCTGCCGGTTTGCTGAGCTAATAAAGAAGATTGATCCACGTACTGGCCAGACAGTTGAGGAAAATCCAGCATTCCTTAAGACTGGAGATAGCGCTCTCGTGAGGTTCCAGCCTTTACGTCCAATAGCGGTTGAAACTTATACTGATTTTCCAGAGCTAGGCAGGTTCGCTATACGAGATATGGGAACAACGATCGCCGCTGGCATAGTCAGAGAGATCACTGTAAAGGCATAGAAAATGCAGTAATATCAAAAAATAAACGTATCTTTATTTTTTGGCATTCGCGAGAGTGAGGATGAGGAAGATTGCATGATAAAAAAGTTGAGATAATTTATTTCTATTCTAACCTGCAAGAGGATGAAAGCGAACTTTCAAATGCCAGTAAGAAGATTTCTCAGAAAAGAAGAGACATAAACATACATTTGATTAATGTTGATGACCCTAGAAATGAAGAGTTAGCTCAGCTTTATGAAGTTGACATGGTTCCAACGCTCATATTTTTGACTCCCGGAGGAGAAGTTGCTGCGAGGTTATCAGTTTCCCTTTCCGCTGAAGAGGTCATTCAAGAAATAGCTGACAAAATAAGCGCGGGTAAACTTCCAAACCCAGCTGTTGAAGAGAAGCGGAGAGAGATCTTAGAGAACTTGAAGAATATTGATCGAAGAAGCGATCTAACGGATATAATAATCGAGCAGATTGAGGATAATTTAATGGAGGCAATTACAAAATCCGAGATCATTGAGATAGTTAACTCGCATATTAGCGCTGTAAATCATACTATTCGTGACTTAGAGGAGATCAGGAAGATTCTAAAGAAGCATCAGAAACCTCATGAGATCTTCATAGTATAAGTTGATGTTTTAATTTTATCCTATATAGAAAATTTTCTCCGTGTCTTCAACTTTTTGTCTTCTTCTCTTGACTATTCTCTGCTCTTGTATCTTCCTTATCCTTTTTTCCAGTTCCTCATACTTCGATATTTCTTTCTCCAGATCTAGAAAGTCAATTTTAAATTGTAGCATTTTTGAAAGAAGGTTCAGAAGGCTCTTTGAGGCTCTAGGATCCGGTCTATGCCCTTGAGTCTCCGCTAAGAGGCAAAGCGCATTTATTCCTCTAAACTTTGCCAACCCAGCGAGGATTCCAGCAATTCCTACGATGGGACTTCCGGAAAAATTGCTTTTAGCCCCTAGCTTTACAACCGTTTTAAGAATCTCTCTGCTTGTCGCGGATGCGAATATCTTAGGTTCACCTCTCACCTCCTTTTGATACCCGCCTAACGTTATTACCAGCCTAACATTCTTCTTTTCTGCATAGTCAAGAATAGCCTCAGCTACTTCATACTGGCCTTCAACCGTCTGAGCTTGACAATCTCCCGTTAATAAGATGAGATCTTGGTTTTCTTCATTGTTTCGCCAATAATAAAATTCTAGCTTGAGGAGGTTAATTTTCCCATTTTCATCGATCATAACATAATATGGGAAATGAGGAGAATATAGCTCAGCGATCTTCACCGCGTTTAGTTGCTTAATAAGATATTCTGAAGCGATTTTTCCCACTAGTCCAACTCCTGGAAGACCTTCTATCAAAACGGCCTTTTCAGGTTTCACCTCTTTACATTCGGATATTGTTGTCTTTCTCATCTGGTTTCTTGCCTCATCATACCTTTATAAACGGCATATTTATCATCCGGCGAAAACCTGGCTGGATGGGGTACATATGTCGGTCCTCCACAGTGTGGGCATCTAGTCTTTTTAATTGTGTATTCTCTGCACCGCGAACATCTGCGCAATAGCCAACCCATATGCGTCTATCCTCTTTCTATCTTTCCTTCTCCTCCGAGTCTTTTTATGCTCTGCATGACGATATCCGCAATTTTCTGAAATATGATATTGGCTGTCTTATAGTCTCGAGCGGTTACTTCAATTCTATATCGGGGAGGGGAGATTACATAGATTCTCTTGCTTGATCCGTTTGGAATCTTCACTTTCTCAGCCTCAGCAAAAGCCTTCTTTATTCTGAGAACGCCGTCGGGTTTTCTGCAGGAAACTCTTAATGTCCCCTGAACCTTCACGCTTGTTATTCTAATCTTTTCTTTCGCTATTTCCGCCAAAACTCCAGCGATTCTATGGGGTAAGCCAGCTCCTATAAGAGGATTAGCTCCTTCCATCGCTGCTTTTTCTAGTCCTTCATATGCTGTTCCGAAGGTTTCCTCAAGCGGAATCCATACTTTCTCATGTATCTCGTCAAGTGGAATGTTTAATTTCTGAGATAGGCTTCTCATAATGCTTTCTGCTTTTTTGCTCTGTTTCCAGAGAAGCATTTTCTCTCTTCTTTCCCGTTTGGTGACCCTTCTCAGAGAAAGATCTATGTGACCCTTCTCCGGATCTACCCGCAACACTTTGAGAACTACTTTCTCCCCTTCACGAACAAAGTCACGTATATTCTTCACCCAGCTCGAGGAGATCTCAGATGTATGTAGGAAGCCTTCCTTTCCATACTCGTCAAGCATCACATAAACTCCATAATTTCTTATCTCATTTACTGTAGCTACAACTAATTCTCCTATTTCAGGCCAATCATCCCTTTTAATAGAGGACATAGCATGCTCTACTCCAAAACCCTAACTATCTCACCTTTTATCTTAGCTTTACCACCTCTCGGCTCAGCGAGAATCGCCCCACAGATGTTACAATGAACAATAGATGCAGCGTGACTAAATATTATCTGCTCATTTCCACAGTCTGGGCATCTAACCTGAAGAAATCTGCTTTTAGGCTTTGGAATTATCTTCTCCCACATATTCATATCTCATCTTCCTTCCTACTCTATTGTAAGTCTCCGCAGTCTTATACCCTTCCTATGGGATATGTATCCGCATTTTTTACATCTAAGCTTCAAGGCTTGTTTCTTCGTTGTCTTTGCCTTTCTTCTAAGCATAGGATATTTTTGTCCGCCGTATCCTCTCTTTTCACGTTTATGATGGCGTTCTCCCTTAGCTAAGGCTCTTCGTTTGCCCTCCTTGTAAAGAGAGACCGTATGCTCCGTATGCATATTACATCTAGGACAGTATGCACGTATAGTTCTTGGAACATTCATTATGATATCTCCCCTAGTTCAAGCATAGAACCTTCTTCGGATAATATTTAAATCTTATGAGAAAGCAAATCTCCCCGAGAGCTATAGATTATTCCACCCTCTTCCCTCTCTTCTTTAAATTCATAACCTATCCTTTCTTCTTTGGCGCCCAGGGTTATTTTATTTCCGATATATGCCGCTATTATGGCGGATATTGGATTAAATAAGTAGGCGACTACGTCAAGGAAGGATAGTTCATATCCGCTGTATGCTTCAGAGAGCGATATATTCTCAAGGTAGAGGGTTCCAAGCATCATCCCGCCTAGAATAGCATCTGCAAAAAGATATACAGTAAAAGCTATAAGTACGGCTTCTTCTAGCCTCTTTGTTCTGAAGAGGAAAATCACAAGTATTGAAGATATAAATGATGGAATGAAGTATAACTGGATTCCGAAGGAATTCAGAGAGGCTATCATGACTGAGATGAACGCGCCAAGAACGCCAGCTTGGAGAATTTTATCTAGAGACATTAATGGAGCCTTCGTGGGCATGACTGTTTTTCTTACGGGAGCTCCGCAGTTAGGACAGTATTCTGCATCTTCAGGAAGTGGAAATCCACACTTATCACATCGCTTCACATTGCTTCACCAAACATTTTATTACTATTCTAATGCATGATTAAAGAGGATTATCCTTTAAAAACTCTTTCTGTGGATAAAAGTAATAGTGATAGTCTCTCGTCTAAAAATCGCGTTCAAGTAGGAGTTTCTCCTCTATAGAAGAAATTCATAAGTAATTTATCAGTCTCCTCTCTGAGATTCCCATACAAGTGGAGTTGCATTCAGATTTGTAAAGAGACCGTCCCTTATTTCATTAGAGGGTATATATCAGTGATCGGTTTCAAGAGTAATGTAGAATATAAGGAAATCAGAGGTGAGCGGAAGAGAGGGTCTTCTCTGAGAAGTAAATCTGCAAAATATAGAATCATTGAGAGTTACTGGGTATGTAATCCGCTGGCGAAGATCGAGATAATCTCTCTTGAAGGGAAAGTAAAATATTTGGTTAACGAAGCGAGTCTTAGCCGTCGGGAGGAGGAAGCTTGTAAAAAGCTTAGGTCATTAATTACGAAGGAGCTAGCTCCTCCAGAAACCTTAAACGTGGATCTTGAGGCATATATTCTTTCGGAGGCAAAAAGACTTTCTAAGAAATATCGGCTTAGTCTAGGAAGGTTCAATGAGAAATCTTGGGAGAAAATCTATTATTATGTTGTGCGTGACTTAGCTGGGTATGGGAAAATAGATGTCTTAATGAGAGATCCAAATATAGAGGATATCTCATGTAACGGTGTTAATAAACCAGTTTATGTTTGGCACAGAAAATATGAGAGTCTACCGACAAACATAATCTTTAACGACGAAACAGAATATGATGATTTCATTATAAAGCTAGCCCATATGGGTGGAAAACATATTTCAAGTGCCCATCCAATGCTTGATGCTATGTTGCCGGGCAGACATAGGCTTGCCGCAACTTTTAGAAGGGAGATATCAACTTTCGGAAGTAGTTTCTGCATTCGAAAGTTTAGGAAAGATCCATTCTCCATCGTTGATCTCATAAGCATGGGAACAATAGATGAGATACTTGCAGCTTATTTCTGGATTTTATTGGAAAATAAGATGAGCATGATGATTATTGGAGGAACAGGAGCTGGCAAGACGAGCATGCTCAACGCTCTCTTAAGTCTGATAAGGCCGAATGACAAGATAGTCACTGTTGAGGAGATAGCTGAGCTAAATACTCTCCACGAAAATTGGGTTCAATTAACAAGCAGGCAGAGTTTTAGATTTGGCTCGGCGGATGAGTCTTCAATAAGTCTTTTCGATCTTGTTAAATTAAGTCTTCGTTATAGACCAGACTACATAATCGTTGGGGAAATTAGGGGTGAAGAGGCTTACGCTCTATTTCAAGCAGTTGCAACGGGGCATGGCGGCGTATGCACAATGCATGCCGATAGCCTAGATCATGCTGTTAAACGTTTAACTTCGGAGCCTATGAACGTTGCAGAAACGTACATTCCCTTAATGAATGTCGGCATATATCTCTCTCGTGTTGATCTTCCCAAAAAGAGGATGGACCTTACATTTGGAAGAAGAGCTATAAATGTCTGGGAGATAATCGATTATGAGAAGTATCGGATGATTTCTCAATGGTCTCCACGAGAGGATAAGTTCCATACACGTCTAGAGGAAAGTTATCTTCTGGAGGAGATATCTATCAAGAAAGGGTTTACGAGGAAGGATATTCTAGCTGAGGTAGAGCGGCGGAGGAAGTTCTTGAAACATCTAGTCAGATCTGGTAAGAGAAGCCAAAGGGAGGTTACTGAGGAGATTATAAAATACTATGATCGCTATAGCCGTGGAAAAATAGGTGGAGGATTATGAAGATTGTTTGAGGATGTCT
>PIYH01000049.1 GCA_003601695.1 Candidatus Bathyarchaeota archaeon
TATCTTCACGTCAAATCGGCTATTAGCGATTATAATATCCCCGACCTCCGCATGAGACCAATCTTCGGAAAGCTCGGGTTATAGTAACCTTTTTGTGCAGCGCAGAAGAGGGCGATAATATCCTAAAAGCTAATACACAACTGAACGCCGGCAAGATTTAAATAATATTTATTGTCTTCTCTAAATCATGGCTTCTAATCTTAAGCTAGGAATTGTGGGATTAGTTCACGACCATGTATGGGGATTACTCAACCAATTTAATGCTATTGAAAGAGTGAAGATAGAAGCAGCGGCTGATTCCAATCCTCCCCTACTTGAAACAGTGAAGACGCAATTCGGTGTAAGTAAGCTCTACACAGATTTCTTAGAGATGCTGAGCAAGGAAGACTTAGATGCTGTTTTACTTTGTACAGAAAACAGTCGTCACGCGGATGTTGTGGAGGCCGCCGCAGAGAGAGGGATCCATGTGATTATGGAAAAACCTATGGCGGCTACTTTAGAACAGGCTGAAAGAATAGTGAAGTCGTCTGAAAAATACGGGATAAAGGTTATGGTTAACTATCCAACTACCTGGAGCCCAGCTGTGCAACAAGCCTATAAAATGGTTAAGGAAGACAAAATAGGCGACATCTTCCACATACGTTTCCGAGGCGCCCACGCTGGACCTAAAGAGACAGGTTGTTCACCTTACTTCTACAATTGGCTCTATAACAAAGAGCTTAATGGGGCGGGAGCAATCATCGACTACTGCTGTTATGGAGTTAACTTATCATGTTGGTTCTTAGGCGATACGCCGAAAAGTGTAATTGGAGTGATGGGAACTTTAGCTAGAACCTACTTAGAAGTAGATGATAATGCAATGATTATAATGAATTACAAGAACGCTTGGGGAATAGCTGAAGCTTGCTGGTCTCAAGTGGGGTCGCATCCTATTCATGGTCCGATAATAAACGGCGTGAATGGATCCCTCATAGTAGACGAGGAAGGAAGACTACACTTCTACGCTGTGAAAAAGAAGGGAGACTACAGAGATATCCAAGGCGAAGTATTAGAACCTCCAATGCCTCCTAAAGGCTGGAGGAATGGCCCCGAATACTTTGTGGAGCGAATTGAAAAAGACGAAGAGATCAGTGATCCTTTAAGTGTAAGATTCAATAGAGATGTCCAAGAAATTCTAGAAGCAGGAATACATTCTGCCGTTGAAGGTAAAAGGATAAATTTACCACTCTAAGAGGAAAGAGGAAGAATGAAGAAAGTCGGCTTCGGCATTATAGGATGCGGAGGCATATCAAATTATTTTCATATTCCAGAGCTTAAAGAGGTGAAGGAAGCAAAAATAGTTGCTGTCGCCGATATAAAACCTAATAGGGCGAAGCTAACTGCTAAACGGTTCAAGATCAAATCATGGCATTCAGATTATCTTGAACTTTTAGAAAGAGATGATGTTGACGCGGTGGTAGTAGCCACGCCGCATTCAGTTCATGCAAAAATAGCTGTAGATGCTATAGAAGCAGGAAAACATGTAATTATTCAAAAGCCCATGTGCACCAATGTAAGGGATGCAAACTCCATAGTAGAAGCAGCACGTAGACATAATGACTTGAAGGTTATGGTCTTACCTTTTGTTTACTTTGATAGTCCGCCCTTCGATTATGCTAGAGACTTGATAAAAAAAGAGAGCATCGGAAGAATATGTATGGCTAGATCCCGCGTAGCCCACGGAGGACCAGAAAAGTATCAAGAAGATGTAACGCGGATGTTCGGGGAGGAAAAGAGCTGCTGGTTTTTTGATTCTGAAATAGCTCATGGAGGAGCTCTATTAGATCTAGGCGTTTATGCGATCAGTCAACTAGTATACTTATTAGGGAAGGCTAAGGCTGTTTCGGCGTTTGTAGCCATATTAGATAAACCAGCGGAGGTGGATGATAATAACGCTTTAATTCTGGAAATGGCGAATGGAGCATTATCTGTCGTTGAATCAAGCTGGACTCAAGTCGCAACTCTGGAGGGAACAGCCCTTTATGGGACGAAAGGAACTGTACTTCTGAACTATTTTAACACACCGGTCATGGTTTATAAGCGGATGGAAGCAAGCTGGATTATTCCTACGGTGGCCAAAGAAAAGGAACCTCAGCATACTCATCGACACTTTGTAAGGTGCATACTTGAGAATTTACAGCCTGTAGGCTCACCGGAAGATGGCAGACATGTTATTGAGATCATGGAGGCTGCTTATGAATCAGCCAAAACTGGTAGAACGATAAGACTGAAAGCATAGATTTAACCAAGCTATGAAAAACTCGCCGCATCTTTGACGATTAGATGTGCGTTTTCAGCCATGTCTCGGAGACAAGCATAATCGATTTTGAAGTCTATCATTTTTTATATTTTACCAGTAAATTTCGTGCTAAAATCACAGCTGGAGCACCAAACTTTGGGTTCAGTTCTTTCGTTCATTTGTCTTATAGGCGCTGATGTAACTCGAATAGCAGAGAGGCAAATACAATTACAACTACTTCAATAGGGCTTTAAAAGTCTATAATTTAATCACTTTCCTCTATGAGGAAGATAAAGTTAACACCTATATTCTCCGTAAGCTCGTTCTCTCCGAGACTATGAGAACTCGGTAGCGGATTCTTGAATTAGCCTCTGGAGGTTAACCTAATTTTTCACGTTAAGCAAGGTTCTTCTAGATGCTTCGCCACTATTCTTATACATTCATTCAGTTCTTTCCAGCCTTCTCTTAATGCTAGAAACCCGTGTCCAGGCAGTAGGATATCCGGCTTTACGATCTTCGAGAGTCTTCTCAAGGTGTTGAGATAAGTCTCTACGTCCTCTGAGCTTCGCTTCCCGATCCATGCGGTGACGGGATGTCCCCCCATCAGTCCCCTCTCACATTTAAAGGCTGTATCCCCCGTGAATAGTATTGATTTGCCATTCGCCTTGATTAAATAGCATAAGTCTCCCCCCTCCTTTGTATGCCCCGGCGTATCTAGGACGTGAACCTCAAAGTCTCCGAAAGTTAATGATTCGTCTCCATGTAGCTTAATCTCAACTTGAGCCGCAGTAGACCTATCTCGGCTCTTCTGAAAGTTGCTCTCTATAATCTTAGCTGCAATTTCATGTGCAGCTAATCTGCACTCGAAGAGCCTCTTAGCTCTAGCCGCTCCGCCAGCATGATCCATATGTGGATGAGTTATAAAGAGTATTGATACATCCTTAGGATTTAGATTTTCATCTTTAATATTCTCCTCTACGAGCTTTACATCATCTTCCAATCCAATATCTACGAGGAGGAGCTCTCCTCCAGTATCGATGAGATAGATATTACATCCCTTTGAAAGATTGTATTCGGCTCCCCCAACGATGTATACGCCGTCTATAATCCTCATTTACTTCCCTCCTAAAATAGAGAACATCGTGAATTTGTGCTTTGTGGAAAAGTCTTTTCTATATTCTTCTATGTCATTCTTTGTCGGTTAGGCATCCTATAGAATGGAGTAATTTTCATGTTTTGCTGTTAATCTCGGCTTGGTACTCATAGCTCTTTAGGCTTATGAAGATAGATGCCATGAGCATCATAAAGATGCAGATATGACTAGAAGGAATTACGTCACGTCACTGCGCATCTCACTAAATGCATTCTCTTGATTTGCTGCTCATCCCTTATTCTTTGAGGGTTTAGGTCTTGGGTGACCGGGGCATAAGACATTATGAATACGCCATTTCGCATATTCTATATCGCATCCTTTCATGACTTGTCTCACTAATCTTTCAATATCTTCCCGTTGTCTCTCTGTTAAGTCAGTTCTATCAAAACCCGACGCTTTACTTTCCGTCTTATACCATTCGCATCGTCCTTCACAGACATACTTATGAAGCGTTCTCCTCGCCTCTCCCCTATCTATCCCTTCACTCTTCGATATGCAAGCAATTATCTTATCCACTATGCTTTCGTCAGATTTAGACTCGCTTGCATGCATTTTCCACCCTCCGAGACAAGCATAATGTCTCCGGGAGATCCATAGTGATCACTGATATAAAAGATTAGTATCCTAATTATTTTTTAGGCTCTAACAAAAAGGTGATTCATGAATCTCTTAAGCGCTCAGAATCCACTTATCTGTGGGAACATACGCCTGATCATCTTCGCTACTGGTATTGCCACTAACGCGCCTATTATCATCTGCCCAATGTTTGCTGGAACCTCGGCGATTGCATAAACTTGCATGCCGAAGAGCCATCCTAGAAAGAACATCTCATATATGAAGTATCCTAGAACCATGATGAGCCCTCCAAGCGTCACGGAGAATATAGCCCATCCCAGCCGAGGATCAGCGATTAGGCCGAGGAGAGAGATAAGTATGGCGGCTGATCCGCCTAAAACGAGCCAAACCTCTCTAGGCAACGTAAGTATGTATGTTGTGAATCCAAGGGTAAGCTCGCTTTCGCCGCTGTATTTTGTCGAGCCGATACCCATCAAGAGGCCTCCAACGATTATTCCTAAGATCACGGTGAAAGCCTTCCATTTTATCTTTGACTTGATTTTTGGGTTGTGCTTGCTTAGAAAGCCTACTACGAAGCCTTCAGACGCTTTTATTAGTAGAGTTGCAGGGGCATAATGTGGATAATTTAGAATTAAATCTGCAAGCATTGAGCCTACGCCTCCTGAGAAGGCTCCTACATATGGGCCGAATAGGAGTGCTGAGAGAAAAACCATAGATTCTCCTATGTTGAAGTATCCTTTAGTTGATGGAATATATACCGAGAAGACTATTGTAGCTACGCATACGAAAGATGTGAAGATCGCTGCCACAGCGACTCTTAATGATGATGAGGCTTTACCTTTAGGCATTTTAACCACAATAGTATAATTATAACTTTAATATTATTCGAAAAATAAAAACCTTGTGGTGATTAAGGCCATCTATGAAAAGGTCAGAGAAGAATCTTAACCTTATCTATAGCCTCTAAGATGTCTCTTCCTCTCCCAGTTACTCTAAAGTATTTCTTTCCATCCTTAATATAATGCGTAACCAAGCCTTTGTTCAAAAGATCATTTAGATGCTGATAGACAGCCGGTCGAGTCATGATTTTTCCCAGATCTTTCCAAAGCTCATAGCCATACCGATCCTTGCTTGACAGAAGTCTGAGAATCTTCTCCTTCGTGCTTAGCTCCGCTCCAAGCATCGCTGACTTTCTTCTCTTAGAAAGAGCCTGCAGAATATCTGTCGCTTTCAATCCACTTCCAGTTATCAAACATACGACGGTTTCATCGTTACTTACAAGGGATTTTTCTATCGCTTTTCCTAAGGCAGCTATCGTTCCTGAGCTCGCCGGCTCAGCGAAAATCCCCTCTAATCTCGCTATGCTCTGCTCAGCTGCGAAGATCTCTTGATCGGATACTGAAAGAGCCGAGCCTCCCGAGTCAGTGATAGCTTTTAATGCAAGTTCTTTTTGGAGAGGATTTGCGACTAAAATGCCAATCGCGTGTGTAAATGGCTTCTCAATATGCTTCTCACTTTTTAGGTACGCATCAACTATTGGAGAGCATCCTTCAGCTTGAACTCCTAAAATTTTAGGGAGAGAATCAATCATGTCAAGTTCATAAAGTTCTTTAAATCCTTTCCATATGGAGTACGCCATTCCCCCGCTTCCCATAGATACTATAAACCAGTCTGGAACTCCAAATTGTTCAGCAACCTCGAAGGCTATTGTCTTCTGAGCCTCTATCACGAGAGGATTCAGCTCCGGAGTTGCCTGATACCATCCGGTTTCTCCAGCCAAAACCTCAGCTCTCTTAAGTGCCTCATCAACTGTTTCCCCATACTCCTCTATGGTAGCGTCATAGATAAGCATCTGAGCTAATTTCCCTACATCTACGATTCTCGGAACTATAACGTGACAGTTAATCTCATATCTTGCCGAATATGCGGCTAGCGCGGCTCCCATATTTCCATTTGTAGCACATATGACGGCTTTCATTTTGAGATCTAGAATATTGGAGATGAGCAGGGCGGCGCTTCTATCTCTGAAAGAATTTGTCGGGTTGCGGGTCTCATCCTTCAGATATAAATCTTTTATCCCAAACTCTTCTGAGAGGCGTTTCGCCTTATATAGAGGCGTTCCCCCCTCCTTCATCGATGCGATATTCTTAACTTCTGGAAGTAAAGAACGATATCTCCAAAACGTGAATTCCCCCGTAAACTTGATGCCCCTCATTTTTTCCAAATCAATAATATATTCAATCATGCCTCCACATGCTGGACATTTAGCCGGAGGAGACCGGTTAACGTTTATTCTTCTCCCACACCGTACACACTGCAAACTGTACAAGAAGTGACACCCAATAGATAATGACGGCTAATTATATTTTAAATGTTTGAAGAAAGGAGATGATTATATTCTCTGGCATATAAAAAATCTTTTAAGGATGAGGTTCTTCGTTTTCACCATATAAGTGCGTAAGAGGTATCCTTGAATTGGTTGAAACATTTTTTCATCTTGAGTGTATAGATTGCGGAGAAAGATATGATCCGAGAAAAGTTATCTATACGTGTAGCAGATGCAGTAGCCTATTATCCGTAAAATATGATTTCTCAAAACTTCCAAGTCGACTTGACGACGAATGGAAGAGACGGATTCTCTCTGTATGGCGATATAAAGAGCTGCTTCCCGTGGAGAGAGAGGAGAAGATTGTAACGCTGGGAGAGGGCGGCACATCACTCAATAAGTGCCTAAGGCTTTCGGAGGAGATAGGCCTCAAAAAACTATACGTAAAAAATGAAGGGGAGAATCCTACGGGGTCATTTAAGGATAGAGGTATGACCGTCGGCGTTACAAAAGCTGTTGAGTTGGGAATGAAAAAGGTTGCATGTGCCTCTACTGGAAACACTTCCGCCTCCCTTGCAGCTTATGCTGCAAGAGCTGGAATAGAATGCATAGTGTTGATTCCCTCTGGAAAAATCGCGTTTGGAAAACTAATACAAGCTATTATTCACGGCGCGAGGGTAATTCAGATAAGAGGAAACTTTGATGAAGCCCTAAGGATTGTGAGGAGAATATGTCTCTCTCATCCCATATATCTGCTTAATTCTCTAAATCCATTCCGCCTAGAGGGGCAGAAGACAATAGCCTTCGAGATACGCGATCAACTAGATGGAGAAGTTCCAGACAAGATAGTAGTTCCCGTTGGAAACGCTGGAAATATAAGTGCAATATGGAAGGGTTTCACTGAACTTCACGAGCTAGGCCTAATTGATAATCTTCCACAGATGATAGGCATACAAGCTGAAGGAGCAGCTCCAATAGTGAACTCTCTAAAGAGAAACTTAGATCATGTTGAGTTTGTTAAGAATCCCGAAACAGTTGCTACGGCTATAAGGATCGGATCCCCAGTTAACTGGAAGAAGGCAGTTAGAGCAGTGAAGCAGTCGCATGGCATGGTTGAGAAAGTCTCTGACGTCGAGATACTTGAGGCTCAGAGGCTCCTAGCTCAAAAGGAAGGAATCTTCGTTGAACCAGCAAGTGCAGCCTCAATAGCTGGCTTAATTAAGATTAAAGAGAGAGGATTAATAGGGAGGGACGAAGTAGTTGTTTGTATACTCACTGGACATGGACTAAAAGATCCGAACATAATAATGAAGCGGTTCCCGAAACCCATCGAGGTAGAGGCTTCAAAGGAAGCAGTCATTAATGCGCTTATGCCTAATAAATCAGCCATAGAAGTGCTTGCATACTGAAATTTAAGTTACAAGTAAAAAATATATCGGAGAATTTGAAAAGTAAAGCTCAAGAAAGCCCTGGTAGTATAGTCCGGCCTAGTATAGGCGGCTGTCGCCCGCCCGACCCGGGTTCAAATCCCGGCCAGGGCGCCACCTTTTCGAATCCGAATCCCTTCCACCCTCTTTTAGATTCTCAGAACAGTTAGAGGCTGGGATGCCAAGCGAAATCTATGACTATAAGGAGAAGCTTCAGCGGTATAAACGGATCATTAAGGGTTTGAGGAACAGGGGCTTAGCACTCCGGTTCCTAGACCACATGGCTGCTCTAGGACTCACAGCCGCAGAGCGGCACGTGAAGCCTCCAGAACCTTGACTGGCAGGATGCAGCAGGCGATGAGGAAAGGAGGAATAAGCCAAGGCGTGCAGCCCCATAGGTAACCTATAACCCTAACCCAGCCTCCAACATAGATTGGGAAGCAGAGGAGAAGAGGGCTTCATGGGTGCTGGGGTGAGCCATCCGGTTTGGAAGGAAATATTGGTGGTTACCCTGGCTTTAACCGGGGCTTGCCCTGTTTCTCTATCATAATTATGTTCTAGACGAATGGATTTTTATATGACCCTGTTTTCGATCCGTTCCTTACATCTTATATGCTCTTCAATAAGAAGCAACTGGTTGTAAACTGAATATGATTTGAAACGTCCTCTACTCAAACGTAAAATGCCGCTCTAGTTAGGAATCCCTCATTGATGTTATTCAGAAAGGGGCTTGTCAATAACCAGTGACCTACCTGTCAAGATTGATAGAATTATATTTGGCCATTGTATAATTGCATTTGATGAGGCATGGGTTCGGACGATCTCTTCGACGCAATCTCCCATCCGCTGAGGATCGAGATTCTTAAGGAGCTATCAAAAAGGCCGAGACGCTTCGCTGAGATTAAGAGGGAGCTCAAAATAGGGAGCAGCGGACTTCTAGACTTCCATCTGAAGAAGCTCGATGATCTAATCACGATAAATAAGGATGGGTTATACGCTCTGACGGAGAAGGGGTTCGCGGCGCTCCAAGCAGTTGAGGTTGCTAATAAATATGGCTGGCAGAGAAGATCATTCTACTTAAACCTCACGGCATTCATATTGATAAATGCTTACTCACTATTGGCAGGCTTCTCTCACACAACGTACTACTGGATGATCGTTCTACCCCTAACGACGGCGTGGATTGTATTCTACGGTTTCTGGACATTCGTGAAG
>PIYH01000050.1 GCA_003601695.1 Candidatus Bathyarchaeota archaeon
TTAACGCTAAGCCCTCTTATGAGTAACAGTAGAGTCCCAAAAGCGAGAACCTTAGATAATACATCCCCTCCATAGACTTTGGATATATTTTCGACCAGTAGAGATGATCTTAGTGTTCCAATATAAGAAGCTTTCATGATAACATCATTCCGGGGTTAGCTAATCAAAGAAGTAGCTTCCAAAAAGGTGCTGCGCACTTCTCTAAAGACACTATCATCTTTCACAAATATAAAGGGTACTCGCAGGACAGTCTTCGGATGAAACAACCATTTTAGTAGGGGTGGAAGATGTCTTAAACCATACTTCCTTAACCTAGGTAAGCAACCACCTTTAAGATTCGTTCTTAAATAAATATATGAACTGTGCCTCATATAGCCAAGCCAGTACCTAAAGTTTACTGTAATTTTTTCAGATATATCTTGGAAAATCATGTCTAATTTTCGAGAACAGCTTGATGTCAAAGGCACAGGCTGGAGCTGAGAATTTACCTTATACCATATTCTCTTCACATTGTAGATTTTTCCCTCTTGTATATTGACTCCTAACATATACCCAAGATGATTCAGGAAGGTTGGTTGTATATCAAACTGGGTGAAATTGAAATTTCCTAGTGAAAATGCCACAGGAATATCATTAATCTTTCCAAGCGGCTGGGGAACATGTGGGTGAGAACCGACAATCAAATTTACTCCCCTTGATATAAGATCTTTAGCTAGCCTAACCTGCCTAGGTGAAGGAAGCATCACATGTTCTTCTCCCCAGTGGATTATGACTATGTTAACACCAGAGTCATCAAATTTATGATTTCCGCTTATGATCTTTTCTTGAAAAGGGTTCTTTATAGATGGCGAAGTGGAATACAGCGTTAATTCCCATAGTCTTAAGGGCTTATCTAATGGCACAAATCTAAATCCTTTATTTCTTAAATTTAACACCGTATCGCAATATCCCTCTTTACCATAGTCAAAAATATGGTTATTAGCTAATGAAAACACTACTTTTTTTCTAACATCTGATAGATAATCAAGGTTTTTAGAAGCAGTTCTCAACACCACAGATTTCTCCTTAGCAGGAAGCAAACGGTCAGTAATAACCGTTTCGAGATTAATGATTATTAAATCATAATACTTGAATATAGGGAAAACATGATGAAATGGATTAACGTTTCCTTTACTCCTTAATAGAGTGTCTCCACAGAATAGAATTCTGTAATTCCCCATGTTTTATCTCCATTTTACTTTGAGCCAATCACGACTTATTTCCTGAGATTATCTACTTGAACTTGTTGAGCTTGCCCGAGCTCGCCTGCTTAATCCCCCGCACACCGTCAAGCCCCAGCAATCGTAAGCAACTCCTGACACCCTCATAGGCCGGATTCGGAGCATTGGAGATGCCTAAATTGATATCGTACTCTGGATATCGCCCGGAAGGATTATAGGGAGGCGAATCTAAATAATCAGGCATACCTTTATAAATAGCAACTATCAGCTTCCGATAGTAGCTATCAAGCTCACTCCCCATATTTAAGCTCCAATCTCTGGTCCAAGAACCGGTATTTCCCGCTTTGAGTGCGGGGGATGTGCTCTATAAAGCAAATGAATGGATTCCTGCAGCTCATCTAGATCTCCTTTATACCTTTCTCAAGCGAATCTCTGGACACTTCCGACACTATCCACTTGAACTTGCCCGAGGTTGTCCGCTCAATCTCTTCAACAATCTCCCACTTAACTTGGACCGACTTGCCAAGGATGATCTGCAAGTCCTGGCACAGTTGCCTCAACTCTGCCTGTAAAGCTTGGGAATCCTTGCCTGCCCATGGCACAGCTCTTACAACAACTAGATCCAGATCCTTTTGTACAATTTGCGTATCCTTCACAGTCTTAAGATCTTTGAAAGGATGAGTGATAATTGCTGGAGCAATCAGCGTACCTTCTGGGGTGATGATGAAGTCTTCAAGCCTTCCTTCCACTTTGGCAAATACAGGAAAATAGTTTCTTCCGCATTTTTCGCATCTTGAGGAGATAGGCATTGAGGCAATATCGGTAGTTCGATAGCGGATAAATGGATTGGCATAATTAAGGAACCCTGTCCCGATTATCTCATGTGTATCACGGTCGATCTCAGTGATACCATATTGAGGGATACAATGATATTGATGGCTATGCTCGCACTCGGCTGCCAAAACTACCTTCTCTGCCATACCATAGTGGCTGAACACTCGGCAATTGAACACTTCTTGAACCAGTTCTCTCTCCCAGTCGTATATGGCCTCCGATGCGAAGAGGACCGCTCTAAGTTTCAAGGGCACAGTAAGCCTATATCCTTTTATTGCATAAGCAAAAGAGGCAATAGCTCCAGGATAGCCGTGCAAGAATTTCGCTCCCGTATTTTGTATTTTCGTTAAGTAGTAAATTGCTTTCTCCTTAGTATCTATTAAGGGCGACAACCGTAGCACCTTTGAAGCCGGATCATAGTAGACGGGTTTATCGCTATTAACTGGCCCCCGAAGTTCAACACGGAAATCCCCTGGCTTATAACCGACCCTTGACCATTGGTGACAGATAAAAGCCCATTCTTTTTGGCTCGTAAATGGATCTTCGAAGAACTGAAGTGGTTTCCCTGTGGTGCCACTGGTATGGCTCGTGGGAAGTTTACCAGGATCGAAGTTGCGCGCCAGCAACTCTTTAGCTCGTGCTTTGAAGGTGTCTTTGGTCAGATACGGCAACTTCCTTAAGTCACTGAAGTCTTGAATATCTTTTGGTTTCAAACCCCGCTCGTCAAATATCCTACGGTAATAAGGCACATTCTCGTATGCGTGATGCAACAGCTTGCTTAATTGCTGCATCTGGTATTCTTCCAACTTTTCTTTGCTCCACCATTGGGATTCTTGAAGGAAATTATAAGTCTCCCAGAAGACCCGCCCATACCGAATGCTGAGTGGGATCATCCCATAAATGTATTTCACCCCCTGTCTTACCGGGTAGGGTAACCGTTTAACCATCTCCCGCAGAGTCATTGCTGAACCCCCTGGTTCACGATAATGCTTGTTTCAGTAGCCCTAACCAGTTCGTTTAAGGGGATAGGCCAGGATCTTGCATCGCGCACGGCTCGACCAAATTCTTCAAGCTCTCGCAAATGCCCCTTGTCCTGAGAGCCTTTCCAGCCTTCGGCTTTGCTACCATGAACCCGCAGTTCCTCGAAATCGTCAATGACAAAGGCTTTCCCATCGCAATATATCTCAACATACTCCTTCGGTAGCTCCTTTGCTCCCAACGACGTGTAGACCAACGTGCAAACTGAACCGTCACGATAGCGAACGGATACCGAGGTGTTCTCAGAGGAGTGGATATGCTCAGAATCTGATCCTACCGTCTGAGCACACACCTCAACTACGTCCGCCGAGCCGACGATGAAGTTGAAGAAATCGAACATATGGCAAGCCTCACCTATGATCCTCCCTCCGCCCTCCTCGGAATGAACCCAATTATCAGGAGGGATATACCCGGCGTTTACACGATATAATACCATAAGAATCATGATATTTCCCCTAATTCAGCAAATCGCTATATTTGCCGAATTGCAGTTTGTCCTCTCCTATAACTAACTTAATGAAGTTTTCAATCTCACTTATGTTCACGTCATTCATACACTTAGAATGCCCTGAAAAGACAACAGGAAATTTCTTCGTCCATTTTCCTTTCCTTCTTTGAGCGTTTCGAACAACCTCAATCATCTCTTCAAATGTTAAGCTGCAAAGATCAGCCATTTGATATTTCCATATCTCGAACTTGGATAGAATCTTACGTAATTTTGACTTTTGCTTTTGAAGTTCCGTTGCAATGACAACCCCTCTACATCCCTCAGGGGATTTCAGAATTCCCCTCCTGTCTCGTTTCACCCGCGCCGTTATTCGTTCGAGTATGTTAGCTCTATATGTGAATATCGGAATCTCCACTATAATACCGTTAGAAGAGGAGCAGCATATATCGTCCTCCACACGCCAAAAGGGGAAGTTATAGAAGGTATTCTTTGCTTTTCTGAAGTTATACTTTGTTATATCAGTATTATAAGCTATCCCTGGAAGGACTGTTGAATCAATTTTTATCCCTATTTCCCTAAGAGCTCTTAAAACTTCTTTCTCCGGTTGGATACACCATGCACCCGCCCTAAAGGCTATGCACTCATAATCCTCCTTATAGGGCTTAAACATTTCCTCCAAGGTTCTCTTTCCTTGATATAAAGCCCCAAGGATTGACCTCCTGTTGTCTTTACTACCGTAAGGTAACGAAGGGAGCCTCCAGAGATTTAAATCTACCTGCCATCCAGCGTCTCTATCGTATTTGTAATTAAGCCACTGAGGGTGAAGGTGAAGTTGAACATCATGCTCTGATTTTATCGCTTCTATGAGTTGCTCCCTCATCCAGCTTGCTGGTTTGTAATCCTTTGGAAGCGTCCCTTTTCTCTCCTCCTCCAAGAACGCCCAGTATTCAGCAACATCTACAAATAGAGTGATAGGAACATCATATCTCTCACTCATTCTCAGAAATTTTCTCGTTGGTTCTATCAAGCAGCCACGTACATCGCCACTTCCGTTACCGAAGATCTCATAGTCATTTGTGAGGATAATTATTATCTCATTAGCCATAGCTTTAGTCCTTGGATTTATAAACTTTCCTGCTGTATATAGTTATCCCCCTCTTGGCTAATTCCATACCCGTGTTGAAGAAAGCTTCACTATCCACATAGAAGAAATCTCTTCCCTTGTATGTAAAGGAATCTCCTTGCTCTTTGGATAGAAACCTTCTTATAAATCCTGGTATATTATGCTTCATTTTCTCGCTGTTATGGGCTAAGGTACGTACGATTATCTCGTTCCCACCGTAATCTATTACTTTGGCGTCAAATATCTCTCTGTGATACACCTCAACGGGGAAATCATCTCCCAGATAATCATCTATTGTATGCACTAAGGATAGATAATGAGCGCTCACTCCCAGGCCTATAGCCTTCCCCTTGCTCCGGATAAACTTGAAATAAGGACTCTTCTCCGAATAAGGCCTTATATTCGTGTGATGTTCTGATATTAGATAATCCCTGAGAGGACCGCATGCAGCGACAGACTTCGTCGGATGTAGGCTTCTTTTGACACCCTCCATTCTTCTGAATATCTCGGTTAAGATTCCCGTATAAGATGGGGTATTCCTCACATCCCATATCTCCCCACTTTTAAGAAACTCATAAGATGGAAGTTTAGGATATGATGGCATGAGAATAGTCCCCTCCGGTCCTATTATCTCAAAAAGCACTTCTATTATCTTGTGGGGAGGGATTCCCACCGCTAAATTCTCGACGGAACTGTGTACGAATAAAACATCCCCTTCCTTAACTTTACAGATGTCTTTCAGGACGAAGACCAAATCGTCTACGGTGAACGGTATTGACTTCAATTTTTGAAGTTTTCGATTTTTCAAGAAACGTCCCATTTTAGATGAAAGTCTCTTTCCTAATACCTTTTTAACTAAGGCCTTCATGCTCCTAATATCTCCTTCAACCTTGCGGCTATTTTCCCGACGCTGGTAAGTTCCGATATTTCAGTCGAATTAAACTTTACACCGAAAGCTTCCTCTACAGCAAGTATCAACTCCAAGTGACCTAAAGAATCCCATTTTTCCACATCTCCCAGGGATAGCTCCGGGTTAACCCTGTTCTCCGGTATCTCTAGGACGGAAGCTATCACTTTGAATAATTTTTCCTCCATCATCCTTCTATCCTCCCTTCCACCCTAATCCAGTCAGGACACTCTACCGATCGGGATGATAAATCCATCTCCCACTCCGTATGATTTTCATCCTCTTCAACTTTCCTAAAGCCCATTTCTCCATAGAGATTTGAAACCAATTGATTCTTCTTTGTTGGGAAGTATTGCCCCTTCAAAATTTTAACTCCTTGGCTTCTTAGATAATTCACCACATAAGAGAGGAAGGCTTTTTCCACCCCTCTGCCTATTATCCTGCAACTCATCAAAAACGTATCTATTAACGCCGTTCCATCCTTCCGGAACAGGATTATGATAACGCCTGTTATACCGTTTGTTCCGAATTTATCAATAAGTTCGAGATCAAAAACCAGATGCTCAGGGTTCTCCATAAATCTTTCTATATCAGCCTCGGTATACCGTCTGGTGGTAAGGTTAAATTGATTGGTACGCTGGGTAAGCTGTGCTATCCTGCTTACATGCCTCCTGTCGTTTATGGAGATAACCGCCTTCATACTGAGCGAGCGGAGGTAATCTTCCAGCGAGGTAAATTCCCGCATTAACTCTTTCCTTCTCACCTCTCCTTGGTACATCTTACTCCTTTTCCTATCTTCCTCGGTGATCCATATCTTTGGGAAATAGTTCTCAACGATTTCACAGAACCATCCCGGAAGCAATGAAGGATCGTCTGGGAAATCCGGGACCACCACCTCGGGTAAATATCGTTTCACAGCTTCCCTTTCAAAGGGGCTATCATCTATGAAGACGAAGCTGTCCAAACCTAAATTAAGTTCTTCCGCAATCTCCTTTATATTCTGAGCCTTGTCTGACCAGTTCACTTTAAAAACGACAAAATCATCTTTCTTTAACACCATCATAGGATGTTTCTCGAAAACCTCGTCTACATCTGATGGATTATTCTTACTTACCACAGCTAGAAGCACTCCCTGTTCTTTCAGAATTTTAACTAATTTTTGAAAATCCCTATATGCTTTTCCTATTCCATCCTCCCCAAGTTCTATTCCATCAAGACCATCTTCACCTATGATTCCTCCCCAGAGAGTGTTGTCTAAATCCAGCAGAAGGACCTTCTTGGTTTTACCCTTTATGGCTTTGATATATCCGGAGTAAAGATAAGCTAAGCGGGATAATCCTTCCCCACTCAGCTTAATTCTGCCGAGATACCAATATCTGGAATCATATAAGCGATTGTAACCATATCGATTGACCATACTATGCCAATTTACAATAACCATATTCTTCAACCCTTTCTGGAGTTCCCAAAGCTCGGCGTTAGCTAAAAACTCCATTACACTTGGTGAGTAATCGGTGTTTAAATCCATGTAGGGCATTACGCTATAAGGCGCCATTACCAACGTGTTAACTAGGGCATATCCTTGAGGACAGATATCAAGATACTTGGATATAGCGTGGAATAGGTTGCTCACCCTCTCTTTAACGATTCCACGGATATCCTCCGACAAGTAACTTAGAGGATTACTTAGGATATCCCTGAAAAGCTCATCTGCATCTATGAATATAATAGCAAAGTCAGGATTGAATTCATACAGTCCTGAGGATTCACCTATTAATTCTTCAACAACCTGACCATATCCACCGAAATACATTTCTATTTTCCCATCCTCAAGAGAGCGCAAATTCTCTCTTAAATATTTTCCGATCAGATCTATATTTATGTTACTTAAAACGGCTACCTTCATAGCTACTCTTCCAGGAGCTCCACCAAACCCAATGATTTTAAATAGAGGAAAGCTACCCTCTTGCCCCCAAAGAGAAGGGCCGGTGTTGGGGGGCTGACCATGATAGTTTCTGATGAAAGCGATTTTATAGTCTTCTCTAAACTTTGGACTGTAAAACAGACATGATATATGTTTTGGCCCCGTTTGATAAATGATTCCACGGGTTTACCCTCAACAAGTTCTAATCTCAATCCTCCGAGTTCTATCATTAGAAGCCTGGCGTCCTGTAAGGGGTCAAATACCACAGGGGATACCTCATGAACAGCTTCACCAAAGGAGACCTTGAGAGATGAGATAGCTGATTCCACATCTTTTACGGCTATCCCTAAATGATGAAACTGCTTTAGCTCCCTCATCCTTCAAGCACCTTAGAACCTTGGGAGACCATAATACGATTTGCTATGATGCTTAACCTCGTAGCGCTTATTATATCCTCCAGCGGTATAGGAGCTTCGGTTTCCCCCTTGACATATTTAGCGAAAACTCTCAACTCTTCTAGATGCCCTTTATCCTGGTGGTTATATCTATAGCCTTTCAGCTTTGCACCGTATACTCTGAGCTCCCTATAATCATCTACCACAAATGTTTTACCATCCACATGGATTTCCACGTATTCCTTAGGAAGCTCATCCGATCCGATAGATGTATAAACCAAATTACAAACTGAGCCATCTCTATAACAAACAGTTGCCACGGCGTTGTCCGTAACGGGAGGATGTCCTGCGTTGGGGATAACCGCTGTCGCTGATATCTGAATAGCCTTAGATGGATGCGTGATAAAGTTGAAAAAGTCAAACATATGACAAGCTTCATTTATGATCCTACCTCCACCTTCGTCAGTGTGAGCCCAGTGATCCGGTGGAAGGTAAGCGGTTTTAACCCGATAAAGAACCATCAAAGGATTCCCTCTATCTTTCAATAACTCTTTCAACCTTCTGGCAACAGGTGAAAAACGACGGTTAAAGCCTACCATGAAAGGAACATCAGTTTCTCTTAATACTTTGGACAACTCCTCTAACCCTTCCTCATCTACTGCCATAGGTTTCTCGAGGAAAACAGCTTTACCTGCACGAAGAGATTCGATAGCTTGAGTCACATGTAAATTAGGTCTCGTCGCTATTAGCACCATATCAACTGAATCATCAGCAAGCACATCCTCAAGGTTTGTCGTGCAGTAGTCAGCGCCGAATCGTTCTGCGGTGTCCCTGGCGTTGCTCCCGGTGGCGCTAACGATCGCCCTCAGATGATATAGATCGGAGAGCTTCTTCAGATTCGGCAGATG
>PIYH01000051.1 GCA_003601695.1 Candidatus Bathyarchaeota archaeon
TTCAATCTTAAACAAGTCTTAAAATTGAATAAAGAAAAAGCTGAAGCGCTAGAAATTTATCCGAAACTTCTCGGAACATTAGCAACAAAGATCCCGAGATCTCAGATTCACAAACTATACTCTGATTATCTGGAAGAGCTTGTTGAAGAAAAGACTAGGAAATTAAAAAAGGCACAGGAAGATCTTTTGAGATCACAAAGGCTGGCTGCTATTGGAGAAGCAGCGGCAATCATCGGTCATGATATCAGAAATCCATTACAGGCAATTACATATGCACTTTACCTTGCAAAGAAGGAACTTGAGTCTTCTCCAAATAAAAACTTGAAGGAAATAATGGATGCAATGGAGAAACAGGTGAGGTATATAAACAAGATAATTTCAGATCTACAATATTATGCTAAACCGCTGAAACCTAGCATTAGAAGAACAAACTTGGTGAAGGTGATTGATGAGATAATTTCAATGATGAAGATCCCTAGGAGAATCAAAGTTGAGATTGATATTGAAGATTTTTTCACTGATTTTCCAACGGATCCTGTTTTGATTAGGAGAGTGCTCATGAACTTAATTATGAACGCCATCCAGGCGATGGAAAATGGAGGATTATTGAGGATACGTGCACATAAAGAAGGCGATTATGCCCTCATAAGCATTCGGGACACAGGAGTAGGCATTCCGGAAGAGTACCATGAGAAGATTTTTCAGCCGCTCTTCACCACAAAATCAAAAGGGCAAGGATTAGGATTAACGGTTTGTAAAAGAATAGTTGAAGCTCTTCATGGAGAAATAAGCTTTAAATCAAAAGTCGGAAAGGGAACAACCTTCACCATTAAATTGCCAATAAAAATTGTAGATCAACAAGTTAAAGCGGTATTCAACAGCAGTCGATAGATTGTAGGATATTCAAAAAAAGACGAAGTAAAAAATTATGTTACTATTCCATGAAAGAGACCGAGTAAGACTAGCAAGTTATTTATTGCTCCGATAAACGACGCTGACGCAAGGCCAATTATGCAGAGGTTCCATGGCTTTTTCTTAGGTAACGTAAGCGTAAGTAGGGTTATCGCGCTCCAGAATATAAGGAGCGCCCATATTGGATTGTATTGTGGGTGGGTTTCATAAAAACAGGTATGGAAATTTAATGCATAAAATGTGGTTGTGTAGTCCAAGAGTATTCCGCAAAGAGATATTAAGAAGGGAGCTATCCACTTTTTAGTCATCATCCGCCTCTTTAGTCCATATTTGCCATACATGCTCATCGTATATTTTCCACCGTTTCCATTTTTCAGCCTTATCTCAAGTAGATCTCCTTTAGGCCGTAGAACTGCTGAAGAAACCTGAATCCCTTGCTTGTTGTTCTTATTATTTCGGCGCTTTCTTCTGAGATCGTGATTAACCCAGCTTCTTCTAGCTTCTTTAAATATTCCTTTAGCATCTTGAAGTTTAGATTCGCTCCATAAACTATCTGAGTTTTTCTTGCGCCTCTTCTCGCTATTCTTAATATTTCAGCGATTATCTCAAGGTTGCTTCTTCTCTGCGAAAGACTACTTTTACTTAACATTTCTTCTAACCTCCGTTTCTTAGTCATCCTTCCAATAAAAAGAGTTTATTTTTAAGTTTTTCTACCAAAAAAGGGTAAAAAATAAAATATTTTGGCAAAAAAGAGCGAAATTTTCCAATTTCGGAAAGAAAATCTTGATGTCCAGCCAAAAAAGGAGAGGAATATTAATTCTTAACCTTTCATGGAAAGAAAAACACGACTATTATAAGTTTTTAGAAAAAACTATCCGATAATTCCACCGTAGATTATTTTATCGCATGGCAATTTAAGCTCTGAGGATAACCAACTGCGTAAGGCTTCAGGATTTGAGATAATATTATACGCATAACCGTCATCCGAAGAAAATCTTCGGCTCCAAACAGTTAAATTCTTCTCGGCAACATTTTTTTCATTCCTGCTTACAATCGACATAAACTCAGGAATCCCATCACAATATGTAAAGATGAAAAGATCAGTAACTGAAGAGATCGTTACACCATCCTCTGATACTGTGAAAACTGCCAGCAATGCTCCCTGACTTGCAGTTTTAAAGGTTATCCAATCATTACATTTAATTCTGACGAGGGGGCCATTAATTCCATCAGCCTTAACGACAGTCTTAACCCTTAATCCGTTCATCTGCTCGAGAACTCTATTTAGCATATCCATCTTCTCATTGAAGATTGACATCTTCTGACAGATCTCATCGAACTTCTCTATAATTTTTGAGAGTGCTTCCTCATGATCTCTGAGGACATCTATTATGAGATCTAGAACATCGATCTTCTCTTTGAATCTGGAGTAAATTGACATTTCTCTTTATTCTCCGGTAGGAGATATTCTTTTTGAAGAGAACATTTAAGCAATGCGAAACCAATCTTAGAAGCCAAGATATGTAGATGAGATCAGAATAGATTAATTGGAATTATATAACAGAGAAGAAAGGCAAGGATATTCTAAGCCTTAAACCATCTAAATATGAGATACTCTATCCTGTTTCTTTCCAAGTCTGGAATGGCGATGATGAAGCGTTTCCTAACGGTTGTAGCCAGCCTTCCAGCCCTTACAATCTCAGTAGCTGAAATCTCATCTTTTCTACTCTTCACCGAGACTATATAAGGAGCATGATCAATTCCAGGTCCACGTTTATAAACTGCGAAGTCACATCCATATTTAACTCCAGGGGTAACTACTAATCCTTTATCCCTCAAATCTCGATAAACAAGATACTTAAAGTCGAAGTTCTCATAGAGCTTTCTGGCTCTTTCTCTTAGAATATCTGGATTGACATCTTTTTTCCCGTCTTCCTCGAAAACCTGGAGAAGTCCTTTCTCAGCGAGGTATAGTCCCTCCATCAGGTCTAGGATCAATGGGACATTAAAATCAGGGCTTTTAGGTTTAGGTATGCCTAAAGGCTTACCATAAAAGCCACGCTTAAAGAGTTCAGAACTGCTCTTCGGATCCCATACGACAAGAAAGTTTTCGACAAATTCAGCCTTGAATGGAGTTGTCATCAACCGTTACCCCACACCGCTATATGGCGAATGCTAATATCCGTGTTGCATCAGCTGCATCCTCAATTCTATCCGCCGTATCTTCTAAGAGCTGAATTATATCCCTCATCAAAAGTAGCGTGGGAATTTCTATATTACTATTAAGTATATTCATCTCTAACTCTCGGTACATGTTATCCACTCTCCTCTCTGCAACTTCAACATCCTTAGCCTTTTCCAGAACCTTCGGCGATCCATAATTTAGCATAAGAAAAGCATCTCTAAGCTTCGTGAATACATCAAAGACTGCATCGGCAAGATTTGATGTTTCTTTTCTCAGATTTAATGGCACGCTCCATCCTCGATCTGCAAGCTGCGAAACTCTAAATGCTATTCCTTTGCAGAAGTCCGCTATCTCACTAGTCACATCTGTGAATCTTAGAAAGTCTTCTCTATTCAACAATATTGCTCCTATCTCAACAAGTTCCTGAGCAACCATTCGCTTTGAATCATCCACCTCATCGCCGAGTTGCTGAACTTCTTCATAAAGAGCTGATAAGAGGCTGTAGTTCTCATCGGTAAAAGCGTCTACGAGCTGCATTACCCTTCGATAAACATCCATAACTTTCCTTAAATGCTCTTGACAAAGCCTGAGAGCTCTTCTTTTAGCTCGATGCTCCGCTTCCACTGGCAGAACCAATCAATATTCGCCTCGTATATTAATGCTAATGATCCAATAAAAAATAGTGCAAGAAGATTAAAAAATCTAACTAAATTACGAAAGAAGCCATTATTAAAAAAAGGACTAAATAAGCTTAGAGAAATCTACCTAAATCTCCGAAGTTTCTCTTAAAACAAAAATATTCCAACAATATTTCCGGAAGGGAGCTGATGCTGGATCTCACTTGCCTCCAAGAATCCCTATCCCGAATGGTCACTGTTTCATCCTTTAGAGTTTGATAATCGATAGTTATGCAAAGAGGAACCCCTATTTCATCGAATCTTGCATAACGTTTACCAATAGATCCTACATCGTCATACTCAACGGAGAATCCCTCATCGATCAGCCTTTTATATAGCGCCCTAGCTTTCTCAGGAAGCCCATCTTTCTGGACCAGTGGAAGTACTGCAAGTTGTACAGGAGCGATATCTCTGGGTAGCTTGAGGATTACTCTACCATCCTTAACGGTGTATGCATACTCTAATGCTACGTATGCTAGTCTATCAGAGCCAAAGCTAGGTTCAATAACGTGGGGAATGAAACGGCGACCTGTTTCTTTAACTTCTCTTTCCTCAAACTCAATATAGCTTGGTAAAATCTTAAATTCTCCCATCATGTAATAGCCCTGTTTCTTAAACTGTCTCTCAACCTCATCCGGATTCGCCTCGGATAATAAGTCTAAAACTTTGCGTGCATCCTTCTTGAATACTCTTCCAATTATGGGAATCAAGGGCTTGATAACTCTCTCCTTCCTAACTCTTACCTTTTCGTAAGGCTTGAAGACTTTCATGTCCATTCCGCTTTCTTGCATATGACCCCTCAGATCGAAATCCGCCCGATCATTGAATCCTGAAACCTCAACCCACCCCCAACGGTCGAGATATACTTCTTGATCAAATCCCTGAGAAGAGTAATGAGCTCTTTCCCACTCGAGCTTCTCTATAAATCGTTGCTTATCCTCAGGGACCCCCAGATCCATCAGAAAACGCTTCGCCATAGCCATGAAAAACGCTTGCCATTCAGACTTTATGTAGCCTTTACTCAGCGCCTCTTTAACCGTCAATTTGACAAGCTCCTCGGAGCCCTTAAGTCTTTTCTCGGCGAGTACTAGGTTCAAAGTTTCATCTTCAACTTGCCCTAGAAGCGAACAGTTTGGATCTTTCGGATCGACGAAGAATTCAAGATCAATTATTGTAAATTCCCGCAGCCTCATCGGACCTTGTCTCGGTGAGATCTCGTTTCTTAAAGCATGACCGATCACGGCGAATCCTGTCGGAAGCTTCTCTCTAACCTGCTCATAGAGACGCTTAAACTCTACAAATATAGTCTGAGCTGCTTCCGGTCTACCATATCCAACGGCATCTGAGTACGGGCCTATAGTCGTCTTGAACATTGTAAGAAAATATCGGGGATTGGCGAGGGAGCCGCCACACTCCGGACATTTAACTTTATGCTTCTTTAATGCTTCGACGATCTCTTTGATAGTCATCTTCTCCGTCTCATGCGGGGGAAGCTTAGCGAATTCTTGGAGTAGATGATCAGCTCTAAAGCGTTTTTTACATCTTTTACATTCAACCATGACTTCTCTGAAGCTCTTGAGATGACCAGAGGCCACATAGATGACCTCTGGTCCGATTATGGGAGTCTCGATCTCATATAAGCCTAAACGGCGGAGGAACATATCTCTAAATTTATCCTCGATCTTTCTCTTCATAACAGAGCCTAGAGGACCCCAATTTATAAAGCCGCTTACGCCGCCATATATTTCATATGATGGCCAAAAGAAACCTCTACGACGAGCCAGAGCACTTATCTTCTCGTATTTATCAGAGGTCATTGAATAGTTCCTCACTGATTTATAAGCCACTATGAGTGAAATGTCTGATTACTTAGGAGACTTTTAGTTTATCGACAAATAGATGAAGAAAGGATAATTTAAGCCTTTTTAAACCTTACACTCCAAGCTTCTTGCTCATATACACACCATCATAATCGTATCCGAGCTTTTTATAGTATCTCTTTGTACCCAAAGCGCTTGTTACAAGAATCTTCTCCATTCCGTTTTCGCGGCTAATCCGTTCAGCCTCGCAGAGGAGCTTTCGCCCCCACCCTTTATGCTGTAATGCTTCTTCAGAATATTCACCTACAGGGACAAGTTCGCCGCAAACTCGAAGCTCCCTAATTATAGAAGCATTTTTATCTGTGATCTCTGACCTATGGGCTTTTTCTGATGGAAACCTTAATCGCAAGTAACCAATGAGTATATCGTTCTTTTTATCCTCAGCTGAGATGAAGAATTCTTTACTCATGGAGGCCTCGTATTCTTGAATATATATCTTTATTTTATTTAAGTCGGGGCGTTTATGATCCTTAAGCCATCTGTGACCCGCCTCTCTGCAACGTATACATCTACATCTTAGCCCTTTTCTTCTTAGCTCTTCGAGAACTAGCTCGCGTAGATTGCTTCTTTTTACACCTGCAACTATAAGGCGTGCAGGTATATCCCTCTGAACACGCATTATTCTAACCCATTCAGGAATGATCTCCTTGACTTGAGCAATCAATTCTACGGCTTCTTCGGTGGTGTAAGGCTTGTATAAGCCTTGCCTCCACCAATCGTAAAGCTTCGTTCCCTTAATTACAAGACATGGATATATCTTGAGCATATCTGGTTTGAAATCCGGGTTGGAGAAGATTTCTTTGAAACCTTCAAAGTCGCGTTTAAAATTTGATCCTGGAAGCCCAGGCATCATGTGATAAACAACTTTTAACCCCGAATCCTTAAGAATCCTTGTAGCCTTGATAACATCGCTGACTTTATGTCCACGATTCACGATTTCATAAATGTCATCATATATATTTTGAACGCCAACCTCAACCCTAGTAACTCCCATAGAGAGCATTCTATCAACATCGGCCTCTCTCGACCAATCCGGACGTGTTTCAACCGTTATTCCAACGTTTCGAATACGACTCGTCTCAGCATTTCTCTTCGCTTCATCAAGAGACCTTGAGGTCTTTCCAGTTATAGCATCGAGGCATCTCTGCACGAACCACTCTTGATACTTCGGAGACACACTCGGAAAAGTTCCTCCCATGATTATCAGTTCAACCTTATCAACCTTGTGTCCAATAGCTCTATATTGTGTAATTCTCTGCTTAACTTGTTTGAAAGGGTCATAATTGTTTTGGCGCCCCCTCAGCGCAGCGGGTTCATGCCCAGTATAACTTTGAGGAGTTCCTCGAGACGGGCCTCCTGGACAATATATGCATGGCTCCTCTTTTGGGCATGACCAAGGCTTAGTCATAGCGGCTATAACCGTGACTCCAGAAGCCACACGCACGCTTTTTCTTCGCAGAACCCTGAGAAGCTTCGCTCTCTGTGATGCATTCAGTCGACGGATTATCTCTGAATTGCTCGGAACATAGTTCAATCTATACTTTTCGGCTACTTTCACCTTAATCCTATTAACGTCTTCCCTTGAAGGATTCGGAATTCTCATCAGACTTCCTATGATATCCTTGAAGATGCCAGATTCCATATTTTTTCATCTCAAGAAATAAGAGACTGAACTAAAAAAGTTTCTTAATCGCAAAATATGTGACTGCAAAACTTCATTAGCAGGCTTGTGTGACTTATATTCCTTTGAATATCTGAAAATTGATAAGAAACTATTTTTATTTAAACCTATAATTTAATATCGTCAGCCATGCCGATCTCGGTGTCAATACTTGAGTATGAGCGAGTTCTTTATAGAGATGTAGAGGATATATCATCATCCTTGATTTTTAGTCACATTATGAATATGATTAATACGGGGAAGATGGAATCAATACATCTGGATATCATGAGGCCGCCACTAATACCTGACAGAATAGTATTTCCAATAAAGCTCGTTGAAAAAATATATAGGACGCTCCGGAGGAGAATTCCCCTTTCTTTTCATCTTATGGTATCTAACCCAATAATAATGATTGACGAAATGAATAAATTCATTCCTAGAAAGGATAGAATTGAGAACTCTGTAGCGATTCATAGAGAATCTTTCAACTCGGAAAGTGAAATGGTGGATGCAGTAAAGCTCATAAAGGAGGAATATGGGTATGGCAGTGTTGGAATCAGCCTTGACCTACCTACTCCATGCAATGTGATTTCTGAGAAAACCGTGAAGACGGCTGATTTCATCCTTTTGATGACCGTACATATGGGTCGCGGTAGACAGAAATATTCAGAGAAGGGTACGGAAAAAATAGAATACTTCTCCCGTAGATATCCAGAGAAACCAATATGGGTTGACGGCGGAATAAATCTGCATACGGCACGTATCGCAGAGAAAGCTGGCGCGAGAACGCTGGTTGTCGGTTCATTCATCACATTAAAGAAAAATCCAGTAGAAGGATTACTTGAATTAGCAAGCAACATAGGTGAATAAGACGAGATAATTTTTAACAAGAGTTACTTTTTATATGGGATCAAACATAGGAAAATCATCTTTTTCTTCCCTGTATTCTTGAAGTAATGCTCAGCCCTAGGCGGAATAAATATAACGTATCCCGGAGAAACTTTTTGCTTCTTTCCTTCACAGAAGACTATTCCCTCCCCGCTTAGAATGAAGGATTCATGTTCCCAATCATGCGAATGCCTTGGCGTCTGACCTCCAGGATCAATCTCAAAATATCTCATTGCGAAATTTTCAGCTCCATCCTTACAAGAGATTAACCACCTAACTCTAACGCCGGAGGCTCCATCTTTAACCTCCTCGCTTGGAACTTCAGTGTAGTGGACAGCTTTAAACATGACTTTCCCTCACCTATACTTTAGGAAGGAAATAAAATAAGAATTATGTATGGCATTTGGGAGCTCGTTAGATATACATGGAGATTCTAGATAAAAAATCAAAAACATGAGAGAAGCCACTTAAATAGCAAAGGGAAGATATCCCCCGCAAACCCCTATTTTTAATTTACTCTCTCAACCTAAGGTTAGGGTCGAATCGGCTCTCTTAAGAGAAAGAAATGAAATTATATCTCACATAATTCGACATTTTTCTACGACCCACATGACTCTTCGGACGATTTCAGGAGTGACAGGTAAAGGCGCCCCGTTACGCAGTGTCTTGTACAGTTCCTTGTAAAAGGTAATCCCGCTAGACATATACGCTGTCTCTGAACTCCAGCTCTCCTCTATCCACGGAATCTTCTCTACGTTATAGCTTCGATTCGGAGTTGGTTTTTCATCTACCTGCCTTGGAGGCAGATCCGCAGGATTGAAGTATCTCCATCTTAAAGAGTGATGGCTACCAGTAAGTCCTCCCTGCGTTCCCATCACAAGCCAAGTATCTTGAGGATATGCGCAGGCTCTCGTTACCTCGATGTCAATGAGAGGCGAATTGGAAGCCTTAAGGATTATCTTCACATGATCCTCAGCATCACCTAAGGTTAATGTTCTCTGTAAGTCACAGAAGACCTCAGGTTCCTTGTCTCCGAGAAGTTGAAGTCCCTGAATTATAAGATGCACTCCGTTGTTTCTGAGCTCTCCTCCCCCATACTTTTTCAAGGTCTGCCAGTCCCAACGTCTACCGAAAGTGTGGCTGCGAATCTTTACGAGGACGATGCGTCCAAGTTTTCCTGAATGAATAACTTCTTTAACCTTCAAATAGTCGGGAGCGAAGAGGCTGTTCTGGAATACTGTCAGCATGTTTCCAGTCTTCTTTGTCGTCTTTATCATGGAATCAGCTTCAGCTAGATTCGTAGCCATGGGTTTCTCGCAGACCACGTTTTTTCCAGCTTCTAAGGCTTTTATTGTGTGTGGGGCGTGAAGGTAGGTTGGAGTGGCGACTACTACTAATTCAACAGATCTATCTTTTATGAGATCGTCAAATTCGGAATAGGCTTTGCATCCGAATTTTTCCACAGCTTCCCGTCGTCTCTTCTCTATCTGGTCGGAGACGGCTACAACTTTATACTTGTCGGATAGATTCTCAAAGATTCTGGCGTGAATATCCCATCCGCTTCTTCCCAACCCAGCTATACCGACTTTTACCTTGTCATCCATCCTCAATTATCCCCAAAACTTTTATGAGAATATCTCAAATAGATACTTAGCGAATCTTGGTACGCCTACCTTTGAATCCTCTTTTTCTTCATATTCTATGGATAGGAAGCCATTGTACCCTCCCGATTTAAGGATCTCCTTTACTCGTTGATAATCCATCTTCCCGCCTCCGGATACGCTTACTTTGGCGTGGATATGTACGGCGTAGGGAACAGTTTTAGCTATTTCATCATATGTGGATTCCCTATAATTGCCTAAGTCAAGATTCACTCTGAACCATGGGGAATCTACACCCCTAACGATTTTTATCACATTATCCGCTTTAGAAGTGACGCCGCCGTGATTCTCCATAGCCATCACAACGCCGTTTTCCTCAGCATACTCAACACATGAGCTAACCGATTCAACTATCCATTTTATTGCTTCAGAATCGGTGTATCCTTCAGGGACGCGTCCTCCGAATATTCGTAGGCATGGAGCTCCAAGTTCACGTGCAATTTCTAATCCTTCCTTAACTGCTTCGATAGCTTTCATTCTTTCGGAAACGTTTGGATTACAGAAATTTGTGGAGATCCCGGCGCAGGATATGGGTAGCCCTCGATAGAGAGAGAGCCTTTTGAGTTTCCTGAAGTATGATGCATCCTTTGAGGGAAGCCAATAAAGAGTCAATTCAACGCCGTCAAGCCCGATTCGATAGGCTTCTTCGATGAAATCCTCATATTTCATCCTACCATCATTAAGGTATTCTCGGTATGAATATGCCGCACAACCAATCTTTATCATCTGTTTCCACCAGTCTTACATTGATGGAGCTTATTATAAAAATCCTTCTAATAAAGATATGTAGGTTATAATCTTTAACGCGACAAGTATGGTTTACATGAAAATTAAGTCAAATATTTGCTCGGCCATAAAAATCCCAAAGCACTTTAATATACATCAACTTGGAAAACGTTCTTTCCCAAATCAAGATGAGGAGTTTCACGTAAAGATTGCAAAGAATATTGAAGAGGTTGCGAAGCTCATTGAAGTCCTCTCAGCTATCTCTTTCAATCTTTTGTTGATGGCAGGATAATCCAAACCCTTCCCATGATTTGACAAAAAGATTCCATAAATAGGATTAGAAAGACTAAGAATCATGGATATGAAGTTCCGACAGAAGAACATTGAAGTAAAGGTTTAAGAACTTATTAAGTAATACATAATGCGGGATATACTGTGCCCATCGAATTGAAGGAGATAATAAGGTTCATAAAGGATCTGGGATACGAGATCAAGACCGAGGTTACTGGTAAGAGTGTCGTCGATGAGCTTTTAGGAGCCTTTGAGGGCGTTGTTCCGGAGGGGATGACGAGCACGGAGT
>PIYH01000052.1 GCA_003601695.1 Candidatus Bathyarchaeota archaeon
GAAACGCCTTTAGAGAGATTCTTAAAGAAGAGGGATCATAAGCTATTTTGTGTTCTATTCTTTCACCGAAGCTACTTAATAGCGCCTAGAACTAAGGCTAGTAAAGCCATTCGAACAATAACTCCATTTCTGGTCTGTTCAAAGTATTTTGCAAAGGAAGTTGAATCTACTTCCACCGCTATCTCATCAACCCTGGGAAGCGGATGTAAAACTATAAGGTCGTTCCTTGCCTTTTTCAGCACATTTAAGTCGATTACATAGCTTCCTTTCACTTTCTCATACTCTCCGAGATCGGGGAATCTTTCCTTTTGTATACGGGTCACATAAAGTACATCTGCGTCTGGAAGAACTTCCATCAAGTCTCGATGCTCCGTAACCTTAATGTAACCCTTTATATCTTCTATCACTTCTTTCCTCATCCTTAGGAGATCCGGTGAAACTAGATGAAGATCTACATCATAAAGTGAGAGAGCATACGCAAGAGAGTGAACTGTTCTTCCATATCTAAGGTCGCCCATCAATATTATGCTTAAGCCGTCTATTCCACCCTTATACTTGAGGATAGTGTAGAGATCTAGGAGCGCCTGTGTAGGATGCTCCTCAGCTCCTGAACCTGCATTTATAACAGGAACCTTAGCGTATTCAGCTGCAAGTCTAGCCGCTCCCTCAAGTGGATGTCTCAAAACTATTACGTCGGAGTAGTTCTCAACAACCCTGACTGTGTCGGCTAGAGATTCTCCCTTCCAGACTGATGAGACTCCAGGCTCAGCAAATCCGATTACATTGCCGCCGAGTTTATACATGGCTGTTTGAAAACTTAGCATAGTTCTTGTGCTCGGTTCAAAGAAGAGTTCCGCTAGAACCTTACCGCGAAGCATGTCTGAACCCTTCTCAGCAAGAGGTTCCATCATACGGGAAACTTCAAGTATATAATCGATCTCTTCGCGGGTGAAACCTCTTATTGAGATTATATCCCTATTAGTAAATTCGTATATTTTCTTCATTGAGATTCTTCACCTTCGAAAAAGCAATTATGTGAAATATAATTTAAGCCTTAACTTCTCTTTTGAAAAAAGCGTTTCGAAGAAAGCGTGACTCTGATAAATCTTTATTTATTCTCCACGAATACGTATAGAATGGTTGATGTATATGTCTAAGAAAACGCTTAAAGTCTCTAAGATTAAAGACGGGACGGTTATAGACCATATCACTAGAGGACATGCATTAGATGTGATCAAACTTCTCGGCATAGACGGTCGCTCGGGAGGAGTTGTAACCATAGCTATAAACGTGCCGAGTAAGAAACTCGGAGTCAAAGATATGGTGAAGATTGAAGGACGCGAATTGAATCCTGAGGAGGTTGATAAGATCGCTCTGATATCCCCCAGAGCTACAATAAACATAATTAGAGATTATAAAGTTGTAGAGAAACAGAAAGTTAAGCTTCCGCCGATAGTTCAGGGAATCATCAAATGTATAAAGCCCTCATGCATCTCAAATAGTGAAAAGGAACCTGTTAAGCCGAAATTCTACGTTGTAAGTGAAAATCCATTGAGGCTTAGATGTCATTACTGTAATAGTATACTTGAGGAAGAAGATGTATTGAAGCAGTTTTAATAGCGTTTTTGTCCGACTGATAGTGATTAAAGTGGGAAGATCTTTCTTTTTAACTGGAAGACCGGGAATCGGTAAGACAACCGTTCTGCTAAAGATCGTTAAGATCATAGAGGAAAAAGGGCTTAAAGTTGGGGGAATAATTAGCCGAGAAGTTAGAAAAGGCGGTTCGCGTATAGGCTTTAAGTTAATAGACCTAAATAGCGGGAGAGAAGGATGGCTCGCCCACGTGAAGCAGCCGGGAGGTCCTAGAGTTGGCAAGTATAGAGTGTGCATGGAAGATCTAGAATCAATAGGCGTTGAGGCTATTCTCAACGCGGTTGAAGAAGCAGATATCATCGTGATAGATGAGGTAGGCCCCATGGAGATGCTCTCGGAGCAATTCAAAAAAGCGGTTGCTAAAGCATTAAATAGCGAAAAAATCGTCCTTGGAACAGTGCACTATAGGATTAAAGATTCATTCGCCGCGAAGGTTAAAGCCAAAGGCGAAGTAAAAGTAATCGAGGTAACGATTGGAAATAGAGAGGCTCTCTCAGAGAATGTGGCGCATAAAATCTTGGAGAATTTATGTGAACACGCAGTTTGTGAAAGATAGAGTATCTCCTAAACATGTTCTTCTTATATGAACGAAAAAGGGCATCGTGTCCCGAGACCGGAGAGTCCCCATTATGCTCATAGCTGGAGTTGATGATGCAGGAAGGGGAGCAGTTATAGGGCCTCTTGTAATAGCAGGAATCATCGTTGATGAAGAAGCCTTAAAGAAGATTGAAGTCTTAGGAGTTAAAGACTCAAAGATGCTCACATCTAATAGGAGAGAACGATTATACGCCGATATCCTCAAAATAGTTAGGGATTACTATGTGATGAAGATACCTCCCAAGGAGATTGACCGTGTTGTTGAAACGGGGAAGAAGCTTCACCGCTTAAACAGGCTTGAAGCTAAGGCTATGGCTAAAGTTATACTGCGTCTTAAGCCAGATATAGTCTATGTGGATGCCTCGGATGTTTTGCCAGAAAGATTCAGCCGCCACATCGCTGAGGAATTACCCTTCAAGATTAAAATAGTCTCAAGACATAAAGCTGACAAAACTTATCCAGTAGTATCCGCTGCTTCCATAATTGCGAAGGTGGAACGTGACCATTTTATTAGTATTCTACACGCAGAGTATGGCGATTTTGGTTCTGGATACGCATCTGATAGCAAAACCATAAAGTTTCTTAAGGAATGGATTAAGGCGCATGATGACTATCCGGATTTTGTGCGTAGGTCGTGGGCGCCAGCTAAAAAAGTTAAGGCGGCATATGGTAAGTTTCAAAAAAGATTGCTATGAAACCTGGTTTTCCATGCTTAAGCCGGAATTACCCCTCGGTTTTAAATAGTTTATTCTCTGTTTTATCTTTTCGATTTCATTTTCATATCCTCTTATCTTCTTCTCGATCTCTGACCGTTTCTGTTCTATAGATTTCCTCCGGGCTGCAACTACATTCAGTCTCATCTGAAGCTTATCGAACTGATAAGTATCTCGACATCGTCGAATTTCTTCATATATTTTATCTTCTTCTTTTTTGAAGGAAAAATATTCTTGGTCTATCTTTATTTTTTGTTTCTTAATCTCCTCTAGGGCTTTTTCAAGTTTTTTCTTTTGTTGCTTAAGTTCCGCAATGAGATAAGTGGAGGACATATTCAAAATAAATTACGAAAAACAATATAAATTTATGCTTTATGAATTAGAGTCTGCTGCTTCTTTCCGAGTCTTGTTTTTGCATCTTTTCGCTCTTCCCGTCTCCTTTATAGGTTTATGAGCATACCGTGAATGAACACATTCGCCGCGGGTTTCTTTACCGTGTTTTTTATAGCTTTCACCATGCTAGAATTCTCAAAAAAGCTTCCCACGGCTCATACGTTTCAACTCACATTCAAATTTTCAAGAAAATCGAGGCTTAGAATGCGACCTCCCTGTCTGGTAAGTCATTCATTAACATACAATTCGGTTCACAGCATCCAACTCTACCAGAAATAACGGGAAGGAAGACGAAAAATTTAAATTACTACATATGTGTATCTTCTATCATCAAGCGAGATATTGATATAACGATGACTATCTATTACGAAGGACAAACAAAGGACGCGTATAATTTCACGGTTCAAGAGGAACGACTGAAAACTATATTTCTCGCTGAGTACCACTTTACTCATTTATGATTAGTTAGAGGTGAAGATTATGGTTTCCATTAATAGTGTGCTGGGACCGATTTCCCTTGATGACTTAGGAGTAACCCTGATACATGAGCATATAGTTGCTTCCTACAATAGTAATTATAAGGCAATAGAACTTAATTATGCAATTTCTACGCTGAAGAAAGCTAGAATTATGGGGCTTAATTCATTAGTGGAAGTTACACCGAGGATAGTACATGTGGGCAGAAAAGGAGGGAGGAATATACCAGTTCTCCAAGAAGTCTCAAGAAAATCCGGCGTCAACATCTTATGTTGCACCGGTTACTATGATCCTACGCCAGAGGTGAAGAAGATGACAGTTGAAGAAATAACTGAAATCATGGTTAGGGAGATTGAGGAAGGCATTAACGGAACGGATGTCCGAGCTGCCATCATAAAAGTGAAAGGTAACGATTTTGTTCTTTCCAAAGTAGAGAAAAAAATCTTTGAGGCGGCTGCTAAAGCCCAGATACGCACCGGAGTACCAATACAAACACATTGTATAAAAGGCCTAAAGACCCAATTTGAGACGTTAACTTCCGCTGGGGCTAATCCTAATCATTGTGCATTTGCGCATGTTTCTACGACTTGGGGCTGGGAGGGACGCTCAGTGAGTCAACAAGCAGATTTCCTTCTTGACTTTGCACGTCGCGGAGCATGCTTTGTATTTGACAATCTCGGCTGGGAACAATACGTCTCGCATGAGGATCAATTCTACCTTATAAGGCGTTTAGTTGATGCAGGGTTTGCTGATAAAGTTTTCATTTCTCTAGATTTGAATTGGCGCGTCAAGGATAATGGTGTGATAGAACGCGAAGGAGACTCTGTTAATCCTGAAAGCCGCAAGAGAGACTTTCCTTATCTCTTCACTCATGGGATACCGCTTTTGGAAGAGGCTGGCTTTAGCGAGAAACTGATCCATAAATTCCTAGTTGAAAATCCGAAGGAATACTTTACGCCATTTTAATTAAAGAATTAGTAGATAATGCTTTGTGGACTAATTAAGTTTAGTGTCTGTTTCTTCTTCCTTGAGTTTTTGCATCTTTCCGCTCTCTTTCCTGTCCTCTTGCTTATAGGTTTATGGGCATGTTGTAGATGAATGCCTTCGCCGCGGGTTTCCTTGCGACATTCCTTATCCTCTTCACCATAAAGAAATTATTTTCATCTGGAAGATAACAGGTGTTACAGCCTCTTTAAGCCCTAAATTCTTCAAATCTACAATCAGATCTACGTCGTCTCTTTTTAAAATAAACAATCCTTAGATACTGTTATTCCTATATCATCTTGAGGCCAATAAGCATCTGATACAGCCGTATAAAAAGGGACAATATTGACCAGCTTCATCATAGAAGACTGTTCCAAAAGTGGCGGCAGCAGAATCCCATCCTCCTCTAGATACGCTAAGATTGCACCCTCATGGATTTTGAGTTTCAATTTCATCCCGACCAAAAATCTCCGTTATCATCGTCAGTGCCTCCAACATATTTACTATTAACATAGCTCACGCCTGACTCTATACTCTGAAGCCTCTATGTTTGCTTTCAGCTATCCACAACTAAAAATAACCCAAAACATAACTAAAAATCCATATATACAACAAGCGTAAATTCAAAAATGGTAGGTGTAAAGTATGTCGGAAAAAATTGTTAACTGCCCAAAATGTGGCACTAGGATGGTTAAGCAGTCCGATGTGTATGTTCTAGATAGATTTGAAAGGGATCCCAGCGGCGCAGTGAAGTTCAGCTTGACGGATGATATTACGATGAGAGTATACATCTGTCCGAAATGTCATTACATGGAATTGTACTATGAAAGGGTATAAGCCATAATTACGCCCATAAATAAGAATATTGTAGCTGGTCTTTGGACTTGTTGCTTCTGGGGGCTGGGATTTTTTGGATGGCTAGCAAAGATACGAAAATAAAAACTACTTTTTAGGGTTTCTTTTATGGCTTTCATGGGGCTCATATCCCAGCCCTATCGTTGAATGCGCGGTTGCAACCCTCACATAGGTAACGCTTGAGACCACGTCCATAGTTTCCATGACCTTTCACCCTAATAGAACCACATCTTGGACAGCAACCGCTCCGACATCTAACCATTCTGAAGAGCCGCGAAAAAGCCTCCTCACTCGAAAGAAGATCAAGAATATCCATAGAGAAAACATCAGAAGACAGCCACAAAAATCTTATTTAAGAGCTCCGTAATTCTTTAAGAAGATAGAAGTTGATTAACTTCAATGGGTATGACACGATATTTTATTATAAAGTCGATGGGACCTTAAGGCAAGCACTAAAGATATGGATTAATAATAGAACCGGTAAGCCTCAGTCGGGCGCTGTCACCGTTTTTGTTAACGATCATGAGCCAGTAACTACGTTATTGCCTGTGATAAGTGAAGGTAGAAGATCATACACGGTGTTTGCGCCGGTGATATATCCGAATTTCAAACCTTTAATTGCATATGGAGCTGGGAGACATAGTCCAGTACGTGCTCGCGTGGAGTTAAAAGTAGGATCGAAAACAATCACAAAGAGCATCACAATAGGTAGGTGGCGGCCGTGGACCATTTATGTTTGTCAAGATGTCTGCACGGACTTCACGTGGGGCCATAAAGAAGACGAGACCATAAACCTTTCAGTAAACTTAACTAAAGCTCATCTAAAGATGATTAAAGCCACTGAGGGAAAATCGTTTGAATCTCAAAATAGATGGAATATAAACCAAACAATGGAAGTAATGTGGTTTATGGAGAGAGAAACAAGCGAGAAAATAAAGGAACTCTTTAAAAGAGAAAAGGACGGTCACATCAGCATAAGTCCGATTTACAATTCTTGTCTTACCTCAACTATGAGCACTGAACAGGCTATTCGTTCATTATATTTTGCGCGTGAACTTGAAAAGAAATATGGAATAGACTTATCTGTAGTAGAGCACATAGAAGTTCCTACAATCGCTTGGGGAATGGCTACGATCTTCGCTGGCGCTGGCATAAAATACTTCGTAAAGGCCTGGCTTAACTTTATGGCGCCATTTTGCAACCGGCGTGATGATATTCCACTCTTTTACTGGGAAGGCCCTGATGGTTCTAAAGTACTTACAGCTTCTGATAAAGCTGCATGTCTAAGAGCTGCATATGCCCAAGCGAGTTTCCTATTCAAGCCTTACAGGGAGGCAGTTAAGGAACTTCATGAATGGTGGATCCCGCACTTTGAGAATCACAGTGAGTATCCCTATGACGCCTTCATTCTTTTGGGATCTCATGGCGACCTAGGAAAACATTCAGCCAAGCAGATAGCTCGATTAGTTTTTAACATCATCCGGTATAACTCTGAACCATGGGAATACCCGAAGATCGTAAATGCTAATTGGAAACATTTCTTCAAGCACATTGAAGATTTTATTGAGAAACATGGAGTCACTCCTCCCGTTTTGAGAGGCGACTTTGGTTGTTCATGGGAAGAATGGCCAGCGCATTTAGCCGCCGTATTTTCAAGGGTTAGAAGAGGAGTAAATGCCTTTGTAACCGCTGAGAAACTAGTGGCGTTAGCATCTCTTTTAGAAGATGAAGTATACGTTACTAATCGGAACAATCTAAGGGTTGCTCAGATGCGCATGGTTCAGATAGCGGAGCACCCGTGGAATGGGAGTAATCCAGTTGAGAGAGTAGATGCTTATCATAGGAAATTGAGATGGGAAAAAGAGCTGAATAAAAAGGTTGATGAGGTAATTGAAAATGCGCTAGATGTTATATCTAGACACATCCCCACTGAAGCAGAGACTACTTTATTAGTTTTTAACCCTCTTTCTTGGAGACGTACAGATATTGTGAGGGTTGAAGCTCCAAGCCCGGGTCCCTTCAAAGTAATAGATAATGATACTGGAGAGACCCTCCCCAATAACGTTATCGACATTGAGGGAAAACCTATACTCACTTTTGTGGCGAGGAACGTTCCTCCTTTAGGCTACAAAACTTATACTGTTTTAAGGGTTAATCGAGTTGACTTTAAGAAATCATCTATAGTAATAAAGGGAAATATTATCGAAAATCAGTTTTACCGGGTTGAAGTTGATGAAAAGACAGGTGGAATACTACGTATTTTCGATAAAAAACGCAGAAAAGAAATGGTTGATATTAAAAGTAAATATAAATTAAATCAGTACGTTTACCTCTCTGAGGGCGAAGAATATACACCAATAAATGCTAAGATTTCATTGGGGCATCATGGATTCGTATCAGGCAGCCTCATAATAGAGTCTTCCACTATGCGGTCTAAGATAAGAACAACTATTACCTTATACTCCGACCTTGATAGAATTGACATAACCAATGAAGTGGAAAAAACTCCAACTTCTGAACTCCAAGAAATACATTTCATCTTTCCCTTCAATATTCCAGATCGTGTTTATCATTATGAAGCGACAGCCGCGATAATAAAGCCGGGATTGGCGCAGTACGGCGGAGAACAACTCAGAGGCTCCGGCCAATCCTCTCACGCTTGTCAAAGTTTCGTTGATGTTTCAAATGAGGAATACGGAGTTATACTGAGCCAAATAGATTCTTATCTAATCCAGTTTGGGCATAGAACAACATTTGAGGATCCTGAATTTCCCGACCCCCTTAACAGCACAATATGGTCTCTGATAATGCTGAATAAATGCCCTGAGATGCTTGCAGATCAAGGAGGCATATCCAACTTCACATTTCGATACTCTATCAAGGGACATGATGGAAAATTTAAGGGCTCAGAAGCTATACGCTTCGGTTGGGAAAGAAACAATGACCTATTAGTCAAAGTTTTAAATCCAAACCAGAAAGGGGATCTTCCCTCTAAAAGTCACAGTTTCCTATCATGTAAACCGCAGAACGTAGTTGTAACTACGCTTAAAGTAGCCGAAGAAGGAATCAAAAGGGGTCTGATAGTTAGACTGTGGGA
>PIYH01000053.1 GCA_003601695.1 Candidatus Bathyarchaeota archaeon
AGGAATAGTGGATATTATAGATCTGGGAAATATTGATTTTTCCTCTTTTGAAGCTAGAAAGGCTTCAGCTCAGGGAGGAAAAGCCTCTCTAGAGTATATTAGGAAAGCTGTCAGCCTCGCTTTGCAGGGGGATATAGACGCCGTGGCTACTTGCCCCATTAATAAACAGGCCGTAAGAATGGCTGGAAGCCCGCATATTGGACACACAGAGATGCTTGCGGCATTATGTGGAGTAAAGGATCCCTTGACTATGTTCTGGGTTCGAGGAGTTAAGATCTTCTTTTTAACAAGGCATATTCCATTAGTTGAGGCTATAAAGGCCGTTAAGAAGAAACGGATAGTTGACGCCGTAACCCGGATAGTATCTGAAATGCGACGTATAGGCTTTGAAGATTCTCTTATCGCCGTCGCGTCGTTAAATCCTCATGCGAGTGATGGAGGATTAATTGGCGACGAAGAAGAGAAGGAGATTATCCCAGCGGTTGAAGAGCTTAAGTCTAGAGGCTTCAGAGTCGTAGGTCCCGTTCCAGCAGATTCAGTTTTCCACAACGCTTTCGAGGGAAAATATGACGCTATTCTCAGCCTGTATCATGACCAAGGGCATATAGCCGCTAAGACTATTGATTTTTATGGAACGGTCAGCGTCACGCTTGGCCTTCCCTTCATAAGGACGTCAGTTGATCATGGAACGGCATATGATATCGTCGGCAAGGGAATAGCAAATTCCAAAAGCCTAGAGGAAGCCATAAAGTTAGCTGCATATCTATGCAGGAAAACTCGGTTATTAAAGGAAGAAACTCGATGATGGTTAAGGTTATTTTAGACTCGAACTTCTTTTTCATTCCATTCCGGTTTAGAATTGACATATTTGAAGAGCTTAATATTCTTCTGGGAAAAGCGGAACCTATAGTATTATCCACAACTTTAGATGAGATGAGGAAGATTCTAAGGAGGAGTCGCGGTAAGAAATTTATGGAATTTTCTGCTGCTCTAAAGCTAGCGGAGAAATGCGAAATTCTCAGGGTGGAAAAGGAGACATCGGAGGAATACGATGATGTTATCTTAAGAGTTGCAAAGCATCTGAGAATCCCCGTTGCGACGAATGATGCTGAATTAAGGAAAAAACTCAGAAAACTGGGATTACCAACTATATATTTAAGGGAAAAATCGAAGCTTGTGATTGAAGGATATTAGCATATTACCAGATAATAATTGAGCCTTAAATGAAGTCAACGCTATCGCTTTCTAAGGGATACTTTAACTTGATGCTTAGAAAGAACTCTCTGCGCCGCAATTACCACAAGCGCTGTTGCTGTAGCCGTTAAACAGATACTTATCCAGAACCAAGGAATCGGGGAGGAGACGGAGATGACAATCGTTACAACGCTACTCTCAGTCTCTTCACTCTCAGCCTGAATAGTTATTGGATAATCTCCAGGCGTTAGATTCGGATCCGGAGATACGCGAATTGTAAACGTTGCTGAAGCCTTTGGTTCCAAGGATAAAATATCAATCGGAGTGACTAATATGTTAGGGATAACGGTGGAGTTCACGTTTAGCTTTACTCCTCTAAGCGTCGATTCCCCCATATTTCTGACAGTGACCACTACGTTGATTTTTTCTCCGGCGTATACATGTGGAAAAACTGGCTGAAATCCGGTTATCTCCAGTAGGTACCTCGCTAAGATCTTAGTGGTTAGTTCAAGCGATGAGGTCAGAGCCCCGTCGGCAGTGGATCCATTAACAATAATCTTATACTTTTTCTCCTCAATTATCTCTGGGGGCTTCGCATCAAGACTAATCCATTTAGACTCACCGGGATCTAGGGATAGCTGAGTCTGTGAAATATTTATGTCCCATTCGAGAATTTCTTCTGACTTAATCACCTCTAGAAGAATTTCTTCTTTCCGTCCGCCATCATTACTTACACAGATTAAGTATCTTGCTCTTTGACCAGTCTTTATAGACTCGAATGGAAAAGGGCAGAAGAGGCTGATTTTTCTTTCTATTCCCTTGACTGTTACTATTAAAGCTTGAGTGGCGCATGCGTAATTTCCATCAGCATGAAATCTGAATCTGTATTCTCCGGGAATAGCGTCTTTAGGCACATTAACTACCATATTAACCTTCACGCTTTCTTCTGGAAGCAGAGTCAGCGACTTAACTTCTTTGTCTTCTAGGAAGAAAGAAGCCGTCCAGTTTGCTGGTAAATCAGGGTTTCTCACATATATTAGATAATTGTCTCGAACCGGGCATTTATTCTTGAGATACAATTCGAAAGTTAAGCTATTTCCAGGATAGACTTCTTGCCATTCATACGGGGAATATAGATCGACTTCATATTTTATTGAAGGAGGCTCTTCTACCGTTAGATGCAGTGTGATCTCAGATTTTGAATACTCGCCTTCCGCATGTACAGTGATCTCATAGTCTCCGGGAATAGCGTCTTCAGGCACATTAACTACGAATTTTAGGGTTACGATTGCTCTTTCCTCAACTCCTATCTCCCGTATCTTGTTGTTTTGGTAATAAAAATAGGCATTCCACCCCTCTGGGAGACCTGGATCTTCCACGTCGAGCCTCAATACATCATAAAAGTAGCTGGGATTCCATATGCTTATCTCGTAGGAGACCGTCGAATTAGGAGGAGTTACTTTCCATGGAAGAGTGCATTTCATTACTCCTTCTAGCTTCACTCCAGCGGATTCAGGATATTCTAGCGAAGAATAAACTGTTAGAAGAATTAGCATGAGAGTACAGAAGCCAATTGGTAGGTGGTGAGATAAACTCTTCACACCAGACATGACAATCACACTCTTTAATGCATGATAGAATAGGATACAGAATATAAACTTTTGGAACCATAAATTTTTTTCGTGTTGTTTCTAATGCGTCTTATGCTCCATGTTTTCCCCGTTTACTCATTCTTCTTCAGATCTCTTTGTCATTTGATAATTTTCTATACGGTATGCTTATCGAATGTCATCTTGCTCATGCAGTTCCAGCTTCAGCATCCCTTTAAGGCTTCTCACGAACTATAGTTTCTCTTCTGTCGGGACCAACGGATATTATACTTATTGGCACTTTCAAGTATTCTTCTATCGTTTGAATGTACTCCTTAGCTTGCTTCGGTAAGGTATCGTATCCATCCCTAACCACTCTCCTCCAATCCACATCAGCCGGCCAGCCTTCAATCTCTTCGTAGACTGGCTTACACTTCTCGAATAGACGTATATCCGCTGGCACCGTATCAATAGTTTTTCCTTCACATTCGTACTTAACGCAGATTTTAAGGGGATTTATGCCGCTTAGGACATCAAGTTTCGTCACTATGATCTCATCTATTGAGTTTAAGCGAATAGAATATTTTACTGGAATTAGATCCAGCCATCCAACTCTTCTAGACCTACCCGTAGTTGTTCCATATTCTTTCCCAACTTCTCTAATTCTATTGCCGACCTCGCCTTTCAGCTCTGTAGGAACGGGGCCCGTTCCAACGCGTGATATATAAGCCTTCATTACGCCTATAACCTTGTCAATTCTTTTAGGCCCCACACCAGCCCCGATGCATGCTCCGCCAGCAATGGTGCTTGACGATGTGCCATAGGGGTATAGACCATGATCTATATCTAAAAGCGTTCCTTGAGCCCCCTCAAATATCACGGTTTCTCCTCTATCTAATGCACCGTTTATCTCGGCTGAGACATCACATACAAGATCTGAGATGTAGTGGCCGAATTGCAGGGCTTTCTCGAGTATTTTATCCTTATCAAGCCTAATGTTCTCACCATATACTTGGCTGATGATCTTCTGTTTGAAGCCGACTAATAGATCTAGCTTCGATTGAAGAATCTCCTTACTTAGGAGATCAGCAATTCGTATTCCAAACCTTGCAGTCTTATCTGAGTATGTTGGCCCTATACCCCTTCTCGTCGTACCCGCGCGTAGGTTGCCTTTCAACCGTTCTTGTAAGCCATCTTCTATTTTATGAAAATTGAATACTACATGAGCTCTATCACTTATCCGCAGATTAGGATTAAATCCTTCACGTTTCAGACTTTCAAGCTCATCGACTAAAACATCGGGATCCACAACCACTCCATTTCCAATATAAACTTTCTTACCGCGTAGAACACCGGAAGGTATTAAGTGGAATCTGTATATCTTCCCGTCAACCACAACAGTGTGACCAGCGTTTGCACCTCCATTATATCTAATAACGCAGTCGGCATCTCTCGCTAAGAAATCAGTAACTTTACCTTTAGCCTCGTCGCCCCATTGTGTACCTACAATAACTATTCCCGGCATGAGAAGCATCACCAAGAATCTTAATAATCCATTTTAAATAAAAGTCTTTAATTGATCCTTTAACGCGGGGGGGAGACCATTCATCTAGAGGAAAACTCTTAAAAACGCATTTGCCACTTATTTCCTCGATGGTTTGGGATAAGCGGTGTTCTGGATGAAGAAACTGAACGTCGGCGTAATTGGTTGCGGAGGAATCGCTAGAGTTCATGCTGAGAGATTAAAATCAATTAATGAAGTCGACATGGTTGCATTTGCTGATTTAATTAAGGGAAAGGCGGAATTATTTTCTAAAAGATACGGTGGAAGAGCTTACAGTGACTGGCGTGAAATGCTCAGCAAGGAGGATCTCGATATAGTCTACATTTGCATACCTCCATTTGCACATTCAGATGAAGTCATGGTCTCAGCTGAGAAGGGGATACACATCTTCATTGAGAAGCCTATATCGTTGAATATGAATCAAGCGTGGAATATGGTGAAAGCTGTTGAAAGAAGCGGCGTCAAGAGTCAAGTTGGATACTGCATGAGATTCGGATACGCTGCTGAAAAAGCAAGGAATCTCATAGAAAGCGGCGAAGCTGGCAGGGTCGGCTTAGCTATGGGATGGTACATATGTCACTCCTTAGGGAGCTCATGGTGGAGAGACAAGAATAAAAGCGGCGGTCAAGTAGTTGAGCAGTCTACTCATCTTTACGACGCGTTACGTTACTTCTGCGGAGAAGTTGACGTAGTGTATGGGCTTATGAATAGAATATTCTGGACCGATGTCCCCGATTTAACGATCGAAGATGTAAACAGCACAACTTTCCGGTTTAAATCCGGAGCGATAGGATCGATTTCGTCAACGACTTGGGGAGCTAACTCTCAGTGGTGGTTTAAATGGATCATAGCAACTGAAGAATATACGATGCACGCTGAGAATGGAAACACATTAAATCTTTACTCAACTAGAAGGAAAAAAGTGGTTAGGGAGTGGGAAGATAGGGATGTTTATCTCTTAGAGGCGAAAGATCTAATCTGGGCAGTTCTTAACGATGAAAAAACAAGAACACCTATAAGGGATGGAGCTAAGACTTTAGAGTTCACGTTAGCGGCTAGAAAGTCGATGGAGACTGGAAAGCCAGTAAAGCTACCGTTAACTTGAAAGAGAGGTGTATGTTAATGAGAAAGGGTGTGAATGCTTGGATATATCCTTCCAAGTTTACAATTGATGAAGTTTTAGAAGCATCCGCCAATATAGGGTTTGAAGGCGTCGAGTTGAACATTAACGAGAAGGCTTTGAATTTCTCTAAGAAGAGAAGAAGAGAAATAGCCAAGAATGCCTCCTCGCTTGGATTAGAGCTTCCAAGCCTCTGCACCGACTTGTTCTGGAAATTTAACCTTGCAAGTCCGGAAGAAAAAGTGAGAAAGAAAGGAGTTGAGATAATAGAGAAGGGATGCGAGTTCGCCTCCGATATTGGATCAAAGGTTCTCTTAGTGGTTCCAGCGGTTGCTGTTCCCGAGATAACGTATGAAGAAACTTGGAGACTGGCAAGGGAAAGTATCTTGAAGGCTGCTTTGACAGCTGAAGATCATGAAGTTATCTTAGGAATTGAAAATGTTTGGAATCGATTTCTCTACAGCCCGCTCGAGTTTCGAAGATTTATAGAGGAAATAAATCACCCCTACGTAAAGATGTACTTTGATGTTGGAAACGTACACTTTCTAGGCTTCCCTCAGCAGTGGATTAGATACCTTTCAGACCTCATCGTCTGCATTCACGTTAAGGGTTTCCTCAGATCTGAGAGACAGTTTAAACCTTTACTTGAAGGAGACATCCCATGGCCAGAGGTTATGAAAGCCCTCCGAGACATCAAGTATAAAGGATTCCTAAATGTTGAACTTCCTCCGTATCCGGGACACCCGTTAAAAGCGGCTATAGATAGCAAAGCTGCTTTGGACATAATCCTTAAAATGTAAAAGGCTTCTTTATTCCATTTTTAGTTAAAAATTCATCGTCTTCTGTACATGCCAAAGATTAGTCGCCAAAATCTTTCACTCCTTATCCTTTAAAGATAAGGTAATATTTTATTAGAAGCATACATTTAAAGGCGCCATATATTTTCAGATGTGGAGGCTGAGGCGTGAGCAACAAGAAGAACAGATGGACCGATAAGAGCTTACCCCCGGATTTCCGCGAAACCTACTTTTCCCTATTTTCGGGGTCTGAGACTGAGACTCTTCACGCTGATCTATATCATATGCTTATCGATGAAGGAACAGACATCATTATACAGCAGCTTAAGGAGTATAATAAAAGACGTAGAGATCTTCTAGTAAGGATACGTGATAGAGTAAGAATTAAAAAAGCCACATATGACGATAAATGGGCATCTAACATTAGAGTTGTAGCTTCAGACGCTGGCAATAATGGCGTCGACTTAAGATCCGCCTTTATTCCACTTTATGCTTCCACAGCTCTTTTAGCCTCAGGATGGAGCATAATTGATGAGCCTATATTCAAGGCTGGAAAACCAGATGTCTGGGCAGAGGAGTTCAGAACTGAACAGAGAGAATCTCTTCTTGCTTTTGAGATACAGTACGAAGTGACTGAGGAAGCTGTGGAGAGGTGGGAACCTGACTTTGTGCTAGTTGACGGATCATTACTTCTAAATTTTTGGCTTTCTCCTTCTCCCGACTCAACGAAAGATTACATTGAAGACTTTAAAAGGACCTTGTTGAGTTCTATAAGCTTGCTCCATTACTGTTACGAGAAGAATATACCAATAGCTGGCTTTGTTAAGAGAACTAGAATAAATCATATGTGCAGGAAGCTTAGAGTATCGAAGCTCAGAGATACTGCCCTCATGGATCTAATCCTTGGCTTAGGCGAATATACGGTGCCTGAAGAGGCTATGAAAGGACGGATCGTTAACGAATATAGGAAGGAGGCTGAGAAGCTAGGTATACCAGGCAGAAAGATACTTGAGTTTACAAGTATATACTCATCTTACATTAGAACGGGGTTTACTACGCCCTTCAGGTTGGAACTACCCAAATACTGCCTAAACCGCCTAGACGAAATATGCAAAATGGTGTTTACAACATCGGAGGAGGAGAGCGGAATACCATTCTCGATAAGCGAGGCGGATCGCCTCACGAAAGTGACAACTAACATCTCAAATATACGCACGCTGATGATCTATTCGAAGGCCCTCGACCTCGTTCGCAAGGGGGAGATGGAGATGCAGGATCTAACCTTACTGGCCTTGCAACATGGTGAGCCTTGGACTCTTACTGATAGAGGGTACATCTCAAGCATAATGAAGGAGGGAAAGGAGTAATGGAGAAGCCCGAAGTTAAACCCGTTGGATATGCGCTTTCCGGATGTACACATGACTCCTTGATCTTCGTCGTCATGGAAGAAGCTCGTGTTAAGTTTAACCATTTCTATTTCATTGAGCATCCTACAAATCCTAGCTCATGGGTTCTCGTGAGAACGTATCGAATACAACCCTACAATCCCGAGATGATTACTGGAAGAACTGGACCCTTAGCTGGAAAGAAGGGAAGAAAAGCCGAGTATGGAAAGAGGCTTGAATACACGGTTGCCTTTGCTGAGATTCTGGGATACTACGATGGAAAAGGGAAATGGCGCATGATGGAGGTTGCTCCTTCACCTTGGGATTTAGTTTATGAGCCGAGTGAGGAAGCTTTGAAGCGTTTCTTCATACCCAAGGCTCGCGAGAGAGAAGTTCTACTTCTCGAGATAGGAAAAGTCCGCGGAACAAATATTCCGGTTTACATAGATCTGAACTCGATTGCGAAGGGACATATGTTTGTTGCTGGTATGACGAGATCTGGAAAATCAAGTTTTATAATAAATATGGTTGCGAAATCTTCTCGGCTGAAGCCGAGACCCCGCTTCATCATATTTGACATTAGAGGAGAATATAACAGTCTTAGAAAGTACGGTGCAAAGATACTTCCATATACAGAGTTCACTCCAGCCATAACTGACCCGAATATTATTGCAGATAAGCTTGAACTAAAAGGTAGAGAAAGAAGCCTTCTTATAGAAGCCATCCGCTCACTGCAAAATGAAGGTGTGAGGATAAATAGGAATAACATATTAACCAAGGTTAGGGAAATACTTAATCAAGGTGTAATTTACAAGACTGTTAAGAGTCAAGAAAAGGCGCTTTCGGGAATAGAATGGTTTCTGGAGAATAAGGGCACATTCATAGATAAGCAGAATGAGCCATTAGATATAATTCGGGAGATAAAGGAGAACCACTTGATAATCATCGACTTTTCAGTAAACACAGATATCGAGGCGCAGCAGAGGACAGCCAAGTATATCCTTGACCGCGTTAGAAACTATGCGATGGAGAGGAAAGATTACGGAGACTTCGCATGCATAATCGCGATTGAAGAAGCACAATACTTTGCTCCCGAAAGAGGAGCGGAGGTCA
>PIYH01000054.1 GCA_003601695.1 Candidatus Bathyarchaeota archaeon
TGGAGAAGCATTCGTACAGAGTGTCCCAAGAAAAGATGTGAGGAATAACGTTACAAGTAGGAGAAAGCAAAAATCTCTTCTCTTCATTTAATTCTCCTCCAATGATGATAAATAGTGGATGATACGAGCGCGATCATGACCCCTATGAAAAGCCACACTAAATTCTCAATACTTATAGTCAAAATTTCCCCTCCCTCTGTTTCTATCTGCGTAGGCGCGAGAAAAGAAATGTCGTGAATGAGCGGTTTCTTTGGATCGATTGAAATAAGCAGAACTGCTTCACCATTATATGGTAGCTTAACGGTTTTGCTTTCGCCCTTATAGGAAACCGTTATGGAATATGTCTTTCCTTTAATAAGCGAAAGGTATACTTGGCCATTTTTATCGGTTATATATGCTATTGGAGCTTGAATTTTCGCGTCGGATTCAGAAATGCTTATCGACACGCCTTCTATAGGTTCATTTCTGCCTCCTATACTCGCTGAATATTGAGCACGACATAACACCTTACATGCTTCTTGACTATTATCAAAGTATACTGTGATAGAAATCAACATAAGAGCAGATAGATACTTGAATCTCTTCATTTTAGTCTTATTTTTGCCAATAAATCCAATCATCTCATCTCATCAATAATGAAACTCTTCGCACAAAGCGATATTCTAAACTATTAATATATAATATTTTCGAGATCATGTGCACTTTCCATACAAATAGAAGAATTCAAAGAAATGTGAAAAACGATTATAGAAAAATACTATATTAAAAAATCGGAGTTTCAGTGCAATAATAATTTATGTTAACAGATTTATTCTGAGAATCTCTCATAGACTAGGACTGTTCAGAGCATCTAGAAACATAGATCCACGGTATCTAAATATTCCCATGCTAAATCAATTGCATAAAATCCTGGATACCATAGTCTCGCTGCAAACTTTAATGGGTCTACTAGAGCTGATGCTTCTTTGCACTTGTTTATAAAGAATTTTTTATATAATTGTCTGGTTCTTTTTTCTGGGCAACCCAGTTTTTGAATATTCGGCGAACCCATTGTATCTATGGGAAACACATGTTCATAATGCACCTGCACCTATAAGAAAAAATGGGCGAAGGAGCTGAACCCCGAAGTTTGGTGCGGCCGCCGGGATTTGAACCCGGGATTGCAGGCTTGGAGGGCCTGCGTCCTAACCAGGCTAGACCACGGCCGCGGCTTGCATCCAGAAGAAAATGCGTTTTATGGGATATATTAATTTTTATGACTGCTATTTAGTTGTATGCTGAGGCGTCTGTGATGAAGAGGGGCTTCTTCATCTGTATTGAGGGGCTTGACAAGTGTGGAAAGACTACGCAGTCGATGCTTTTGGTCGATAACCTGAACAATAGAGGATACGACGCTGTTTATACATCTGAGCCCACCGATGGAAGAGTTGGGAAGTTAATTCGAGAGTATATTCTCAAGAGGAAAAAGCGGGTTTCCGCAGCTGTTGAGGCTCTTCTCTTTGCAGCTGACAGGACTGAACATACCGAGACCTTCATAAAGCCCAACCTGGATAGGGGAAGAATAGTTGTGTCAGATCGATATATTTTCTCATCCATTGCGTATCAGGGAGCAGCTGGTGTTAATCCTGAATGGATACGGAAAATTAACAAGGCGGCTATTAAGCCGGACTTGGCCATATACATCGACGTTCCGATAAATGTAATTGCTAGCCGCTGTAAAGGCGAGGGATCCATTATGGAGAAGATAGAGACGCAAAAGGCTGTACGCGAAGTATATTTGAAGCTTGTTAGGAGCGGAGATCTCACCTTGATAGATGGTAACAGAACGATTGAAGAGGTTGCAAAGGAGATGGAGAAGATAGTCTTGGAAAGGCTTGAGTCAAAGAACATCCAAAGATTCCAAGCCTAGAGGAGGCTTCCTCTCCTTTTTCAGCTCTGAATCAATCTGCTCATTTATCATCATTATCAAGTCTCTTGTTGTTAATCTTCGGGTTCCCCTTTCATGATGTACTGCAACTTCCATAGTTCCAGATTTGAAAATAAACCTTAACATGTAATAATCGAATTTTAAAGGAACCTTCCGTCTCTTTCTAGGTACGTAGTATCTGATTATGCAGAGGAAATCGAGCGTTCTGAAAGTCTCTTTTTCTATAAACTTCAGCCACCTATCCTTCTCTTTGTCATCAAGAAAGATGAATTCTAAGCCATCAGCAATACCTATCTCAAAGACTACTTCAAGGTTGCGGCTTGATGGAAAAGGCATATTCAAAGATTCCTTAGCCATATTCATTCTGTAAAAAAGAAGAATCAGCATCTTCTGAAGATTTCTAGTCGGGATCTTATAAGAGAAAAAGGCAACCTTATGAATTACGTCTGGAAAACCCTCGTATACTCCCTTCATCCACCCTTCTCCTTAACTCTTCCTAAAACCTTTAATTCTCCTAAGATTCTCGAGCAGAGAAGACAGTGTTTCACTTAGTCTTTGAAGGTCATCTAGGCTCTCAGCATCCTTAATCTTATCATTTATCTCAAGTATCTTCTCGAAGAGAGTATGTTCAACCACGCTCAATGCAGCTATGCCCTGAGCTTCGCTGAACTCCTCCCCCTCCTTTACAACTATTACCTTCTTTTGGCATTGAGCACACCAGAGATCTCCATTTTTCAGCCTGAAGAGAGGAGATGAACATACTGGGCATGAAAGGCTTGTCAGAGTTGCGCCGCTTCTAAGAAGGTCAGCCATAGATCGGACATTATTACTATTCCCCGACAAAGCTCAACCCACAAGCAATTACACACACCTAGAACTAATAAAGTTTAAGCTATCCAGACTAGAGAAACTTCCCATGCGAAATCTTTCTCGCCTTGTATTTTTCAACGATCTCCCGAGCGGTTCTCGAATCCTCAGCTCTAGCCAGCACCCGAATTCTAGCGGAACTAATTCGAATCTGAAGACCGCAATAGAAGCACTTCGCTGTCTTCTGTCCCTTCCTAGCATATCTAGGCATCCCGCATCGCGGACATAGAAAGATTATATATCTCCCCAACTGAATGCTCCTTCAATCCATTTACAGGCTGCTTAGAACTTTCTTAACAGTTCTTTTATAGACTTCTATACTCTTAAGATATTCTGGTATTTTTATATACTCGCAGATTGTGTGGCTTAGACTGGAGTCTCCAGGACCGTAAGTTGCAACTGGAATCTTTCTATTCGTGCCAAAAACATTCATATCTCCGGTTCCAGTTTTCCTAAGAAACTTCGCTTGCTCTCCAGTAACCTCACGTATCGATTCACTCAGAGCTTTCATCAGAAATGTATCTCTCTTAGCAACGAATGGTTCAACAATATCCTTAACACGTAAAGAAATAGATACGGAATCGTTTTTTGCTTCGAACCCCTCGATTATGCTGTTTGCTAGTCTTATAGCCTCTGCAGATCTGATCTTCGGCGGAGTTCTTAAGTCGATCTCCAAGAGACATCGATCCGGAATTCCACCCGTGCTTCTTCGACTGCTAATCCTTATCAATGACGGTGTTAGCGAATAGAAGATTCCATAGGGCGACTGATACTTTAGGCATGCATTCTTTATGCATCTCCACAGATCAAATGCCTCTTCAATCGCGTTTCTGAACATGTGCTGGGCTCCAACATGTCCAGTTCGCGTCTTGCAAATCATTCGCATATAGATTCTTCCCTTGTAGGCGAAAGTTATATTTTTTAATCCACTTGGCTCTCCAAATATTGCGCATTTAACGTCAAAATCTTCACGTAGTAGCTGGCGTATTCCACGGGCGTTTCGCTCCTCCTCAACTACCCCCGCCACAATAATTCTGCCTAATCTTTGAATATCAGGTTTCAACGATGCAGCTGCCCATGTCATCGCCGCCAGTGAAGATTTCGCATCTACCGCTCCCCTCCCATAGAGCCTGTCGCCTTCAAGCCTCACTGGAATTTTCCCTGGAACCGTATCCATGTGTCCGCAGAGAAGAATTGAGGGGAAGCCTGATCCGATTTCTCCATAGACGTTTCCAGCTGAGTTCATCCGAACGTTTCTGAAGCCTAAAGATCTCATCTCGTCGATTATGAGGCGGGCTACTTGCTCCTCCCTTCCACTTGGACTATAAACCTCAAGCATTCTTCGAAGGAAGAGAACAGGATCTTTTAGGACCATAGTGCTTCACATCCCTAGCTAAGGTTTCCGGGAGGTATACGTTACTCTCTCATCCTCTTCAGCAAAGATTCTACTCAGTATATCAGCAGCTATTTCAAGATGACCCTTCTCTATAACTAGGGGTGGGAGAAATCTAATCACGTTTCTTCCAGAGTATAGGAGAAGAAGACCTTCACTGAGTGTTCTCATCAAAACCTCATAAATGGAGATTCTGGATTCTAAGCCAAGCATAAGCCCTAAACCACGAGCTTCACGGAGAACTCGAAACTTTTCAACCATTTCTTCGAGAAGTCCCTTAAAGTATCCTCCTAGCCTGCATGCTCTCTCGGGTAAGTTTTCCTCTAAGACAATATCTATAGTCGCTGAGGCGGCTGCGCATGCAAGCGGATTCCCTCCGAAAGTGCTCGAATGCTCGCCGACTTTCAGGGAGTTCATGATCTCAGCCTCAGCGATTGTTGCTCCTATCGGAAGTCCGCCGCCCATAGCCTTCGCTATGCACATAATATCAGGTGATACATTCCAGTGTTCAAGAGCCCACATGCGTCCCGTTCTTCCAAAACCAGTTTGAACCTCGTCGAAGATTAAAACGGCGCCATGCCTATCGCAGATCTCACGTAGCCCCTTAAGATAGTCTGGAGGCGGAACATGTATTCCTCCTTCACCTTGAATAGGCTCAACTATAACCGCGGCTGTCTCATCGTCAATAGCCTTCTCAGCCCTCTCGAGATTTCCGAAGGGTACAAAAATAAAATTTTTAGGAATCAAAGATGCGAATGATTTTTTATATTTAGGATTCCACGTGGCTGAGAGGGCGCCGAGAGTCTTACCGTGAAAGCCGCGAATCATACTTATTATCTTGCTTCTTCCAGTATACTTCACAGCTATTTTTAAGGCGCATTCAACTGATTCAGCGCCACTATTGCAGAGGAATACTTTATCCAGCCCTTTAGGCGCTATTTTAACGAGCTTCTCCAGAAGCTCAGCTCGCTTATCGTTATAGAATGAGCCGTGGCAGGTGATCAAGGTCTCAGCCTGCCTTTCTATAGCCTCGACGATTTTCGGATGACAGTGTCCCACCAAGCTGACTCCATAGCCGCTCATGCAATCAATATATTTCTTCCCATTCACATCATACACGATAGCTCCTCTTCCACGAATGATTGTTACAGGAAACTTCTGATATACGTGAGCTAAATATGCATCTTCAACAGTCATTATATGCTTCTCATTCAAGGGTGATCACTGTCCCCAATGTTTGATTCGCCGCCTTCTTTATGGGAGATTCTACAAAGCCAGATGTGATGACTGCTTTCTTCACTCCGCTCTTCAAGGCCTCCGTTGAAGCTAGCAGTTTCTTATCCATTCCGAATCCTATGGTTGAAATTAGACTCTCAGCCTTTCGCAACGAAATCTTCTCCACGTATCTTCCATCTATCATTACCCCTTTGACATCGGTGAGGAGGATTAGACTCTCAGCCTTTAAGGCTCCAGCTATACTCGCCGCGACTCTATCTGAATCTACGTTAAGCAATTCGTTTTCCTCTCCTAATGCGATTGGCGCGACGACTGGTAAATAACCATTCTTAAGCAATAGACGGAGCACTTCAGTGTTCACCTTGTTGATCTTTCCAGTGTAACCACCTTCAATTATCCTCTTTCTACCTCTCTCATCGATTATTAGGAGTCTCTTCTTACGGCTGGCTCTAAGTATTGAACCGTCGATCCCCGAGAGTCCAATCGCTGGCAAACCGCAACTTATCAGCCGTTGAACTATTAGCTTATTAATTCTTCCAGCCATAACCATCATGTATATCTCAACGGTCTCCTTATCGGTGTATCTGCTCCTTATCCCGCTTGGAGAAGTTACGAAGACCTGCTTCTTTCCAAGCTTCTCAGCTATCTCGGTTACTTCGTCTCCGCCGCCATGAACAATAACTATTCCGCCGTGGAGAAAAAAATCCTTCACGTCGGCAATAAGAGACTCGCTTAAGCCTCTCTTATAGATATCTCCGCCTATCTTTAGAACCATCAATTCAATCCTTCTCCTATGCCGGATGTAAACCTGCCTCCCATAAACCCTCCTTTTCATCCCATCCATTCATTAAATTCATGTCTTGAATAGCTGTTCCAGCCGCTCCCTTCACCAGATTATCAAGAGCGGAAAGCAGAACTAGGCGGCTGTTATCCTCATCAACCTCAAATCCTATATCACAAAAGTTTGAACCAACCAAGACTTTAGGATCCGGATACCTGAAGATTCCCTTGACATCCCGCACAATTCGGATAAAAGGCTCATCCTGGTAAAACTGACGATAAATCCTCCAGATATCGATCACTGACGGAATATTAGTTAGAAAAAGATGGCATGTAGCTAGGATTCCCCGAACCATATTAACTGCATGCGCAGACATAGCTACTGATATCTTCTTTCCAGATATGAAGCTCAGCTCCTGCTCTATCTCAGCTGTGTGACGATGCCCAACGGGTTTGTAGGGTCTAACAATATTGAAGTGTTCGGGATGATGAGATGCCATTGATGGATGAGATCCTCCTCCGGAAGAACCCACCTTAAAGTCAATTATGATTCTATTCTTTTCAATATCTTCGTGTTTTACTACTGGAGCTAAGGCTAAAATTGCCGCTGTCGCCATGCATCCGGGGCAGGCTACCAGATGGGCTTTCTTGATTTCTTCTCTATGAAGCTCTGGAAGGCCATAAATTGACTTCCCTAGAAGCTCGGGGCATTTATGCTCCCAGCCATACCACTTCACGTAGTCTTTAGAATTTTTCAATCGGAAATCTGCGCTTGTGTCTATCACCTTCATTCCTGTTTCAATTATCTGAGGCATAAAGTTTGAGGAGACTCCGTGAGGAGTGGCGATGAAGAGAAAGTCACATGCATCCGTAATCCTCGATAAGTTGAATGGAGAGAACTTCAGCTTCGTCCATCCTCTGAGATTTGGATGAACTCTATATGTGAATTCTCCGGCGTATCTCCGCGAAGTAGCTAGACCTATCTCGACCTTAGGATGTCTTAAAAGTAAACGTAGGAGCTCGCCGCCAACATATCCGGAAGCACCTAAAATCCCAACCTTCACCGCTTCATCACCCTAATAGCATATTCAATTATCTTTCTCGGAATATTAACCTCGGTTGCGGAGCACAATCCTCTAAACTCCACGGTGCTATTAACTTCATGTACAAGCAATCCATTCGGGGATTCCATACAATCAATAGCCAGCACGCCTTCTCCAACTGCCTCTGCGGCTCGTAGCGCAATTTCTCTTAGCTCCTCAGTGAGGGGGCAAGGCTTGCTTACTCCTCCTCTAGCAACATTTGTCCGCCAATCATTTTTTGGCGAGTAACGATAGGAGGCTGCTACAACATCATCGCCAACCACGAGAACTCTTATGTCTCTAGGCGGACGCTTCACGTACTCTTGTATGTAGTATATCTGAAACAAGGCGTTACGGATCTGCTCTCTAGCTTCTATAATTGCCTGAGCCGAATCCTTATCTTTGACTAATGCTATTAACCGCCCCCAGCTTCCAATAACAGGTTTTATGACCGCTGGGAAACCTAGTTCATCCAGAGCTTTAAGTGTACCCTCCCCAGTGAAGGCAAGTAATGTTTTTGGAACCGGAACATTAGCACTCATCAATGATAGGTCTGTAAATACCTTGTTGCCGCAGATAAGCATAACTTTAAAGGAATTAATCACTTTCAGACCTGCCTTTTCAAGAAGAGCTGCTATATGCAACCCTCTGAAATAGCTTATACATCTGTTGATTACAACTTCACTGAAATCATCACTTAGATCTTCAGGTTTCACGGAGATCTTTAGAAACATGGATTTCGGATCGATTAGTTTCAGGTCTACTCCGATGCTAGATGCGGCGCGGATCAGTGCCTTCTCATCCCATCGGATCCTGTCGCTTACTAGAGAAAGGGTCTTCATCTAGTCTTATTCGCCCCAGTCTTCGCCTTCAATCTCGGCTGGCTTAAGTTTAATTTCACCATTCTCTGTTATCTCTACTTCATAGTCCATCCCGCAGTCAGGGCAGCTTACGATCTCTCCTGAGATTACGTCCTCCGGAATATCGATCTCGCCACCACATTCTAAGCATGTTAGCTTGAAGAGTATCGCCTCCTTTTTCGGCGCTTCTATAGCATGATGAATAATTTCTTATAAATCTTTCGGAAAAATTAAAGATCCATTAATATATAATCGAAAAAAATATTATTTCTTTAAAACATAATTTTAAAGATAAGATACGCAATAGAAAAGGAAGATGACTTATGAGTGTAAAAATCGACTCTATTGATAAAGAGATCTTAAGAATGCTTCAGGACGATGCAAGAATCTCATTCAAGAAGATAGCGAATAAGATAGGAGTAAGTGAGGCAACAATATTTGTAAGAGTTAAGAAGCTACAGAAGAATGGAGTGATAAAGAGATTCACGGCTATAGTCTCACCTGATCTTCTAGGAAAGAATCTTACAGCATTTGTTCTTGTAAATACTGAACCGAGAAATCTTGAGCATGTCTTAAACAGGATGATGTATATGAAGTATATGATGTAACTGGCACATACTATGTGATCGCAAAAATAAGAACTGAGAATAGAAAAACATTAGCTGAAATAATAGATAGAATAGGCATGATTGATGGGGTCACGAGAACTGAGACAGCGATAGTCCTTAAATGTGTGAAGGAAGAAACGAGATTAAAGATATAGCCCAAAGCGTTGCAGATAATATAGATAATATATAAGCATGAGACAACAATGAACTAAAAGATGACCAGGGAAGATTCTTAAATGAAAGAAAAAAAGAGAACCAGTGATCGTAGAGTCCTCATCATTACGGGAACACCTGGCACCGGAAAATCCTCAGTCTCAAAGGCATTGGCATCCAAGATTGGGGCAAAGGTAGTTTCAGTAGGAGAACTTGTTAAGAAAGAACGTCTTTATACTGAATGGGATAATGAAAGGGAAACACTCATCGCGGATATGAAGGTCCTTTCAAGAAGAATCAACCAAATAATTGATTCTATAAAAGGAGACTTAATTATTGAGGGACATTACGCCGTTCATGTAGTTTCCCCGGAGAGAGTCAGATTTGTCTTCGTTCTTAGAAAGAATCCTAAATATCTTAAAAGAATCTTGGAGGAGAGAGGCTATAATCAAAGAAAGATTAGGGAGAATCTAGTTGCCGAGATATTGGATGTCTGCCTTTTCGACGCCGTCAGCATATGCGGTGTAGAAAAGGTATGTGAGATCGATACGGATTTTAAAGGGCCATCTGAAGTAGCTGAAGAGATATTGTTAATTATGGAAGGAAAGAAGGAGCCACATGTTGGAATCGTCGACTGGTTAGGAATGCTGGAAGCAGAAGGTAAGCTAGACGATTACTTGAAAGATTTTTGATTTATCTCATCAGCTCTCTAATAATCTCCGATTTTGTAATGAGTATTATCCCCCTACGGTTAGCATAAGCTTTAGCATGCTCACTGAATTTTTCAGCAACAAGCATAGGATTGGAGAATCCTTTATCTTGAGATTCTTTATCAAGACTTATTACAACATTAACCCCTACGGTTCTCTTCCAATTCTTAATCATTACTGGATGAACCCTATTCTGTTTAGTCGCAATCAGGTCTATTCTCGGATTTCTTGAATAAGATTCATCAAATCTCGGCTTATCGACTCTGTACCCTCTTCTCATAAAATATCTTATAGCAAGTTCCATAAGTGAAGAATGTAACATCTCTCTTTCACAAGATAAAAAATATGTCAACATTAGCAAAAAAGTCTTTTCATTCGATCAAACATGTGTAACTAGAAAAGTCTAAGCAGTGGTTACACTACCTTTAAAAGAATATTATGCAAAAATTCAACTGCTCAGTTATAAATTTAACTTTCAGCGCGTCCATGCTCAATGAAATTTGGGGGATACAATGAATCCGCCGTCTTATTGGCTAATGCAATATTTAATAGCGGCTATCTTCTCTCTCCCAATACTATTTTACGCCGTATACAACGAGCGGAGAGACAAGCCCTTATCTCAAGCTCTAAAGTACTTTTTCATTTATGGATTTGCCGTTTCTCTATGGGAAATCTCCGCCTACCTACAGAGAACCGCTACAAATGCGGATAACGCGCTCATCTTCTTTCAACTCTCATCTATTTTAGGCATGCTAAGTCAATCAGCATATGTAGCCTCCATCCTCAGCATACGTAGAAGACCCAGAAGATTGATGCTAATATTCTTACCAATTACATTAGATGCATGCATCATCACCCTAAGCCCCGATAACTTACGTCTAACCCAATATGGATGGTCACATATTCCTAACCAATTCTCAACCATTTCTATAATCAAAGTCACAATCTATATGGGTTATTTAGCATCTGCAACCTTTTTCCTAGCAGATCTTATTATGAAAGCTAGGTCTGAAGAATTGAAAATCAAGTATGGAATCCTACTGGGAAGTCTTCTCGCATTGCAATATCCCAGTATAATTCTAACCAATTTATTTACTGCGGATTCAAAGCTACCTCCGCTGGATGGAGCTTTATATTTTGCGGCTCTTCTACTAGCAGGTTGCGCATTGATGATCTGGGAAAAGAAACTTCTGATAA
>PIYH01000003.1 GCA_003601695.1 Candidatus Bathyarchaeota archaeon
TATCCTCAATCTCTCCCCATGGGTCATATACTGGAGGAGGCTTCTTCTCGCCGAGCCTCGGCTTATAAAGAAGATATAAAGTTATTGAGGTTAACACCCAGAGGATTATCTCGCATACCGCTAAGAAATTGAGGAAGTCTAGGAAGCTCAGCCCGGAGGCCATGCCTATAATCATGTTGCTTGTCGATCCTATCAGCGTACTCGTCCCACCTAGGTTTATCATTATAGCTGCCGAGACAAAATATGGCACCGGATCATAATCCATTATCTTAGCGATCGTACCCGCCGCAGCGACTATTAGCAATATAGCCGTTACATCGCCCAGGAATAGAGAGATAGCCGCCGAAACGAAGCACAAAGAGAAGAAGAGCACTTTCGGATCTCCCTTTGAATACCTTATAGCGTATAGAGCTATAACCCGGAAGAAGCCGCTTCTCTCTATGACCTCAAATGTTACCATTACTCCAATGAGTAGGAGGATCACCCTGAAGTCTATGAAGCCAACGGCCTCTTCAGGTGTAAGTGCCCCGCATGTGAGACCATAGAGCACTGAGAGGAAGGCTCCGATTAAAGCGGCTACTGAAAGCGAAGTTGTCTCTGTTGATGCTAGTAGCAGCGTTAAGAGGTATATTCCAACGAAGACTATGCTTGTAATGTCTAACATTTTCGGTATCACCGCTTTTCTCGATAATTGAGCAACGATATTTTAGCGCTGGAATGAGCGTCGAAACTAAGATAGCATAACTTTTAGTAGAGAATAAATTTGACGGAATAAAAGTTTTTTGAGTAAAAAAGGGAAGTTTGGGTTTTCATTTGCTACTCTATCTTTATAGGCTCTCCCTTCGGCTTTTCCTTCTTCTTCGGCAATGAGACTTCTAAAACTCCATTTTTATAAGAGGACTTTGCCTTTTTAGGATCAACCTTAACTGGCAACTCCACTTCCTTATAGTATTTTCTTTGAGGAGTGTCAACCGATATGGTCAGAGAGGTTTCGGTTCCGTGTAGCTTTATGTCCTTCTTTTCAACTCCCGGAAGCTCGGCGATTACTTTAACTTCGCCGTCTGTTTCCATAACATCAACTAGCGGCTCCCTCTCCTCCCGAATATCTATGCGAGGCCTACCCGGCCCAGTAGCCGGCTTGATATTCCCGAACTCTCTAATTTGAGGCTTGCCATCAGGACCGATCGTTATGCTATATCCGTAGACGAATGGACCCCATTCACGCACTGTTCTTCCATCTGGAAGCTTTTTCTCCCTAATGAGGTCGCTTGGAGTTCTTCTGGAGATCTCTTCGAACTCCCTCCTCATCTCCTCATCGATCTCCCTGAACATCTCCTCTATCTCTTCAAAGAAGCTTCGAAAGGAGAATGGCCACCTTCTCCGCCTATACCATCTGGACCACCAATTTTCTTCTGACAAGATGATCCCCTAATCAAATAAGGATTCAGAGAACTATAAATCTTTCCGGAAATTTCTACTTGACTGTGAAGTTTTCTCTGAGGTATTCCGGAGCTATTTTGATGCTCTCGAAGGAGTCTACGCTGAGCCTATCATTCTCAACGATGTACCAGTCGGCTCCGGCTTCATCTCCAGCCTTAACTATGGCTTTGAAGTCCATTATACCCTGCCCGAGCTCCGCAAACTCTTTCGCTCCGGGATTCTTCATGTCTTTTATATGCATCAGATGACATCTTCCCTTAAGATTCTTGATGACGCGAACTGGATCATAACCTGCATACATGATCCAGTAGACATCGGGTTGGAAGAATACTAGTGATGGATTAGTATTCTCCACGAGCAGATCATATATTGTCTTGTCTCCGATCTTCCTTTCAAATTCAGCGGCGTGATTATGCATTCCGAAGAGCATTCCAGCCTTTTTGATCCTCTCCCCAATCTCGTTCATGATCTTAGCGATCCTTAGAGAGTTATCTAAGTTGTTTATTTCCTTCACGGATGGCTCGGGCACTATGTATTTGAGACTGAGCTTCACCGCTTCTCCGATAACATCATACAGCTTATCGATTAGGTTCCTAAAGTTCACATGCACTGATACAGGTGTGATTTTTAAATCATTTAGAAGATGTATGAGCTTATCGGCTGGGACTACTCCGAAGAGCTACTCGGTGAACTCCACGCCCTTATATCCTATCTGCGAGACTGTCTTTAAAGCGTTCACGTAATCCTCGGAGACCTTATCCCTAATCGTGTAGAGCTGAACTGCAACCTTCAATCTAGCTATCGCCAGAGAATCATCAATCATGCATTAATAAGACTTTTGCGTCTCGTATTAAAGGAGAATACATGATTTCTGCATTGAGAAATAGGCATAATGTAGCATCTATTGATTCTGACAAACAAGTCCACCTCGATCTGAATGGCTAATCTATAATCCACAGCGACTTGCTTTTACTCCACCTTTATCTCGTAGCCTTTCTTTCTCGGAAGGATTATTTCCAGTATTCCATTTCTGAATCTAGCTTTCGCCCTGTTTGTGTCAACGGGGACTGGAAGTGGAACTCTGCAGCTGAAGCGGGAGAATTCTCCCCTTCTATGAGTAACTCCGAAATCCTCAAAGTTTATCTTAACTTTCATATTTGCAGTTATCTCAATTAGATCATCTGATATTCCTCTTACTCTTATGCTTCGCGGATCAGCCTTTGGAAGATCCGCTGTCACAATTACTCTATCAGGAGCTACTGAGACATCACATAATGGCTCAAGCGAGTGTGCATTTATATCCCAACTCGGTTTCTCCACTAGTTGGTCAAGCATCTCATCAGCTATTGCCTCTAATTCTTCCATGCGTTCACGTATTATATCAAAGATTGATCTTCTCCTCCTCATCTCCTCTCCTCCTACCTTATGTAGTATCCGGGAATATCGTATTCGTGGGACTTCTTCATCCTAGCGAGCTCCGCCTGCGTTCTCCTCATCATGTCTCTCATTGCTAAGCGAACTTCCTCACCTTTCTCTATAAGCTCAGAGACATCTATATCCATATCAATCATCCGGTTCAAGGCTTGAATAACTATTGATGAAGCCTCTGGATCTGGATAGTTGTAGAAGCATTCTGCAAGAAGCGTCACCGCAGGGATTCCCTTCTCGGCGCAGAGGTTTAGTATGAGGGCTTGGGGACCTACTAGGAAGCCGCGTTCTATAGCCTTAATTCCGTTCTCATCTAGCTTCTTTAGCAATCTCTCGTTAGATGCCGCTCCGAAGACTTTTGGTTTTTCTATGTTATGGCGGTTTGGAACCGGTAATCCCCCAAGCGTGTAGATTACCTCGGTCTTCTTCTCCCATACCCAACCAACTATCCTCTCCATTATCGCATATATTGATGCTGATGGTATCGCGATCTCAGAGCTGAGTACAAGTATCCCTTTATCTCCGAAGACTCTTATGGGGGATCTCGGCAGTCCCTTCTCAAGCATGATCACTGGCGGAAGCAAGTTCGACTTAAAGTATGCTACTTCCTCGAGTCTAAGCTTGGAGATTATGTGGGATGCAGCTATCGCGCCAACAAGTCCTACATCTGGAAGCCCAAGTATCATTTTTAAACCATTTGGAACACTGACTCTCTCAATAATCTCAACTTTCTCACTCAAGTATTTCTCCTCCTAGAATTATTCTATGTTTCCCCCTTTTTAACTTGAGCGCGTATCACTGACTATTTAATGAATAAGTCAATGATCTTCATTTTCTCTACATCCACAAGTCCCATGTCTGTTATTTTGAGCTTGGGTATCACTGGAAGTGCCATGAAGGATAAGGTCATGAAGGGACTTCTCAAGCGACATCCCATCTCCGCCGCGGATCTGTTTAGGGCTTCCATTCTCTCAGCGACAAATTTCACTCCTTTATCTGACATCAACCCTCCTATTGGAAGCGGAAGTTCACACTTCACTTCTCCACCATCAACTGCGACGAGTCCGCCATTAATCTCCCGTATCCTATTAGCAGCTCTGCAGATCTCATAGTCGCTTACGCCCACGGTAACTATATTATGTGAGTCATGAGCCACAGTTGATGCTAGGGCTCCCCTCCTCAAGCCAAAGCCATGAATGAATCCTTTCCCGATTCTCCCTGTGCCATGATGCCTTTCAATGACGCATATCTTCAGTATATCTCTCTCCAAGCTTGGAAGAACCTCCCCATCCTTAACGGGGAGCTCACATAACGTCTTTTCAGTAACTATCTGATCAGGCAACACTTTTATAACTGGCACCTTAACGCTTTCCTCCATGCCAGTATAGGATAATCTGAAGTCTTCCGGAGATAATTCACTCACATGTACCGTTTCCTTCACGGCTCTATCAGCTAGAGGGCTCTCGACGCGGCTTAGATACTCACCTTTCCTCGCGGCAACTTCACCGTTTATAAGAACTATATCAGCCTGAAAATCTTTGAGGTCCTCAGCCACGACGATATCGGCTGATTTTCCAGGAGCCACTGCTCCTAAACGGCGAAGACCAAAATACTCAGCTGGCTTAACAGTCGCCATCCGAACCGCATCTATAGGGTCTATTCCCTCCTCTACGGCTCTTCGAAGAACATGATCCATATGTCCCTCAGCCAACAAGTCGTCAGCATGTCTATCATCCGTTACAAACATAACTCTTTCAGGGCAGTTTTTTGAGACTATGCCTGCAAGGTCGGCGAGGTTCTTAGCGCTTGACCCCTCTCTTATCATAATCCACATTCCAAGAGAGAGCTTTTCAATTGCTTCTTCAGCTGTTACTGATTCATGATCAGACATTACTCCGGCGGCTACGTATTTGCATAGGTCTTCTCCCCGAAGTCCTGGAGCATGCCCATCGATTATCATTCCTTCACATGCTTTGATCTTAGCGATGACCTCCTCATCGCCTTCGATAACTCCTGGAAAATTCATGACTTCACCTAGCCCAAGAATCCGCTCATCTTTCTTTAACTCTTCAATCTCTTCAAGCCCGATTTTAGCTCCAGATGTCTCGAGACTCGTTGATGGAACACATGAGGGAATCATGAAGTATACCTTCAGCGGGGTTCTTGAGGCATCCTTCATCATGAATCTTATTCCATCAACTCCGCAGACATTCGCTATCTCATGTGGATCCGCCACTACGCAGCATGTTCCATGTGGAATAACAGCCGCAGCGAATTGGCTTGGCGTGACGAGTGAGCTCTCAATATGTACATGACCATCAATGTAGGCTGGGAGGATGAACTTTGAGCCTACATCTAGTTCTTCACGGGCCTTAAAGCGTCTTCCCCCAATGTACGTTATGGTTCCATCCTTAACGGCGACGTATGATTCGGATATGCTTCCAGAATATACATTCACGAGGTTTCCGTGGATGAGAAGATCCGCCTCAATACTACTCATATGCATCTCCACAAGGAAATGATTGTTTTATCAAGATAAGATTATGGGTGCATAGAGGGTTCTTGACGCTTGTTTTTTTCTAAAATGGCAGAAGCCTAATATTTTCTTGAAGAATTAATCTTTTTGAGGTAGAGAATCTTGAGTTCTGACGTTGAGTTTGAGATTCCATCATGGGATGAGATATACGAGATGCTTCTCAACATTGCCGATAAGATAAGGCGCGACGGCTTCAACCCAGATCTAATAGTGGGGATCTGTAGGGGAGGATGGCCCCCAGCTAGGATAATGTCAGATCTCCTAGACAATCCTAGGTTGACTAATATTTCAGTAGAGTTCTACGTTGACGTGGCGAAGACTAAAAGCCAGCCTGTTCTGACACAGCCGATCACTGTGCAGGTTGATGGAAAAAGGGCGCTTGTGCTTGATGATGTCGCTGACACCGGAAAGACGCTTAAGCTCGTTAAGGATCATCTTATAAGTAGGGGTGCACGGGAGGTTAGGATAGCTACAATATATTATAAGCCTTGGAGTATAGTTAAGCCAGACTATTATGAGAAGGAGACAAGGAGGTGGGTTGTCTTTCCATGGGAGAGGAAGGAGACTGTTAGAAGCCTCATGAAGAAACACAGCGAAGAGGAAGTTCGGAGAAAGCTTATCTCAAGTGGGATGGATCCGAAGCTTGTTGATAGATTCATAAACGAGATCAGAATGAAGAGGGACACATTATCCACCCAAGCGGGAAGATAATACTCGGCGCCTTGATCAGAAATTATGCTGAAAATATCAAATTGCCTTTTTAGAAGATAAAATGAGGATAAATGACAAGAGAGGATTTTTACGAAGAGGCAGTATTCATGTATATAAATTCTTGAAAGAATATTCAAACACTTTTTTATTCTCATCGCTTCCATTTCAAATAAATAAGCTACGTTATCGAGCAACAGCTCTATTGGTCTATATCACAAGTTAAAGCAATTTCCCAAACTCGACAAGACTTCTTTGCTGATTATGAATTTGAAGAAAAAGAAGGATATCTTAGACAATCGTTCAAAAAGGCAGTCTTCTTCAAGATACTATAAATTTCCGATAATTGCTTTTTGAAGGAAAAAGATGTTCAAGGCTATTTACAAATAAGAAAAGAAATCTTTTATTCCAGATTTCAAAACTGTATTTAAATATCGAGGAAAGAACTACAGAATAAAGGTCATAACCTTATCTGATTTTGAAAGAATATAGGCATTCGAGGCGCCCTCCCACCGGAGATGCATGAATGGGAGCTTCCGAGAAAACAAGCAAAGAAACTTTAAAGAGACATAGACTTTTTCTTTTTACTAAGGAAGTTGATGATGTCCCCAAGAAAGTATTACATAGATTGGATGAAGAACATCACGGAGAGAAATTAATATTTGAGGTAAAATCTCAAAAATTGAGGTGGGAGTTAAGTTTTATTTGTTTTGTTTTACGTTGAATGTGGCCTCTGCTTCTGTTCCGCTTTCGACGTCTCTGACCTTAACTTTCCAGATGCCTTCAGGGTCGTTGAGGGCTAGGGGTATATCTGCTTCAAGCACGCCTTCTGGGGCTTTATGGTTTCCGGAATAGTATTCAACCCACCTTCCCTTGGGGTCATAGACGTCCATTCGTATAACGGTGTCGTTGAGGCTTTCCGGGCTTCTTATGACTCTAGCCTTTACGGGCACAGGGTTTCCCGGCTTCACATAATCCTTAACCCAGAGCTCCACCTTTAGAACTTTGTAGGGTGTTAAAGCCAGGATTCGAGGGCTATATGTTGGAATAGTGGTTTCAACCTCGTCTTTGAATCCCAAGTATTTTCTCTCTCTAACATCGTATACGTGGATCTTCTGGGGAAGCTTGATCTTGACAGCTTCCTCTCTTCTGAAGATCTTCTCGCTCATCTCCAACGCTTCTAACCCACCTAGCTCCGAGATTCTTAAGCTCGGATTCTTCAGTATCCCGACATATAGCGACTCCCTGTTTCTCCACCTGAAAATTTCGCAGCGGTATTCTCTTTCGCCACTCTCAAGATTTATAAGTTTTATCTTCGGCTTTAAATGAGCAAGTTCAAGTATAGATTCGAATAAAATTCTGAAGTCTTCCCCTTCATCTGAGGCTATTCTATGCCTAAAGTAATCTGTCAAGTCCATGTTTAAGTAAACCGTTAAGCCCTTCCCGCATTTCTTCACGAAGAACGCTTTAATACCATTCTCACCTTCAGCTAGAGCTATGCTTCCATTCTCCTTTAAGCAATCCTCCATAACCGGGATCTTAAGAGATTCAACATCTAGCTTTAATCCTGGAAATTCAGATACTATCTTGACTCCTCCATTCCTCCGTTTAGGCTTCAGATTCACCGTTCTCCTCGATATTCCGAAGAGATCATCCAAAAGGCCATCTTCAAGTTTTTTGCAATGCTCATCCATCAACCCTAGAAGTCCATCGGCTATAACTACTCCTCCAGCCTCAACGTACTCCTTTATCCGCTCAGCCTCCTTCGGGCTTAGGGCTACAGATTTCGGCAGGATGAATGCCTTATATCCTCCCTTGATGAGCTCCCCGTTCTCAACCTCCTCGTATGAAACAAATTTGTACTGGAAGCCTAAGTCTTCAAGGATCTTTAGGAGACTCTCCCTCAGCTTTAAGAAGTTGGATCTCTTCCTCTCAGTCACTCCACTTCTTAGAAGCAACTCATCCTCTTCAGTCTCAAGCATCCAGTGTGCATGTATACTCGACTGAGAATAATGTATCGCAATCCTGTCATCCTCGAACTCGGATAGGTTTAAGAGCTTCGTTATCCCGCCTCTCAGCTCCATGAAGACATCCTTCATCTTGAGGCCTTCAGGGTTGATCTCAAGGCTAGGCTCGATAACGTATCTTTTACCCTTCTCTTCATCAAAATCCCAGAGGATGACGCCTCTATCTCCGTGAAGCAGATGATACCAGAGCATCCACTCAGCTTCTCCTCCTAAACCGAAGAGGGTTATAGCATGTATGACGCGTTTACCGCCGAAGGAACGTATGATCTCACGGTTATTCCCTATATTGTAGGCTTCTATGAAGTCTAGCGTATTCGTCAATCTCCACCAGTCATATCCGCCGTAGGCGCTAGGCATCTGACCGCCAGTTAATCCTGAAGGTCTAGTGGGATCAATCTCAGCAATCCAGTCTCGACATCTCCTAAACGCATCAGCGAATGTGATCTCCATGAAAGTCCTATGGTCAGCCCAAGCCGACAAATTATAATTTCCTCTCCGCCTAACTTCATGAGCAGTCATGGGCTCAACTTCATCCCAAGACTTGAATTCCGTTTCCCATTCTTCATTTAATGCCTCTAAGCTCCCATAGACCGATCTAAGCCAATCTCTCATCTTCCTGAGGCAATGAGGACAGAAACAGAAGTCAAAAGATCCAACCAGATCCCCTATGCCTGCCTCATCAGATATATCATACCAGAGGGGACCATAAATCATGTAGTCGCGAACTATACGGCTTATTTTCTCCTTGAACTGAGACGCCACTAATGGATCATTTAGACAGTTCTTTCTTACAAGGAAGCGTTTATCCCCAGTCTTCTTATAAGCTTCCCTCATAGGTTGCCACTCCTCTTGTCTCCTCCCTGTTTGATGATAGAAGGCAAGCCACATAGGAGCTAGCTGAGCAAGATAAAACCTTAGATTTGTATCCAAGAGGTTCTTTACATCAGGTCGAGGACTATGAGCCATCCCAGCGTTTATACCTAGCTCTTTTATCTTCTCCAGATACTCTTTAGTCCTGCCGGGATTCCATATTAAAACGACATAGTCATCCCAAGGCTTAGGCTCAGGTGTGATTATGAATTCCCGCCTAGTATTGAAGAGGGTCTCTCCTGAAACGCTTAAGACTTTGCATTCTATAAAGTTCTTGACGGTAAGTGGATTCTTAAGCTCAAATGTAAATCTCACGTATCGATTGTTCGGTAAGGCCTCCTTAAACTTTAATACTTTGGGAATTCTGCCGTAAATGTCAACCCATCTAAGTTCACAATATACCTCCCCTCTATCCTCGGTTATAAGAAGAACACTGCCTTCTAGTACGTCGTCAGTTCGATAAGTTGTCTTATCTAATTCTAATCGCGCTGAGACCTTCAAAATAGAACACCAAAGTTATATTGTTAAGTTTTCCCAATTATATTTTTTGTGGGATCTCTATAGCGACACATTCATATACTCATCAGCTTTCCCTGTTTGGAGAATAATTTCACATTGAATATAGATGAGAAATGCTGGTAATTGAGTATTTCAAGGAGATATGGGACTGATGGGCTGACCGTTACTGATGAAGAGAAGCAGCTGAAAAGAAACCCATTAGTTCGAACCTAAAAACGGTTTAACACATTCAATGCAAGATATTCTCATAATGAAAGATTTCACTTAAATCCTTTGTCTTCGAATCAAAAAAGGAAACAAGAGTGATTATCGAATCTTCTAAGTATAAATACATCTGAAATTTTAATTTTCCATGAAGGATGCGAGCGTTTATGATGTATCACGTAAGTGCGTGATTGCGTATCTATGCTAAACGAATTTGAACATTTTCTTTCGGTGAAGAAAGGTCTGAGCCTGTTCCAATTTCTAGAACAGCCTGTTCTAAAAAGTAGAATAAAATACACGCATATCGATTTTCAGGGTGGTGTTAAAGTTGCAGAGAGAAGTTAATAGAAAAACCGTGATGTATGGAGTATCTATCGTTCTTTTAGCAGTCATTTTAACGGCGATATGCTGCATCTTCGAGGTGCAGGCTCAGCTGATGCGGCGCCCCACGACACTTAAGACGTTTTCATCCTACGGGGAGTTGAGGAGCTTCCTATCCAAGGTAAGGTCACCGTATGGAGGCTGGATGTGGTACGGTCTATTCGCTGAGGCCTCTTCGGTCTTAAAGGCTGCTCCAGTATCCACCTTAATTCCGGAACATTCGACAACAAATATCCAAGTCGCTGGTGTAGATGAATCTGACGTTGTGAAAACCGATGGCAATTACATCTATATGATTTCAGAGGGGAGGATAGTCATAGTGAGGGCTTATCCAGCTGAGGAAGCTGAGGTGTCCTCAACCATAGAGTTGAATGGAACGGCGATAGACCTATTCATAAATGGAGATAGGCTTGTAGTCTTCGAATCCTCCAACTTCATTGGATGGAATCTCGAAACGGAGATATCAGTTAAAGTCTATGATGTCTCGGATAGAAGGACACCTATTCTCAAGAGGGATGTCTCCCTCAACGGCTGGTACTTCGGCTCAAGGATGATAAGAGACTACGTGTACGTCATTGTAAATAGCCCGGCGATCCGCTTACACTGGAACGAAACAACGGTTAATCTCCCGGAGATCCGCATAGGTGATCATGTGGAGAGAATATCAGCCACTGAAATTCGCTATGTCGATTTCGAAAGCTACTTTAACACGTTCACCACGATAGTTGCCATCAACATCTACGATGATGAGGAGAAGCTATTTCATGAAACAATACTGACTGGACCTGCCACATGCATGTACGTCTCTCCAAGCAACATTTACATAGCAATCTCAAAGGTTCCCGAATGCATCATCTCCCCCTTCGCCACTGCGAAAGCCACCAGAGAATCCACGCTCATCATCAAGATCCGCATAGATGCAGGTGAGATAACATGCGAAGCTAATGGAGAGGTTCCTGGAAGAGTGCTGAACCAGTTTTCAATGGATGAATACAATGGTTACTTCAGGATAGCCACCACAACGGGCTACTTGGCAAGGATTTCCAAGGAGGCAACCGCTAGGAACCACATATACATTCTGGATGGGAACCTAAAGATCGTCGGGATGCTTGAGGGACTTGCCCCAGGCGAGCACATACACTCAGCAAGGTTCATCGGCGACAGATGCTACATGGTGACCTTCAGAAAGGTTGATCCGCTATTCGTCATAGACGTAAGCAATCCGGAGACGCCGAAGGTTCTGGGCAAGCTCAAGATACCGGGTTACTCAGATTACCTGCATCCATACGATAGAGAGCATCTCATAGGCATAGGGAAGGAAACAGTGCCCGCTGAGGAGAGGGACTTTTCATGGTATCAAGGTGTGAAGATCTCGCTGTTCGATGTAAGCAACGTTGAAAAGCCAAAGGAGCTGGACAAATTCGTAATAGGAGGAAGAGGAACCGAAACGCCCGTCCTACATGACCATAAGGCCCTCCTCTTCGACGGAAAGAGGAGGCTGCTTGTGCTTCCAGTATTGGTCGCCGAAATAGATGGGGAAAAGTATCTGAGAGGCTATCCGCCTTACATGCCTGGTGACTACGTTTTTCAGGGAGCCTATGTATTCAACGTTTCCGAAGGCGGCATAACCTACAGGGGCAGAATAACCCATATCCAAGGGGAAGACCTCGCAAAGAGCGGCTGGAACTTCTATTCGCCCTACTCGGTGAAGCGTGCACTATACATCGACGGCATCCTATACACTATCTCCGATAAGAAGATCAAAATGAACAGCCTAGAAGATCTAAAGCTTATAAACGAGCTGGAGATTCCCTGAACTGACAGCAGTTGGAAGGATATTTCGATTAGAGAGAAACGGCATCCTAAAATCTCAACTACTCGAAGAACTTTTTAGAATGATCTCCAAGTGTAATTATATTATTCTCAGAATATTCAGCGCGTTTACTGAGATGACGAGATGCTTAACAGTCTCTTCCTCCCTAGACTTTTAAACGGCTTATTTATCACTCTCGCTAGGATGATTAAATGATAGATGTATTTGACCGCTCTGGCCTTGCTAACCCAATAGAAAAATAGACGAAGGAACCGAACCTGAGATTTGGTGCTCCGGCCGGGATTTGAACCCGGGTCTGCGGCTTTCTCCCTTTTTGGTCGAGAGGCCGCCATACTTGGCCGGACTATACTACCGGAGCGTCGCGTTATAGAGACTATACTTTACAGTCTAACGTAGCTAATGAAAAAATTTGGAGGGGCTTTACATTTATTTTTTATCGTCCCAGTATCTTCTCCGCTGCCTTTCTTACGTCCTCTGCCTTCACTGTTTTTCTGCCTGCATGCATTGACCATTCGATCGCCTCTTTACCGATCTTTAGTCCTATGTCTTCTAGAACTTTGCCCATTTCTCTGGCAGCGGACTCGCTTACTCTCTCAGCTCCTGCCTTCTTAATTAGCCGATGCATAGCTGCTATTGCTAATTCACCCATAACTATCACGCTTCTATAGCTCTATCTCTAAATAAGTCTTATTTAACGTTTTTTCTAGTAAATAGAAAGATTTTTAGGAATTATTTATAAGTGTTCGCCTTAATCCTTATATATTCTATCTAATAATTGATTCCAAAAGACATGTAAGATCGGGTGCTGATCCTAAATAAGTACTGATTAAGGATGATGAGATCTTGGGTAACGTACGGCCAGAAAGAGTCAAAAGGATTGCCCGTGAACTTCTGAAGAGATACCCAGACAAGTTTACGGCTGATTATGAGAAGAATAAAATGGTGCTTGTATCGCTAGTTAATATATCTTCCAAGAAGCTCAGGAATACGATCGCTGGATACATAACTGGACTTGTCGCTGCCTCATCGCCAGCTGGGATGAGTAAGGAAGAGGAGCAAAGTCAATAGTATTCTTCAAGGCTTCCGAGCTTCCTTTTGGCTAAAACCTCAGCGCACTTTTTCGGATCTAAACGTTTAAACTCGAGCCCCAGCGTGATCAGAGTTTTATGAGCTTGCCTCGCTATTTTGGGAGCTACAAGTATCCCTCTAATCCTTCGGTTGAGTTCACCTCTAAGCGAATTCACATATTTTGATAGTTGGAGAACAGCCTCTTTCCCTGCTGTCCGCCTTTTAATCTCTATAACGACGAGTCTTCCATCCCTGTCAACTCCGTAGACATCCATGAATCCAGGCTCAACTTTCTTCTCGTATGCTATGATTCGTAAACCCTCCTCGATTAAAGAGGGTTGATTTATAATCGCCTTCTGCATCTCTTCCTCGCTTGCGTGGAGGAAGAATTCTCCCTTATCTGCAAGACTCATCGCCGCTAGGAGATATATTTTATCAAAGAAGATTTTTAGTGTCTCTCTCGGCTTTCTCCTAACAGCCTTGATGAAGAGCAAGTCTCCTTCAAGTCTGAAGTGGAATATGCATCCGGGCGGCTGCCAGTTAACAGGTTCGTATCCTCTAGGTCTATGTACAAGTACGGAGCCGTCTTCCTTTATTATTAGGATTCTCTCACCTGGATTCAGGATGGACCTCGCTCTCCCCTGATAGTTAACCCAGCAGTTGCCTACTATCATCAGTATTCTCCTCTTAGACAGCGCTGACTTAATGGCTTCGACAGCTTTCTCCTTTGTTGGAGCCTCCAGTATGGTGATGGATCCTCTGCTGGACAAGAGTCTTCGCCGAATAATCTTTTAGCACATCTTAGTATAATTAGTCTTTTGGGGATGGGAGTGACTGAAGATTCTTGGGACATAAAGAAGAGCGTTATTGAGCATTATGATAGATTAGCTGGTATTTACGATTCCCTATATGGCGAGGAGCAGAAGGCAAAGATTAAGGTAATATTTAAGATTATGAATGCTGAAGTCGGAGGATTAGTGCTGGATATAGGTTGTGGCACAGGTCTCCTAATGGAGTACTTGGCCGCGGAGTCTGAATGTCTTGTTGGTGTTGATTTATCCATCGAGTCTCTCAAGAAGGCTATAAAGCGTTCACGTCGACTTGGAGCTGAGCATACTGTTTCACTGATACGAGCGGACGCTGAGAATCTTCCTTTCAGAAGTGAAATATTTGATAGAGTTTTCGCGTTGACTCTTCTCCAGAACATTCCATCTCCGCGTAGGGTTTTAATGGAGATCGTTAGGGTTGCGAAGGATGGGTCTCAAATCGCCGTCACCGGATTGAGAAAATATTTTACTGCTGGTGAATTCCACAGATTGGTTAGCATCTTTAGGGAATGCAAGTTCTCCTCTGAGGATCATGATTTCGTTGCCATTTTGAAGGTTAATAAGCAAAGAATAAATATCGGCTTAGAGAAGAATAGGATTGGTGGATGATATGCCAACTCATGGAAGTCTCTCAAAGGCAGGTAAGGTTCGCTCGCAGACTCCCAAGATCGAGTCTATTCCGAAAACTAGAAAGCCTCCGAGGGTTAGGGTTAGGAGAAGTTATGTAAAGAGAATAATTCTTCACCGTAGACCCGGGCAGAACTGGATGTAAACCTTTTTCTTTTTCTTCGAAAATACTGGAAATAAAGTGGGAATTTAAGGGTTATTTTATTCACTGTAGATCTATCACCACCATACCTTCTTTAGCGGAGCCTTTATTATTAGGGGCTTAAGGAACGCTATGCATTTCTCGCATCCATCCTCTCTGCTCATAACAGGATCTTCGTGTTCATAGCTTAGTACATAGTCATATCCAACCTCAACGAGTGCTGTTATTACGCGTTTCCACTCGACATCTCCCCATCCGACAACTCTGAATCTGAAGCCTCTATCTGGTCTAGTCCAGGAGCCAGTCGATGTAATCCCTGAGAAGGAGACATTCTCCTTCACTATCTCGGCGTCCTTAGCGTGCGCATGATATATTCTGTCCCCAAACTTCTTAATGAAGACCACGGGGTCTATTCCCTGCCATATAAGATGACTTGGATCGAAGTTAAAGCCGAACTCTTTTCTTTCATTTATTGCCTTCAACGCTCGTTCCGCTGTCTCAACGTTATAGGCTTGTTCCTGTGGATGAACTTCATGGGCGAATTTTACGTCATGCGTCTCAAATGTGTCTAGGATCTCATTCCATCTCTCAGCGAATATCTCAAATCCTTTCTCGAATATCTCCTCATTCTTAGGCGGGAAAATATACCATGCTCCCCAGTTCGGGGCTCCGATGAATCCATTTACCACCGGAACATCTAGAGCCGCGGCTGCCATCGCTGTCTTTTTCATGCGTTCCATACCATATTTTACCTTCTCCTCCGGAGTTCCCTTAAACCATTCATCCGTAGATTCATCATGTGGACCTAGCACTAGCTGTCCTTCTAAGTGATTGCTTAGGGCGGAGATTATTAATCCATATTTTTCAACGGTTCTCTTGAATTCTGTCGCTCCACCGGAGAGAATTCTGTCTATGTCTATGTGGTTGCTTCCCTTCCATGCAGCTATCTCAACGGCTTCGTAGCCGAGCTTCGAAACATACTCCAAGACTTTTTCGAGCTTCAGTTCGTTATATAGAATCGTGAATATTCCTATTTTCAATCATGCTCCCTCTTCACGGTAAAGAATCAGAATCTATAATCTTTTAAGATTTGTTGCAGGTCTCTTATGCATGATCACTAAATCGTATTCTCTTTAGATTTCTACTTAGAAGAGAACGATGTTTAGATGCTCTAAGCATCATCATAAGTTGGGCATTAAAAAGGATGGTGTCCGAGCAGTCTCAGAGCCACTTATTAAAACCATTCGACAACACCCCTTGTAGTCCCAGCTTCCATGAGATCCTTCAATTTCGATATGATCTATCCTACTGGTATGCCTAAAACGTTAGTCTCTTAATATATTTGATGCCCGTAACGCTTCTCTGGCATCTTCTAACGGGAAGACCTCATCTTTAGTGCTACTGGTATGGAGAGCCGGTCGAGGAGCTATTAGACATGTAATCTCCCGCATCTCCCCATACTTTAAGACTCCTATTGGTATCTGCTGTCGCGCAGATTCCAGAAGGCTCAAGAGCGAAGGCTCTGAAGATACTCAGATAGCTCAGGAAGTATTTCTCTGAGCTTCTCCTTAAAGGTTGCTTCCAACTCTTCCATTCTTCTATGGACTCCGCATGGAAGCTTAATTTTCATTTTTTGATATTTCATTAGAAAGTATTCTCGGTGGATAAATTTCTCCTAATCACACTCTATCACAGATAGAGGTAAATTTTCTTTTGGATTATTGTTTTTATACTTTGACGAGTTAAGAAAATGACACATTGCTATGGGAGATGTCGAGTTAAAACTCGTTACTTCACTATTTTTACTGTTCACTTCTCCTCTCTTTCGATGGAGTATCTGCGCGTTCTCGGATCGCTGGAGATCAGATCATTCTCGAAGAGTTTACGTAGCGATCTGAATACTGTCTTCGGCTTCAAATCTAGTTTTTCAGCGATCTCATAGAGTGTAAGCGGCTCATCTCTGTTTAAGAGATCAAGTATCCTTTTATCCGTCTTATTCAGCTTAACCATTTCATTCTCTCTTCATTCTACAAACTCATATATCAAACTTATCCTTTATCATGATTGAGGGAGAAATCCTGTATTTATAGTGAGGAGAATTGGGAAGATGCCGCATCTGTGGACGTGAATCCGCCACAATATCTAGTAGCCTCAGAGTATGTATTGAATGCTTAAGGAAATGTCCAGAGGAGGCTCTTAGAATAGCAAGGGAGGAGCATGCTAGGAGCCGCAGATTATTCGATCTTCCGCCAGAGCCTCCGAGGGATCCTAATGGGATATTATGTGGGCTATGCGCGAATAACTGTAGAATTGGAGATGGCGGAAAGGGTTTTTGTGGCCTCGTAGTTAATGAGAATGGAAGATTAATCCGCCTTGGGGGAACTCCTAAAAGAGGAATTCTTGAGTGGTATTATGATCCTCTTCCTACAAACTGCGTTGCGGAGTGGTTCTGTCCAGGATGCACTGGAGCTGGCTATCCGAAATATGCATATAAGCCTAGCTCCGAGTATGGATTCGTCAACCTCGCCGTGTTTTATGGCGCATGTAGCTTCGACTGCCTCTTCTGTCAGAACTGGCACTACAGAAACTTAACTATGCAGTTGCATCCGAGCTTAACGGCTGAAGAATTAGCCGAGAAGGTTAATGATCGGGTCTCATGTATATGCTTCTTCGGCGGAGACCCCTCAGTCCAGATGCCGCACGCGCTGAAGACAAGTAAAATATCGATTGAAAAGGCGGAGCGAAAGGGAAGGATCTTGAGGATCTGCTGGGAAACGAATGGTAACATGAGGCGGGAGTTTGCAATTAAAGCGGCGGAATATTCGCTTCGCAGCGGGGGAATAGTGAAGTTCGACCTTAAAGCTTGGGACGATAATATTCATAGAGCTTTATGCGGAGTATCTAACAAGGCGGCTCTTGAGAATTTCCGAGTTATCGGCGAACGATTCTTAGAGAAGCGGCGGGAGATCCCATTGTTAACGGCGAGCACGCTCATAATTCCCGGCTATGTCGACGCTGAGGAGGTTGACAGAATAGCTGAGTTCATCGCGAGCATAAGCCCCGAAATTCCATATACGCTGCTGGCGTTTTATCCGCATTATAGACTTAATGATCTTCCAACCACGAGCTGGAAGCAGATGCTTGAATGCAAGAAGGCAGCTGAAAAGTATCTCAAGAGAATAGAGATAGGAAATGTGCATTTACTGTCATAGTAATGTCTAATAAAGCTTTATTATTGTGTGTGCTGATGAATTTTCTAGGAAGCCTTAAGGAGTAGGGGAATCGTGTGTAGGCTATTTGGTATGTTATCTGTTAAGCCAGTGAGCGCCGCAAAGTATATTCTTGAGGATCCATGCTCCTTATATGCGCAGAGTAAGGCGAATCCTAGGAATCTTCAAGGCGACGGATGGGGGATAGGATTCTACGAGGATGGATCTCCAAGGCTTATAAAGAGCGAAGGAGCGGTCTATATGGAGTATGAAGCTCTCTCATCGGCCGTGCGGCACGCTAGGTCGAGAATGATTCTGGCGCATATTAGAGGGGCAAGTAATCCGAGAGGTCTTCCCAGAGAGAAGATTATATCTAAGGAGAACTCGCAGCCCTTCTCCTATGGAAGATACATCTTCGTTCATAATGGGACTATAATGATACCGGACGAGCTCGCCAATGTCTTGGGTGTCTGGAAGGAGAAGATAAGGGGATTCAATGACAGCGAGGTCTATTTCTGGTTCCTTATGAAAGAACTCGATGAAGGGAGAGACATGCCCTCAGCCCTGTGGGGGCTGAAGAAGACTCTTGAGGAGCTCTGGGAGGAGGCGCAACGGAGACACCCTGATAAGAAGCAACCTTATACGGGGCTGAACATGATTCTCAGCGACGGCGAATGCCTATATGCGTACTGTGAACATAGAGACCGCAAAGTGGGCGGTAGGTCACTATGCTTTGGAGATCAGCCAGTATTCGAGATGTCCTATATTCTAGGCAGGGATAGACTGGTGGTGACGTCTGAGAAGACAAATCGCGAAGAGGACTGGAAGCCCATCAATTACGGAGAACTCTTAATCGGTAAGATCGTCGACGGCGAGATCTCCGTAGAATCCGAGAATGTTCCCTAACCATCTGGTGTTTACGATATTTGCCCCAGATACTTCTCTCCATGTTCCTCTGAACACCCAAGTTATTCGTCCTATTCCGTGCTTTAGAAGGTTTTCCTCTCTACGTGAGGTTTCTCTATATTCTAGAAGATTTTCATCCCTAAGCGGGATCTGGCTGAACGGTTTTCTCTTCAATGATGAGTCCGACGATTTCCTCCGAGAATACGCTGTCAGTGTAGGGGCTACGATGAAATGGCGAGTGGAAGGAGCTTAGAGACCCAAGAAAGCCATAAGGTTATATTTAGCTATCAAGCCGGCGAAGAGTGAGGCTACAAGAGACATGACTGTTATCAGCGTATTGAGTGAAGGTCCAGCTGTATCCTTGAAGGGATCTCCAACTGTATCTCCTATCACCGCTGCTTTATGGGCTTCGGAGCCTTTACCGCCGAAGGCTCCCGCCTCTATATACTTCTTCGCGTTGTCCCAGAGACCTCCAGCGTTAGCCATTAGCAGGGCGAATATCAAGCCGCTCATTATGCTTCCGCCCAAGTATCCTCCGAGGGCATCTATACCCCCTATGAACCCAACGGTCAATGTTATTATTATTGAGACTACGCTTGCTGGAAGTAGATCTTTAAGGGCTCCCGTAGTCGCCATGTCAACGCACCGAGCATAGTCCGGCTTAACCCCTTCCTTTCCTTCTCTGAGTCCAGGGATCTCTCGGAACTGCCTCCTAACCTCTTCTATCATCTTGAAGGCATTCTTGCTGACGGCGAGCATAACCATCGCTGAAAAGAGCGGTGGAACAGCTATTCCGACGAGCATTCCAGTTAATACTCTTGGATTCATAAGGTCGAATCCAGCGGTCTTCGTCAGCGTCTTGAAGGCTGCGAGCAGGGATATTACCGTTAATCCAGCTGCTCCGATAGCGAAGCCTTTCGTTATAGCCTTAGAAGTATTTCCTGCAGCATCAAGCATATCTGTTACCTCGATTGTCTTCTCTGAGAATCCAGCCTGCTCAGCTATTCCCTTAGCGTTATCTGAGACTGGACCGTAAGCGTCTCCGGAGACTATCATGCCTACTATGGAGAGCATTCCAATAGCTGCCATACTTATCCCGTAGAGCCCTGGTATACTAAAGTATTCGGAGATGAAGTATGCGGAGGCTGAGGCTAAGCCTATTCCGAGGAGGGGTGGGAATAGACTGATTAGACCATATGAAAATCCTGTGATCACATTGATCGCTGCTCCCGTCTGGGAGGACTCAGCTGTCTTCATCGCTGGAGGTCTATTTATGGATGTAAAGTAATCAGTCGTTATGCCTATGATTACTCCTGAAAGTAGGCCGATATTCGTCGCTATCCATATCCCTATATTTATATTAAGTATGTATGTGATTAAGAGTGTAAGCACAGCGAATACTATGCAAGTGAAGTATGTTCCGAAATTTAGAGCTTTACCTGGATTTCCTTTTTTACCAACCCTGACGACAGCGACTCCCATAAGTGAAGCGATTATTCCAAGACCTGCAAAGATAAGCGGGATATGCTCCAGCCCTACCGGGCTTGCTTCTCCAAGTTCCGCGCCGAGAACCATAGCTGCAACAATGCTGGCGACATATGAGTCAAATAAGTCAGCGCCCATTCCAGCTACATCTCCCACATTATCTCCAACATTATCCGCGATAACCGCTGGATTTCTAGGGTCATCTTCAGGGATGCCTATCTCAACCTTCCCAACGAGGTCCGCGGCGACATCCGCGGTTTTAGTGTAGATTCCTCCTCCAGCCTTGGCGAAGAGCGCCATAGCGCTTGCTCCGAAACTATAGCCGAGTATAAGCTCCGGGTTTCCAGTTAATGCGTAGATTATGCTTATGCCAAGTAGGCCCATGCCGACCACTGAGAGTCCCATAACTGCTCCTCCTCTGAACGCTATGAGGAAAGCTCTGTTAAGCCCTTCCCGAGATGCATTAGCAGTCCTAACATTGGCCTTTAATGCTACGTGCATGCCGAAGAATCCTGCGAATCCTGAGCATATCGAACCGAATATGTATACTGGAGCTATAAGGGGATTTCCTAGGAAGACTGCGAGAGCTACTGATACTATGGCGACGAAGTAGGCGAGAACCGTATATTCTCTTTTCAGGAATGCATTTGCTCCCTCTCTTATCGCATCTGCTATCCCCCTCATCCTTTTAGTTCCAGGATCTTGTTTGTTCACGTAGCCGTATAGAAGTCCAGCGGTGAGTATTGAAGCAATGGCTGAGATTGGCGCTATCACCCACATTTTCGTCTCCAACCCCTAAAGTTTTAGATGGCTAACTCCTCTGCTAAAGAGTCGCAATCCTATATAAAATTTCTTTTATGAGATGAAAGAGTAAATCTTTTTAGTTGCCGTTTGTTTTAACTGCATAAGCCAGTTTCGACTTATAAATGAGAAAAAAATTGAAAAGCTGGGGTTTAGAACGATAATCGCGGGATTAATTGGATGTGGCTCCATAGGATCCGTAATAGCTAGAGCCATTGATGCTGGAGAGGCTGGGGATGTAGAGCTAGAGATGATCTACGATATTGTTAGGGAGCATGCTGAAAAGCTAGTTTCATCCCTCTCCAAGAAGCCTAAAATCGCTGGGGATGCCGATGGTCTTCTCGAGAATGAGAAGATTCAGCTCGTTATAGAAGCGGCATCTCAGGAAGCGGTGAGGCAATACGCTGTTAAGGCTCTCTCCGAAGGAAAGGATCTCATGGTCATGAGCACGGGGGCACTGCTCGATGAGGAGCTCTTTATGGAAGTTTCGAATGTAGCGAGGCAGCGTGGAAGGAAAGTGTATGTTCCATCCGGGGCGATAGTCGGCTTAGATAATGTGAAGGCGGCGGCTGTAAGATCTATAGATGAGGTTATGCTGATCACTAGGAAGCCTCCCCGTAGCTTTGAGGGAGCTCTGCTTATTAAGAAGCGGGGAATCGACTTGTCAAGGCTTGATAAACCGGTTCTCCTATTTGAGGGTCCCGCTAGAGAGGCTGTGAAGCTCTTTCCCAGAAACGTGAATGTCTCAGCATCTCTGAGCCTTGCGGGTGTGGGTCCAGATAGAACGCGGGTTAGAGTAATAGCTGACCCCAAAGCTGAGAATATAATGCATGAGATTCATGTTAGGGGGGAGTTTGGGGAGATATTGACGAGAACCATTAATAAGCCGTTCCCAGAGAATCCTAAGACGAGCTATATCGCCGCTCTCTCAGCGATTGCGACTCTAAGGAAGATCTCGGGAAGCATAGTTGTGGGGACATAGCGACGATTTAAAGGAGAGGTTTAGATCCTATGGAAAAGATGGTTCTGCGTGAAAGATTAATAGAGTTTCTCATGGAAGACTTGGGCATGGGCGACGTGACTACGGAGGCTATTGTCCCAGTTGACGCTGTGGTTTCCGCACATATAATTGCAAAGGAGCCGATGGTAGTAGCGGGTCTATATGAAGTCTCGATTATCTTCGAGGCGATCGGTGTGAACTTTAAAGCTAGGGTTAAGGATGGAGAAAGGGTTAACGCAGGAACAGTCTTGGTGGAAGTGTATGGCAGAGCTCGAGATATTCTATCCGCTGAGAGAACAGTTCTAAACATATTGATGAGAATGAGTGGCATAGCGACGCGGACGAGGAGGCTCGTCGATATTCTCCGAAGAGCAGGATTCAATGCGAGGATAGCCGCTACTAGAAAGACTGCTCCTGGACTTCGTCTCTTAGATAAGAGAGCTGTCGTGGTTGGTGGAGGAGATTCACATCGCTTCAGGCTTGACGACGCTGTGCTGATAAAGGATAACCATGTCAGGATTGCGGGAGACGTGAAGGAGGCTGTTCGGAGAGCTCGTTCAGCTATGAGCTTCTCTAAGAAGATAGAGGTTGAAGTTCAGAGCTTAGAGGAGGCATTAGAAGCGGCTGAATGTGGAGTTGACATATTGATGCTTGATAACATGAGCGTGGAGGAAGCAAAGCATACAATTAAGGCTTTGAAGGATAGGGGGCTGAGAGGAAAAGTTGTGATTGAGGTCTCCGGAAGAATAGATGAGAAGAATATCCTCGAATATGCCGAGTTGGAACCAGACGTCATATCCGTAGGAGCGTTGACGCATTCTGTTAGAGCCGCAGATATAAGTCTCGAGGTTGTAGAAGTTTCAGAACGGCGGCTGAGCTGAGAGCTTAACTGATTCAATGACTATCTTGGCCGGCGCATCTGTTCTTATGCCGTTCGGGTCGAAGTGAGTCGACCAGACTTTAAAGTTCTTCTCTGTGAGGTTCTTCATAACCCTTCTTATCGGTGGGGAGGGCAGACCTATCTTGTCACAGATCTTGTCTATCACAAAGTACGTTGCCGGACCGTCTGACTCTCTATGAACCGTGGAGATTATCTCTCTCACGCGTCTATCCAATTTCTCTATTCTTAACACTTCTCTTTTCATTCTCTCGCAGAAATCGTCATCCGCCAGTCTTCCAAGCCAGAGGGGACCGGAGATCGCTACGGCGGCGCCGCAGAATCGGCATTTCCTTTCTGTGCATGTGAAGCCTTGGGAGGTTTCTCTGTGGAGACAATTGAAGCAGTGTAGTATGTATCCCATCTTCTCTATGGATTCATCGGCCCTTCTAGCTCCATGAAGAAGCATCGCATAAACTCGAGCATAGTGACCGGATTTGTGGCTGAAGAACACTTTTACGCCGATGTTATGCTTCGCCGCTGTCATCACTAGCGAGCCTATGAGAAGCCTTACCGCTATCTCATGGCAATATTCAGCTCTGATTGGTAATCCGCCGTATTTCCTAAGCGCCGCTTTAGGATGAACTCCGCATAATGAAGCCATATCGGTTGCTGTTAAGGCTAGAAGGCCACCGTCTCTAAGAGCTCTAATCGCCGAGTCTAAGAATGGTGTTGGAGATCCGAATGGATCTATATCTATACAATCGAACCTTTTACGCGGCGCTGCATAGCGGCTCATGAAGAGGTTAGCGTCCTCACGTGACAGCGTAACTACATCCGAGAGTCTATTCATCTTCACATTGTACTTCGCTATCTCATATGCTCTGGGATTCAAATCATTCATGTAGACGTGACGAATACCCTCCACCTCAAGGGCGAATCTTATCCCTCGGACGCCGCATCCAGCCAGCGGCTCTGCAGCTGAGATTTCCCTTCCAGCGATCCTCTGGAAAGCTTGAACAGCGACTATGGCTATATCCCTATTGAGGCGCATAGCTGGATTATAGAATACCGGAGCCTTCGATGGAGCATATTCCCAAGGAGCCTTCTTGAAGGCGCTTAGTTTTGGAACGGCGACGACAGCTTCGCCTTCACTTATTATCTCATATGGGAAACTAAACGGCATGCCGGAGCCTCTAGATGAAGAAAGAACTGATAACTTATAAATGGGAGCTGTAAGCCTCGCATCTAAATTATTCTTTTCAGGTATGCAGAAAAATTTCTTTATAAAAAGAAATAACAGTAAATATATCATCTGAGGAAAGAAATTAATGGTCTCAGAAGTTGAAGCCCTTCAGTTTTGTTCATATTGCTGATACGCATCTTGGATATGAACAATATAACTTAGCGGTTCGTCGGGAGGATTTTGCACGTGCATTTCAGGAAGCCATAGAGAAGAGCATAGAGCTGAAGCCAGACTTCATGATTATAGCTGGAGACTTGTTTCATCAGGCTCGTCCGTCAAATAAGACCCTAGAATATACGATTCGAAGCTTCCGCAGGCTGAAGGAGGCCGATATACCCGTTCTTGTAGTTGATGGATCGCATGATGCTGCTCCAAACGTGATTACTGGAACGATCCTAAATCCGCTAGATAGTGCTGGACTGATCTATTATCTTCCCCGTCATGAAAATGCCTGCTGGGAGAACGAGTCATGCTATGTATATGGGATTCCCAATTTCAGAACTAGGAGACGTACTGAGCGGCAGCTGCCAATATTTTATGATGTGAAGAAGCCGATGCCACGTAGCGACAAGTTTAACATTTTTGTTTTCCATATGGCTCTAGACATACCGGAGCTTGTGAAGGGGAAACCAGCTGATTTCGCAGAGGCATCTCCAGATTACATACCCGAAGGATTTGACTACTATGCTGGCGGGCATATTCATGAGCCTTGGCAGCTTCCGTTCAAGGGTTCGATTCTCGTATACAGTGGATCAACGGAGACAGTAAGCTACGAGGACGCTGAGGTTGATAAGGGATTCTATTATGTGGAGATAAACAGTAAGAGGGAAGTTGAGATTAATAGAATAAGGCTGACGAGTCCTCGACGCTTTAAGATTTTAGAATGCAACTTCACAGGTTATCCTCCAAGAAAAATAACTGAAGAAGCCATTGAGATCGTTAGAGAGAATGATGAACCCGGAGCGATTCTAATCCCTGTGCTTAGGGGAATACTTCCAGCTGAGGCTTCTAGGAGAGAGATCAATATTAGGAGAATTCGTGAAGCCGCCGAGAAAGCTCTGCTGGTGCGTCCCATAGTGTTGATGAGAGAGAAGAGCATTCCAGCCGAGGTTATACAGTCGATCTTTGAGAGCAGCATAAAAAGTCTTAAAGTGAGAGCGTTCAAGTATTTCAAAGAGTTCTTCTCCGAAAGATATGGAAAAGAGAAGGCTGAAAAGCTCGCTCACTTAGCCGCGGATCTGGTTCAGCCTCTTATTAAAGGAGATGAGAAAGGCGCCAGAAATCTTCTGGAGAGGATTATGGATGAAGATTAAAGCCGTACATATGGAAAATATACGTTCTCATAAAAAATCTGTGATAAACTTTACTGATGGATTCAACTGTCTCGTAGGTGGTTTAGGCACTGGGAAATCAAGCGTTCTGTACGCCATAGACTTCGCATTGTTTGGTGAACCCCTTGGGAGAAGCTATGACTATCTCCTCAGAGAGGGAGAGGATAGAGCCAGAGTCATACTTCAGTTCACGGCGAACGGTAAAGAATACGCCATAATAAGGGCGCTTAAGAGAATAGGAAACCGGATATCCCAAGATATGGATCAGCTGAGATTCTTCGAGAATGGAGAACTCGTAGCCGAGCTTAAGAGCGACGCCGTTCTTGAGCAGCTATTCTCCTCTTTAGGAATAGACAAAAACATCTTCCGCCGCCTAATATGGATACGTCAGGAGCATCTGAAAGATATACTTAGCATGACGCCGGGTGAGAGGCAGAAAAGAATTGATGAACTCTTCAACCTATCCGATTATGAAGAAGCATGGAGCAGTATGAGGCCAGTAATAAGATGGTACGAGAGCGAAAGAAACTCGCTTGAGAAGGACCCTGACGTTACGCAGATTAAAGATCTAGAATCTAGGCTCTCCGAAGTTATATCAGAGATGAAGATGAAGAAGGATGATCTGAGAAGAATTAAAAGGGAGCTTCTTGAATTTGAAGCTAAGCTCAGAAAGACCAAAGCACGGCTAGAGGAGTTTGAGGAGCTTCGAAAAAGAAATGAAGAGCTTCGAAAGCAGGAGTCTCATCTTCAAGCAAATATCTCAGCAGCTGAGCAGTCTCTTCGAATGCTAAAGATGAGGATTGATGAGGAGGCTAGGCGGATAGAGGGGATACGGCGCCTACGCAGCTCGCTTAGGAGGCAGGAAGATCTCCAGAGAAACAGACTTGAAGACATCGGCATAACTAGAGATCTTCCAATCGATAAGTTGAGAGATCGCCTAGAAGACTTAAGGAGAATGATATCTGCGGAGCTAGGTAAGGAGGAAACTCTTAGAAGCGAGATTAAACGTGCAAACCAGCGCATATCAAGCATAGCCGAGAAAAGCAGATGCCCACTTTGCCTTCAAGACCTAAGCGTGGAGTATAAGAACAGATTAATTATGAAGATTAACGGCGAGATCTCTGAGAATAAGCGTATGCTGAATGAATTTGAGGAGAAGATTAAGAGGCTTGAAGCAATGCATAATTTGTTAGCTGAAATCATCTCCAAGATTCAAACGATAGAAACCAAGGTTGAGAACCTTAGGGAACAGGAAGAATCCGCAGAGAAGGCTCTAGATGAAGCTCATAGACGAGTTGAAGAGACAAACATGGAGATCTCCCATCTTAGAGCTAAGATCGCTTCAGTTCGATCTCAAATTAGGAAATTTGACATCTCAAAGATTAGGAAGGAACAGAGAGAGTATGACGTCATCTTTGAGAAATATGCAGGCCTAAAGAGCAAAGCCCAGAGCTTGGAGGCTCAAACCGCTGAGATCTCGAAGAGAATTGATGAGCTGAAGGAAAGACTTGAAGCCGCCAAGAAGAAGGTTAAGAGACTTGATAGAGTTAAGAGGATGCTGGAGATATCTCGAGAGATCCGTCAATCATACAGGAGCATCCAGCCGAAGCTTAGGAGAGACTTTATTCTCTACTTGGAGAGAACAGTTCAGCAGATCCTTGACGAACTAGCTGGCGGAGAAGGCTCAGCTCTACAGGTGAGGATAGATGAGAACTATACTCCCATCGTAGAGGGGGAATCTGGATATCAAAGGAGCATCCAAAATCTTTCAGGAGGAGAAAGAACTATGCTTGCCTTTGCTTATCGCTTGGGAATAGCGCAGCTTCTTATGCAGTGGAGAACTGGACATGGGCTTCAACTCCTTATACTAGATGAGCCCACTGAGAGTCTTGGAAGAGAAGACGGATCAATCAACAGGCTCGCCGAGTCTCTTTCGAGACTTAAGACAGTTGAGCAGATAATCGCCGTTACTCACAGCGAGGAATTCGCTGATAAAGCTGACTATGTCATATGGCTAAGCAAAAAGGATAATCAAAGCATAGTCTCTTCATGAAGAATATGTAAAATGTGAAGCCCATTTTATGTGTCAAAAATCGGCAAAGCGAATTCCTTCTTTGCAGAAGACCTTAACGTCCATGATAGAGCGAAAAGGCATAAGTTGACTTATATGCATATAGTTCTTAGGAGAAAATCTTCGAGATGAGAGAGAATCATGATTAAGGTTGGATGCTGCGGGTACCCTGTTGGGAGAAAAAGGTATCAAGAGACCTTCAGCCTCGTCGAGATAAACAGAACCTTCTATAAGATCCCCAAGATCCCCACCATATCTAGGTGGAGGAGAGAAGCTCCGAAAGATTTCGAGTTCACGGTTAAGGCGCATCAGAGTATCAGCCATGAACACAAGCTGAGACTCGCTGAGACCATAGGGACATTTGAGACCATGAAAGAGATCTGCAGGGAACTTGAAGCCAAGATAATCCTAATTCAGACGCCGGCATCCTTTAAGCCTGAAAACCTAAAGATAGCTGAGAAATTCTTCAAGGGGATCAAAAGAAACGGCTTGATAATAGTTTGGGAGACCAGGGGACCATCATGGGAAAAAGAAGAGATCCGTGAAGAATTAAGAATGATTCTTGAAAGCCTAGATGTGCCGCACGTAACTGACCCCTTCAGAACATTACCTGTTTACTCCGGGAAAGCTGCCTATCTAAGACTCCATGGACTTGGATCTAGAATGTACTACTATCAGTACAGCGACGAGGAACTCCTGAATCTACGAGACATAGCTATATCTCTAGAGACCAAAGAGAGAGAAGTCTACGTGCTCTTCAATAACCTCTCAATGTTCGAGGACGCCTACAGATTCCAATCATTCATCAAGACCG
>PIYH01000055.1 GCA_003601695.1 Candidatus Bathyarchaeota archaeon
ACCTCTACTGAAGTGATTTCTCCAGATCTCCATAAGGTTAAGGTTATGGTTTGACCAGCTGAAATATGTTCTTCTAAATAGCTTGTCAAATCTGCCAATGTGAGTGTTGGATATCCATCAACTTCCAAGATTATATCTTGTGCAATGTATGCCTTTGAACCATCCGGAGCTTTTGTTTCTATCACGCCTCTTAAGCCAGCTTTCGCAGCAGGATAGTTCTCAATCACTTTCCATACTAAAAGTCCAGTTTGGTAAGGTTCTAAATTCAAGATATTTAGTTCTTTTATCACTTCTGGAGTTAACTCAATCACGTAGATTCCGATTAATGGATGTTTATAATATCCTAGCTGTATTATTGAGGAAGCTACTCGCCTTATAATATTTGAGGGGATAGCAAAGTTGAATCCAAATAAGGTTCCCGCATTTGTTATTCCGATAACTTTCCCTGAAAGATCTAAAAGAGGCCCGCCTGAACTACCCGGTGCGATTGAGATGTCTAGCTGTATGACGGGCACAACTATTGGAACATCACTTATCTCAACAATCTTGTTTATTTGGCTAATATATCCTGCTGAAAGGCTTGCTTTGAGGGCAAAAGGATTACCTACAGCTACAATAGGTTGACCGATGTAGATGTTGGAAGAATTGCCTAATTCTAATGGCTTAATGCTTGGAGGGGCGCTTGTCACCATTATTAGAGCGATGTCGGAATACGGATCAGTTCCAACTATGGCTGCTTTCTTTCTCGTTCCATCGTAAAATTCAACTTCTATGTTCGTTTCACCTTTTATTACATGCCAATTAGTTAAAATCAAATTCGTATTGTTATATACAAATCCCGATCCTAGTGCTGACGGAGTTCTCACGGTCACAACAGACTTGTAAACTTGCGTATAGACTTTAGCTGGTGTTTGATTAAGTATATTTTCAACTTTTCCTTTAATATTCGAGATCTCAGAAGCAAACATGCTTACATTAGACTCAAGTTTCCTTAAAACGTCTTTAAGATCAGAAATGCTATTAGTTAGACTCTGATTCGTGATGCTTAACTTTTTCTCCATAGCTAAAAAAGCTGACTCGATTGTCGAGATACGGTTACTTGTCTCATCTAAAAGCTTTTGAAACTGATCTAGTCTTTCTTGCTGAATACGACTTTCATTTAATATAATGTAGGTATTGAAACTAGATAAGGCAATTGAAATAATGCATAAGATAACAACGCTCCTTATTACTTTATTAGACATAAAATCCACCTTTGACCTTTTTCACTTATAAAAATATTATGATGCCTTAAAAATTATTAATAGATAGCGCGCTAAAATAGTCCCAAAGTGAAGAGTTATATCATTTCCATCTAATCATGTAGTACATAATTTGTGAAGCATCTATACCCATTAGGTAAAGTGTCTTAACAATGTCACTTATGGTAGGCGTATCGAGCGAGAAAGCTGAGAATGCTGAGATCTTGCCGTTTAGGCTTAGGGAGGTCGGGGGTGCTTGGAAAAGGCTGGTGGAGGCATCGAATTCCCGGATGAGGAGACATAAACTGAGCAACGTATATAGCGGCTCTAAAGGAGAATGGATACGACTACGTGCTAAGCATAGAGAATGAGGATCTATTCTTCAGTCCAGAGGAAGGATTCCTCAAAGGAAAAGAGCATCTGGAAAGGTTTCTATAGGAGGGTCATGAGCCAGCGAGACTTCTTCTCATTCTGAAGATGAGATCGGATAGTATGCTGAATGCTTTAGCTGCATCCTCCATCTTCAGAGTTATGATAGTCTCAGTGTAGCAGCTCGCTGTTTCCTCAATATTTATGTGAGCTCTCGAGATCGGATTATAAAAGGCAACTATGCATCCGGGAGTATCCACTATCTCCTTCGGGCTCTGCATGATCAGCGCTGCCAGATTATGCTTCTCGCTTAGGATCTCATCCTTTCTAAAGACCAACCTGATATTTTCAAATATTCCTTCATCCGTTATCAGCGTTAGTGTTGAGATTCCCTCTAGCACCTGAAAGAATGCCTCTGGGAAATCGGCGGATATGAGTCTGGCCTTCTCGAGGTTTCTTCGAGTCTTCTCCACAGAGATCTTCGCTAAGTCGGTTCTAAGCGTTATTTTGCTTTCTGCAACGATTCTGCAGTATTCCCTTTCCGGAATGTAGGTGGCTTTCGCTCGTTTCACAGCCGTTATTATCCCTGCGATGTCAACTTTTCTTCCATATATCTCCTCAACTTTAGGCTTAAGAATTCTGGCTATGGCGCTGTAGTTCCCGTAGCCTCGTGCAAGTGCATCTTGTATTGGGAGGTCATTTTCTATCAGGTGTTGAACGATTCTTGATATTGATAAATTGACCATTCTAGGTCACAACAGCCAATTTTTGGCATATATTGACCAAAAAATATTTATAAGATTTTCGTTCTTAACAGTAAGCGCCATCTGGAGATTGATAACTTGACAAGAAAGATTGTACTCGCATATTCAGGTGGACTCGACACGTCAGTGCTACTCAAATGGCTTCAGCAGAAGTATGATGCGGATATAATAACTGTCACTCTAGATGTTGGGCAACAAGAGGATCTGGAAAAAATAGAAGAGAAGGCGAAGGATCTGGGCGCTCTAAAGCACTACTCAATAGATGCAAAAGAGGAATTCGCTGAAAAATTCATCTTTCCAGCGATAAAGGCTAACGCACTATACGAGGATAAGTATCCAGTCAGCACCGCGCTTTCAAGGCCTTTAATAGCGGAGAAGCTCGTTGAAGTTGCGAAGAAGGAGAAAGCAGATGCTGTTGCGCATGGGTGTAGCGGCAAGGGGAACGATCAAGTACGTTTCGAAGTCTCCGTGAAGGCATTAGCCCCAGATATAGAAGTGATAGCGCCCGTGAGAGAGTGGAATATGACGAGAGATGCCGAAATAAAGTTTGCAAAAGAGAATAACATCCCGATTCCTGTAGATGTTGACAAACCCTACAGCGTTGACCAGAATCTATGGGGAAGATCAATTGAATGCGGCGTTCTCGAGCATCCAGAGATCGAGCCTCCAGAAGAAGTTTATGAATGGACCGTATCCCCAGAGAAGGCTCCCAATACACCTGAATATGTAACTATAAAATTCGAGCATGGCGTTCCAGTTTCTTTAAATGGAGATGAGATGAAATCGGTAGACTTGATTTGGTCATTAAACAATATAGCTGGAAAACATGGAGTTGGTCGTATAGACCACATAGAGGATAGACTCATCGGTATAAAGTCTAGGGAGGTCTACGAATGTCCCGCAGCCACGGTGATAATTGATGCTCACAAGGATCTTGAGAAGCTCATTCTCACGAGGCATGAGCTTCTCTTCAAGCATGAAGTAGACGCTTTGTGGAGCACGCTCGTCTATAACGGACTATGGATAGAACCTTTGAGGAAAGATCTAGATGCGTTTATAGATGCTACGCAACAGTATGTATGCGGAAAGGTGAGGATTAAACTATACAAGGGTGGACTGCGAGTTGTTGGTCGTTCATCACCACTTTCACTCTATGATCTTAACCTCGCGACGTATAATATTGAGTCTAGATTTGATCAGTCATCATCGAAGGGCTTTATAGAGCTGTGGGGATTACCCACTAGGATGGCTAATGTACTTAGGAAGCTAGGGGAGAATACGTATTGTCAAAAATGATAAGGAAGGGGAGGCTGAAACCAGCTAAGAGAGACGCTGTTCTCTTCATTTCATCAAGTAAGGATGATGGGAAAATACTGAAGCAGATAATCGATGTGAATAGGGCTCACGTATTAATGCTTGTAGAGCGCGAGATTATCAGCAGGTTTGACGGTGCAAAGATTCTCAAATCCCTAGAGGGACTAGAGGATAGGATTGAACTGAAACTTGAACATGAAGACGCACATGTCGCTATAGAGGAGGAAGTCGTCAAAGCGGTCGGTGAAGACGTAGGCGGTAACATAAACCTCGCCAAGAGCAGAAATGATCAAGTAGCGACAGCTATCAGAATGAAACTTCGGGAAGAGATGCTCAAGATTGTTGAAGCAATCATAAACCTCCAGAAGAAATTGCTTAAGAAAGCTGAGGAGACCTTAGAAACCATCATTCCCGGATATACTCATCTTCAACCAGCGCAGCCAATAACTTTCTCGCATTATCTCTTAGCTCAATTCGACGCATTCGAGAGGAGCCTCAGCCGCTTATGTGAAGCATATAGGCGGATCAACCTTTGTCCCATGGGAGCTGGAGCCTTAGCTACGACGAGTTTTCCAATAGACCGTGAGAGAGTCGCTGAATTACTTGGCTTCAAAGGGATTCTTGAAAATTCATTAGACGCCGTCTCATCTAGGGACTTTCTACTCGAGACTTTGGGAGTACTCTCAATCATAGCCGTTGACGCCTCGAGAATAGCCGAGGATCTCGTGGTTTGGAGCAGTATAGAATTTAGCATGGTTGAGCTGCCCGATGAGTATGCATTTACGAGTAGCATTATGCCGCAGAAGAAGAACCCAGATGTTCTGGAGGTTTTACGTGCAAGGATGTCCAATATCATAGGCTCCTTTGCGGCTTCGTCTACGATGCTGAAGTCTCTGCCGACAGGGTACAACTTAGATTTTCAGGAAGCCACTCCGCATCTGTGGAGTGCATCCGAGACCATGCGACAATGTCTAGAAATACTCTCAAATGTAATTTTAAACCTTAATGTTCGATCAACAGCTTTGTTTAGAGATGAATTATCCTTCTTAGCTGCAACTGAGGTTGCTAATATGCTTGTCCGAAAATATAATGTTCCATTCAGAACTGCTCATAGAATAGTTGGAATAGTTGTTAAGAGACTCTTAGAGAAAGATAGATCGTTCAGTGATATTACCCCAGAGATCCTCGCAGAAGCGTCTAAAGCAGCAACGGGATCACCTATAATCGTAAACGAGAAGGATCTTGAAGGAGCACTCGATCTTTCTAGATGCGTTGAAGCCCAAGATGCGAGAGGAGGACCGTCTAAAAGGGAGAGTAAGAGAATGATTCAGGAACGCTGGAGAATGATGAATGATTCTTGGAAGTGGCTACGTGAAAGGAGAAATAGGCTGGATGAGGCTGAGAAGATGCTGGATGAAGAAATTAGGAATCTCTTAAAAGAATCCCTTAGAGAAACGTAACGTTTAAATTTGAGTCCTCTGATTTTTGGGGAGGGTTGCTTGAGGAACAAAAACAGTTATGAAAAGGCTGGCAAAGCCGCGCTTGTTTTAGAGGATGATACTGTCTTTTTAGGTGATGGTTTCGGATCTCCTGGAAAGATCTCCGGGGAGGTTGTCTTCTCAACATCTATGGTTGGTTACCCTGAATCTTTAACTGACCCCTCATATCACGGTCGGATACTGACCTTGACGTATCCGCTTATCGGAAACTATGGGGTTCCAGAATACACGGTTGATGAGTACGGAGTCCCCATATTCTTCGAGTCCATAGGAATTAAAGTGAGGGGTTTGGTGATTCAGGAGCTCTGTCGAACCCCATCCCACTGGACTTCTAAGAGGACTCTGGATGAATGGCTTAGAAGCGAGGGAATACCGGGAATCTGTAACATCGACACTAGAAGGCTTACCAAGAAGCTTAGGGAAAAAGGAGTTATGCTTGGAATATTAGAAGTCTGTGAGGGGGATGATGAACCAGATGTTGAGCAACTGGTTAAAGAAGTAAAGTACGTTCCAGATCCCGATGAGAAGGATCTAGTTAGTGATGTGACAATAAAGGAGCCAATCTGGCATAGAGCCGGAGAGAGGGGAAGAATAGTTCTAATCGACTGCGGAGTTAAAGCCGGGATTGTGAGAAGCCTCCTAAAAAGGAAGATGGAGGTTATCCGTGTACCATATACATTTTCAGCTGAAGAGATCATGGAGTATAATCCTGACGGAATCTTAGTAAGCAACGGCCCTGGAGATCCTAAAAGAATGCCTAGGAAGACTATTGAGACGACAGCTTCGCTTATCGATGAGGGAATGCCAGTTATGGGCATATGCTTGGGAAACCAGATAATCTCGCTTGCCCTTGGCGGAGATACATACAAGCTGAAGTATGGGCATCGTTCTCAGAATCAGCCTGCCTACGACTTAAAGACTGGAAGATGCTACATTACGACTCAGAACCACGGATATGCAATAGATGAAAAATCGCTTAAAGATACGGATCTTGAAGTCTGGTTCATAAATGCAAATGACAAGACGGTAGAGGGGATAAGACATGGAAATGGCAGAGTTTTCGCTGTGCAGTGGTATCCAGAAGCTTCTCCAGTACCATGCGATACGAATCTTCTCTTCGACCTATTCATTGAGATGATGGGGTGATCAAGAGATGCCAAAATATGAGTGGGTGCGGAAGGTCATAGTTCTTGGAAGCGGACCTATAAAGATCGGTGAGGCTGCAGAGTTCGATTATTCGGGAAGTCAATGTCTCAAGGCTCTACGCGAGGAAGGTATAGAAACAGTGCTTGTCAATCCTAACGCTGCAACGATACAGACGGATCCTCGCTTGGCTGGGAAGGTTTACCTGCTACCCGTAACCGTCGAGTATATTGAAGAAGTTATAAGGAAGGAGAAACCTGACGGCATATTACTGGGCTTCGGAGGTCAGACCGCCCTCAACTGTGGAGTTCAGCTAGCGAAGAAGGGTATCCTAGAGAAATATGATGTTAAGGTTCTTGGAACTCCGATAAGGACTATAGAGGAGACGGAGGACAGGGAGCTTTTTAGGAGAGCCATGATCAGGGCTGGAATCCCCGTGCCCAAGAGTAGATCCGCCACCTCAGTTGGGGAGGCTCTCAAAATAGCCGATGAGATCGGCTTTCCAGTTATATTGAGGGTTGCCTATGCGCTTGGAGGAAGAGGCTCAGGAGTCGCCTATGACAGACATGAACTTAAGGAGATGGTTAGCAGGGCTCTCGCACAGAGCATGATCACGCAGGTATTGGTTGAGGAATATATTGGGAAGTGGAAAGAAATCGAGTATGAGGTTATGCGTGACTCAGAAGACAACTGTATAGCTGTATGCAGTATGGAGAATTTTGATCCCATGGGGGTTCACACCGGAGACTCAATAGTCGTCGCTCCATCCCAGACATTAACTAACCGTGAGTATCACATGCTTAGATCGGCGTCGATAAAGGCTGTTCAGAGCGTAGAGATAATCGGCGAATGTAATATTCAATGGGCGTTGCATCCGAGATCTGAAGAGTATAGAGCAATCGAGATTAACGCGAGAATGTCTAGGAGCTCAGCGTTGGCGAGTAAAGCTACTGGTTACCCACTTGCATACATTGCTGCGAAGCTCGCAATCGGCTATCTTCTCCCGGAGCTCATCAACAAGATTACGGGAGTCACAACTGCCTGTTTTGAGCCCGCGCTTGACTACCTCGTCATCAAGATTCCGAGATGGGATCTAAGAAAATTCAGAAATGTGGATCCGCATCTCGGCCCGCAGATGAAGTCTGTCGGAGAGGTTATGGCTATCGGGCGGACGTTCGAAGAGGCTCTTCAGAAAGCTGTCAGGATGCTTGACATCGGTCGAATAGGAGTTGTGGGAGATGATGATGAACCTGAATCTCTAGAGTCTCTGCTCGATGCCTTAGAGAAACCAACTGATGAACGACTTTTTAAGCTAGCTAAGGCAATAAAGATGGGTGTCCCCATCGAGAAGATCTATGAGCTAAGCGGGATAGATCTCTGGTTTCTATACAAGATTCGGAATATAGTTGAGATGGAGAGGAAACTTAGATCTCTCCGTCTAGACAGTAGGGAAGCTCTAGAGGTAATTAGGGAAGCTAAGCGTTTGGGATTCTCCGATGCACAGATCGCCAAGTACCTAGAAGTGGACGAGATTAGAATTAGACGATTCAGGAAGAGACATGGCATAATTCCTGTTGTTAAACAGATAGATACGCTTGCAGGGGAGTGGCCGGCGAAGACAAACTATCTTTATATGACCTATAATGGTGACGAAGACGATATCAGCTTCGACACTCGCGGAAAGAAGAAGGTGATAGTTCTGGGCGCTGGGGTCTTCAGAATCGGGTCAAGCGTCGAGTTCGATTGGAGCGGAGTGAACATGATATGGGCCCTAAAGAGGAGAGGAATAGACGAGGCTATAATGGTGAACTACAATCCGGAGACTGTCTCAACAGACTATGACATCTCAGATAAACTCTACTTTGAGGAGTTAACATTAGAGAGAGTGCTGGATATTTACGAGAAGGAGAAGCCATTAGGGGTTGTTGTAAGCGTAGGCGGACAGATACCGAATAATCTAGCTCTGAAGCTAAGCCGAGCAAAAGTTAGGCTGCTGGGGACTTCTAGTAAAAGCATCGACTTGGCTGAGGATCGATCTAAATTTAGCGCCCTCCTCGACGAGCTCGGAATTCCACAGCCGGAGTGGAGCAAGCTCACAACTATCGAGGATGCTGAAAGATTCGCTGAAAACATAGGCTACCCCGTCCTGATAAGGCCGAGCTACGTACTCTCTGGATACGCGATGC
>PIYH01000056.1 GCA_003601695.1 Candidatus Bathyarchaeota archaeon
GAGACAAGAAGTTTGCGGATCAGCCTCATATAGTATTTTGACTCCTTTCTTAAATTCGAAGTAGGCAGCTGGATCTATTTGACCTAGCTCACTCTGCGTTGGTCTAAGTTTTCGAAGAAATATTATTTTAGGTTCTCCCTTGGAGAGTTCTGGTCTACATGAACAGAATAATTTCTCTTTTGTGTTTAGTTGTTGATGACACTCTAAACCAACCTTCAAACCTAACTTTTCATAATTAATCTTCACCGCATTCCCTCCGCTAGATGCTTACAGTTTCTGGAGGCTCAACGGGCTCAACTGTTCTACTCGAGAATTCATGCGCAATATTCTTTGTCAATAAATCTCCAGCCTCTTCCAGATTCTTTGTCTGCCCTAGAACCCACATGAGTTTGACCAGAGCAGTCTCAGCCAGCATATCCCCGAGGGGAATAACGCCTATCGATAACAAGTCTCTACCATTCGCGTATACATTCATATTTACTCTTCCCCAAATGCACTGAGAAGTCATCGCAACTATTACGCCGTTCTCGACAGCGTTCCGAATTGAGGAGAAACATTCTCGACGCACATGTCCCAAGCCTGTGCCTTCAAGTATTATTCCCTTATACCCGTCCTCAACATGCCAATCTATAATTTTAGGATTCATACTCGGATAGAACTTAATCAAGGCAACTTTCTCTTCAAATTGAGGCTTCAAAACCAGATCTCCGTCATTCCTTCTAGGGTTGAAATCATCTGTGAGCATAATTATCTTTTTGTTAAGAATTCTTGCGAAGAGCTCAGCATTCACCGTTTTAAAGGCGTCACGCCTACTTGTATGCAGCTTTCTAACCTTTGTCCCTCTGTGTATTGCTATCGCCTCATCGGATATTGTCTGATGCATAGCAACAACAACTTCCGCGAAGGGAGCATTAGCCGCGCATCGAACAGCTCCTATAAGGTTCTCAGCGGCATCCGAGCTCGGTCTATCTTCTGATCTCTGAGCTCCGACAAGCACTACGGGTACTGGTAGATTTTGCAGAGCGAAGCTTAATGCTGCGGCTGTATAGCCCATCGTATCCGTGCCATGAGTTATAACTATGCCTTGTGCTTCTCTTCTAATGTGCTCAGCTACTTTCTCTGCTATTCTCGTCCAGTGTCTTGGAGTTAAGTCTTCGCTAAACGTACTAAATAGTATCTCCGCATCGATGAGGGCTATGTCTGAGAGTTCAGGGACGATACTGTAGAGGTCACTCGCTGAGATCACTGGTCTAACAGCTCCAGTTCTATAATCTACACGGCTTGCAATTGTCCCCCCTGTACTTATTATAGACACCCTTGGAAGACCAGGTTTTTGTTTTGGAGGCGGAGGCGGCGTAAATGAAGGTTTTACTCCTAGCCCCTTCTTTTCCATCTTCATATTAGGTGTTATCCTCACCCCCACATTATATCCCGACTTTATTTTTATCACTATGTGCTTATCATCTCCGAGTTCACTTCTAGGCATCAATATGCCTTCATATACTCTTCCTTCCTTCTCTATGCGTATGAAGTCGCCCGTTTTAGCTCCGAGGCTCTTTAGAACCCTTAGCGCTTCTCCCCTGTATCCCGGAAGTTTTTCACTCAATTCTAATTCTCCCATAATCTTCTATCGATTATTCCAGAATCTATTCTTTTATCATAAGCATTTTTAAGACAATAAAAGTTTCGAAGAAAAATCGGACAACAGTCTTTTTCAGGAGTAGGGAGATGAGTTAAGATGCAACTGTCTTTTCAACTTCCTCGGCTATCACTTCCACTGGATCCTCGAATGTTTTAACAAGTCTCTTAGCTCTTTCATCCTGTTTCATTCTCTCATACTCTATTCTATCTAGTGTTGCAAGTACTTTCTTCGCGAGTTTCTCCGGATTCCTTTCAAGCTTTACAAGTTTCTTCTTCATCAGATACTTGAGAATTATGAACGGCTCTGCGGGATAGCAGGAGAATGTGGGTACCCCAAGCAGAGATGCTTCAGCCGTCATGGTTCCCCCACCTCCAACAAAGATCGTTGTATAATAAAGTAGGCTGGGACTATCAATAGATGATTCTAGAATACGTATCTCTCCATTGAAGACTTCTTGAAGATATTTTATCTGGCTCTCATATCTTGGAATAACTATTATTTGAACATCGTCTTTCTCGTCTAGAATCTTTCTAATAACGGAGACTATTCCTATTCTCCCCTGAGTTTTGCTCAGCAGGTAAGCGGCAAATTTTTCCTCAGGTCTAAATGTTAAGATATGCTTGGAAAGATCCAAGCCGAGTTTCGAAATTATCTTCTCATCAGGCTTAAAATCTTTAAGCCACGCCCATGGATCTAGGGCATTATACTGCCTAATTCTGTCTGAGGAGATTCCGAATCTTGTCCAGACACGTTTGGGAATCGCCTTAGGAGATAGTAGCTTTGTTGCTAGGGGAATAGTTAGTCTGGCAACAGCTTCGGCGTGAGGTGAATCGTTTACGCATATATGTGGTATACCTAGGCCGAAGGCTACCCGCGCCATCTCTGGAGATGAGAATGAAACCGCTACATCCGGATCTACCTCCCTAAAGTATGACGCTAATTCAAGAATTCTCTGGGCGCTTGCTTTCAGCTTATTAGCGAGCTCCTCACCTCCGTGTCTACCGATTATCTTCGCCTTCAAACCCTTCAGCCTAATTAAGTTTACGGCTTCTCTATACTTCCTGCTGACGAGAAAGACTTCATGGCCCGCCTGCTTCAGCCTCTCGGAGAGCTTAGAGAAGAGCATACACTGTTTGGGCGTTAAAATATCAATTATAATTCTCAATTCTTATCGCTCTTCTTGCTTCTCAGCCTTTCCTAGCGTCTTATGCGTCTTCAACGTATGCCAGAACATTCTTTTAATGATTTCTCTCCATAGCCATAGCCATAAGAGAGCTAATCCGCTGCTCATTACTAACTTAATAATGGCGATTACAATACGGTTTTTTATCCATGGAATCTCAAGGGGAACTACTATCTCATTTATAAGCCATAATCCTAAAATCATGCATGCCCATACGAAGAGCAAAATAAGAACGAAGTCGAGAATTCTCTTAATCATACAGTCACCTTTATTAAATAGGCTGTAAAGATCGCTAAAATTCCAGAGATTATTGACAATATAATAATTATTCGCGCCACCTCATACTCATATAGAGGCCCATGTGCGAGAATTACACGCGCAAGTGTTAGAGGAGCCTTAGGATCCGAGGTTGCCATTAATCTTCCATCATTAAGAAGCACTACTGGACGGGCAGTTTCTCTTCTCTCATAGAGGCGACCTATGGTTGAGAGACCATAAAAAGCATTCATTATTTGAGGGGCGAAAGCAATAACCGCTACCATCTCAAGGTGGCTGAGAATAGATATTGCTCCAAGAGCAGCTCCTATACTCAGGCTTCCCACATCTCCGGAGAAGACTTTAGCTGGATAACGGTTGAAGAGATAGAGAACGAGGAGAGGGCCAAGCATACATAGAGAGAGAAGCACTCCATCATTTCTACCTAGGATGAGGGAGGAGATCAAAAGTGTGATTGTGATCACTGTACATGACCCGGACATTGTTCCATTAAATGGATCTAACATATTTACGGCATTGGAAGTTACAGCTAATGCAACTATTATGAGCAGTGGATAGACTATCGTCAGACGTGTTCTTCCAATTATAGGAAAGATTGGGCCCCGCGGGTCATATGTGCAAAGCATGAGTATCGGCATACCTGAGAAAAGCGTGAGGAAGGGCTTTATTCTTGCGCTTAAAGGCTTCAAGTCATCCGCAGCTCCTACGATTCCGGCGATTAATGTTGATGCTAGAAAGCTAAGTAATAGACGGGTTTTTTCCGACGTTAAGACGGAGGCAACTACTACGCTTGCGGCTATGCCTATTATAACCGCTACTCCTCCCATCTCCGGAATCGCAGGCTTGTTCTTCTTATGCATATCGATGCCTACTATTCCCTTTTTCTTCATAAACTTCATAACTAAAGGCATACTTAGAATACTAGTAATGAATCCGACAATTAAAGTGACAAATTCACTGATCATTCTGCATCAGTCTCTTTCTCTAAAAGCTCTACAGACTGCTAATTAATTTTTCCTTTTTATTTTCCATCTCAGAAAATAATGAAGAACTGCTTTTCGAACTAAAGGCTTTAGGATGCATCATATTATTTCAAGCGGGGATGTTATGAGGACTGTTATGCCCGGATGAGCTGTCATTGTTTGAATTAAAAATATCTTGAAAGGAATGATATTGCAATAATTCTGTAGGCACTGTAGAGTTGATGGATAAGCGGCCTTTAGGAATGGAATATTTCACACCTCTCGCAATCAAAGTTGGTTGTGTAGAGAATCGACGGAATAGTTATTCCTCATTTTGCTTACACATTTGCAGGTGCAACTAAGGTGGAAGTCGTTACAATAAATCTTTCAATTACTGAATCAGATACATAAAACAAGTCTGTCTTGGTTTGTTGGAAAGCGGCTTCAGAAGATTTTTTTAATTAGCTGGCATGGATCATCTCGCTTAGTAGTCTCAATGGTAGTGAGGGAACTTTTTGAGGAGATAGTGATGTTGTTTGCCTATATTAACCTGTAAAGAGATAATCTGCTTGGAGGAACTTGGATATTAGATGATATATGGCTTGGGATGCCTAAACTTCTAGGGAAGCTTGATCTAGTTTTCAGAAAGACCTGAGCCAACCGAGGAGGAATTAGTTATACATGAAGTTAAAGAAATGCTTAAACCTATGTCTGGGACTCTTAAACCTTTCGATGCTTTAAACATTCGTAGATGCAAAATGATTTAAGTATATTTGATTATCTTTCTTTGAGAAAAGGTGAGGTTGATGTCTGAGAGAGAATTGAAGGAAATAGGCAGAGTTACGCATTACTTCACAAGAATAAGCGTTGCCGTCGTAGAGCTGAGGGATCGATTGTCTGTCGGAGACAGAATTCTTATTCAAGGCTCAACTACAAATTTTGAACAAGTAGTCGAGTCGATGCAGATAGAACATAAAAATATAACGGTTGCAGAAGCTGGGCAGAAAATAGGACTTAAGGTGGAACAAAGGGTAAGAGAAGGAGACAAAGTTTACAAGATAATAGAGTGATACGATATTCTTCCTCTTATTTTCTTCTTCTCGCCATTAAGACTGAAAGGAAATAATCTATATTATAAGAATTTATTAGTCTGGATTTACGAATAATCCTTACATTCAAGATTTATGTAATGGAATATCCGTCTCGGCACATAAGATTGACGAGGAATGTAGATGACCGTAGCTATGGCATTTAAGGAATCTGATCTTAACAGTCCCGAGAAACGTGAAAAGCACAAAATATCGGTGATAGGTTGTGGGAGAATAGGATTAGCTACGGCTTGTCTATTTTCGGAAGTGAACTTTAAGGTTGCATGTTTCAGTCCAGATCCATATGTAATCCAGCAAATAAATAGTGTCAAAAACTTCTTTAACAGACACGAATTAGGGGAGATGCTTAAGAGAAATCTGAGTAGCGGCCGATTAAAGGCCACAACAAATTCTAAAGAGGCTCTTCATGAAAGTGATATCATAATCCTTGCAGCTGAAATACCTATCAATGGAGGAAAACATCCAGTATACTCTAGTCTTGAAGAGATGTGTAGAGATATAGGCTTAAACCTTCAACCTGGATCTTTAATAATAGTTCAGAGCATAATGCCTCCTTCCATAACCGAAAACCTAATAATTAAAACTTTAGAAAGATCTTCAGGCTTAGAGGCTGGTATAGACTTCGGACTTGCCTACAGCCCGGTCGACGCTCCTATAGGAGCAGAAATAGAGCATTTAAAAGAGCATGCTAGAGTGATCTCAGCTATAAACGAACAAAGCTTAAGGGCGGCAGAGTCTCTTCTTCGAGTGATAACACATGGAGAATTCATTGAAGTTAGAGATATAAAAACCGCGGAGGCTGCCGTTCTCTTCGGAGAAGTATATCGGGATGTGACTAGAGCGCTTTCTAATGAGCTCGCGTTGCTCTGCGAGAAGATGAAAATCGATTATCTTGAGGCCCAAAAAGCCGCAAATAAGCAGTCTAGTTGTCATCTCTTTAGCCCCAGCTTGGAGGGAGAAAAGCTATCTGAGATTCCTTATCTCCTGATATCTGAAGCAGCAGATTTAGGAGTTAAACTTCGAATCATATCTCTAGCTAGAAAATTGAATAATGAAGCATCGAGGCAAGCGTATAGTCTTATAAAGGATGCAATGCATTCATGCGAAAAGACAGTGAAGAGATCTAAGATTGCAGTTTTAGGTGTATCATTGCTTTGTGGAACAAAAGAGGCGCGGGGATCTCAAATCTTAGAATTAGTGAGGTTGCTTAGAAAGAGAGGTGGAAGGGTAAGCGTGTTTGATCCGCGCTTTTCAGCTCGAGATCTTTCTCAAATGGGCTTTCCGTCAGAGAAGAATCTAGAAAAAACCGTAGAGCGTGCGGATTGCCTTGTCTTCACTACGGCATGTGAAGAATTTAAACGTCTAAACCTAAGTAGGATTAGAATGCTGATGAGGAAACCCCCAGCTGTAGTCGACTTAGTTCATATAGTTGATCCGGAAAGAGCTGAAAAAGAGGGCTTCATATATAGAGGATTAGGTAGAGGTGTCTGGAAGAGGTGAAGAAGCTTAGAGTAGCCGTTATTGGAGCTGGATTCTGGGGAAGAAATCATTTAAGAGTCTTGAAGGATCTGCCAGAAGCAGATCTAGTGGCCGTCTGCGACGTAAATAGGGAAAGAGTAGATTCAGCATCTAGGAGATATGGCATAAGATCTTATGTGAATAGCGACGATCTCTACAGGAAGGAAGATGTTGACGCTGTAACTATATGTGTATGGTCCGCAGAGCTTTATTCAGAATCTATAAAGGCGCTGAATGCGGGGAAGCATATCTTCGTTGAGAAGCCGATGGCAAGCCAGTCCAAGGAAGCCGAAGAAATACTTGAAACCGCAAAGTCTCAGAATCTATATTTAACAGTTGGATTCATAGAAAGATTTAATCCGGCTGTTAGAAGGCTGAAAAAAGCAATTGATGATGGTAAGATTGGGGAGCCTGTATCGGCTACAGGCAAGCGTGTTTCAAAATGGCCTGAAAGATTAGGCGATATAGGAGTAGTGAAGGACACGGCGATACACGATATAGACCTGATGAGATTTATATTTAATGAAGATCCAATCACGGTTTATGCTAGGGCGGGGCGGCTGAGGCATAGAAGATTCGAAGATTACGTTCAAGTGATGCTTACATTTCCAGATGGGAAATCAGCGTTTTTAGAGGCAAACTGGCTTACGCCGTACAAGGTTAGGCAGCTCATAGTCACCGGAAGCGAAGCAATAATCACGGTAGATTATATTACGCAAGAGATTAAAATTGATACTTCAAATCAGACATTAATTCCGCGTTATAGATGGGAGGAGCCGTTAAAGATGGAGCTAAAGCACTTCGTTGACTCTGTTCTGAATAATGATAGTTTTCTAGTAACGGGAATGGATGGCGTTAAAGCTCTTAAAATAGCTGAGGCGATACTGGAGTCCGCTGAGAAAAATAAGCTTTTAGAATTAGATTTATAAATGGCTTAGGCGCTCTCTATTCAAGTTCGTCGCTGAGATTGAAAGGCTTCCCCTCACGAAGTATCTTCTCCGGAATTTTCTCTCTCCATTTCCTTAGAAATTCAATCTCCTCTTTTTTCTCTCTTAGCTCATCAGGTAGCATTTCGGGAATCTCGTCTCGTATAGGATACCACCTGAGACATTTAGGACATACTATTATTCCCTCAGATATCTCATCATTTTCTTTGAAAACATAAAGTTCTAAGGGATAGTACTTATCTATGGGGCATGCAAGAATATCCATCAGTTTTCTTTTCATTTTATAATACCCGACCATAATCTTATCTTATTCGTATTTAATTATTTTCGGTTTATTTTAATATCAAGTGAGATCTGAAACCATCTGGGACCTGTCGTTCTAACCACTCTGCCAGAGGATACTTTGAAATCTACTCCTAGAATAGAAAGCTTATAGCCTATCTTGTTCTCAATCTTGCGGATTGGATTCTCTCCTTTACTTGCATGAACAAAATCATAATAGTGGATCATGCCTCCGCATGGTTTCAGAGTCTTCAAAGCATAATTAATATACTCATAGGCCTTCTCTGGTAAAGGCATCAAGGCACGATCAGCTACGCCTCGAAGATATTTAGTGATAACATCTTTTGCATCTCCTAGAATAGCGGTGACAATATGACATACATGGTTCAGCCTAATATTTTCTTTCATATATTTAATCGCCCACGGATTGATATCAATAGAGTAAACCTTTTTAGCTTCAGACTTCTTCGCGATTACTATCGAGAAACATCCCACTCCTGCGAACATGTTGACAACAACCTCTGAGGGCTTAACGAGATCGGCGATTCGAGCTCTTTCGTATAAAAGCCTAGGGGAGAAGTAGCATTTCTCCAG
>PIYH01000004.1 GCA_003601695.1 Candidatus Bathyarchaeota archaeon
ATAAGGACTCGAACCCATTTAGGTATGAATCCCAGCGAGCCTGATATCTACAGCGAGCGGGTTCACTTCTTCATCGAGATTCTTAAGAAATTGAAACTGATTGTTTCTCAAAAATTATATTGACTATTGTGTAAATTGGTATTCCGTCAGTCTATACCTTTCGCCTTCTAGTAGACGTCTTAAGTAGATCAAGCCTGCTTAATTATTGGTCTCTAATCAAGTTTTTACTGCGAATTCAAGAGCTTTATCTGCATGTATCTTTGCGGTGTCAAAGATTCTTGTTGAGATGTCCTTCTCGTCGATTAAAAGTGGTATTTCAGTACAGCCGAGAACTATTCCCTCAGCGCCTCTTTCAGTCAACTCCCTAATAATTCTCTCGAAGCTATTTCGAGACTCATCGCGTATTATTCCTCTGCATAGCTCCTCAAAGATCACCCTATTTATATAGTCTCTATCCGTCTTCTCCGGGACGAGAGTCTCAATTCCATACTTGGCAAGTCCTTCCCTATAGAAGGCTTTCTCCATAGTAAAAGCGGTCCCCAAAAGACCAACCGTATTTATCTTCTCTTTCCTAATAGCCTCAGCTGTAGCATCCACTATGCTTATTAGAGGAATGGGAGAAGATTCTTCCACCCTGTCAAAGACCAGATGCATAGTATTTGTGGCTATTAAGGCGAAATCTGCTCCCGCCGCAGCGAGATTTCGAATATTCCTAATCAGCTCTTCTGTTATCTCATCCCATCCATCCTTAGCCATCCAATCAATAAACTTCTGGAAGCTCACGCTGTAAATGATTATCTCAGGATAACTATGATCACCAAAAAGTTCCTGATATCTCCTCACTATACGCAAATAATAGATAACAGTAGATTCAGGGCTTAAACCACCAAGAATACCAATTTTCTTATACAAATAGGTTCCTCCTAACGAATCTTATATGCCTAAATCTATCAAGTATCTCATCTAAAAGTTTTCGTAAAAATGGAATTTTTAAATCAGAATTCTTAACACTCATTATAACAGTCATTTTAGCCATACTAAAATAAGATGTCGAGTAGGGATTCATAGTAAATCTTGTCGAACACTCCGAATGAATGATGCTTCTTAGCCGGCTTGGCGTGCACGTTCACCATGACCACTCAGATAAATGTCTCATCTAAAGCAGATTAGGAAGGAGATACCTACGATATTTAGCAGTTTATTATTCAATGGAATGGGGAGATTGTTTGGGAAGATGCTGATGACAGAAGTTAATTTGTCCAACGGCGGAGATATTATGCATATAAAGTGAGATGAAATGGTTAGAGTGTATTTAGAGCTTACTGGAAAGGGAGCCTCACGTGCCGCTAAGCGTGGAGATGTTACGGTGATAGTTGATGTTCTTAGGAGCAGCTCAACGATTATTACTGCTTTGTCAAATGGCGCCAGAGAAATTATTCCTGCCCGCACTTTGAAGGAGGCTGTTCAGCTCTATGAGAAGCATCCGGAAGCGTTATTGGCTGGGGAAAGAAACGCCGTTAAACCTCCAACTTTCGATATGGGTAATTCGCCACTTGAGTACACTTGGGGCAGAGTTTTGGGGAGAACGATTATATTGACAACGACTGATGGAACAAAAGCCATAAAGCTGGCAGGTAAGGATGCGAGGGCTGTTCTGATCGGCGCCTTCCTGAATGCGAGCTCAGTCGCGCATGTTAGCTATGATCTCGCATTGAAAACAGAATCTGACATTTCATTAGTTGCTGTTGGTAAGAAGGGAAATTTTGCGCTTGAAGACTTTCTAGGAGCGGGTTTTATTATTAGAAGACTGCCTAATGTACAGGAGATAATTGATGGAGCCCTTATGGATGATGCTGCCTTATGGGCTTACTACTCAGCCGGGGCTGTTGAGAAAAATCTGAAGAAGGTCATCTATCAAGGTGAGCATGCTAAAAAGCTAAGGATTCTCGGCTTCTATAAAGATGTGGAGTTCTGTTTAAGAGTTGACGTTTTTAGCTCTGTGCCTATCTTAGAAAAATCAATTCTGGTAGAGTATAAGGCTTGTAAAGAGCATTATTGTATCTGAACTCCGCCATTTGATTCGTCTAGAATTTCTATGAAAACACTAGCATGTCATGCATATAGATATTTAAGTAACGGCTCTTTATTCTTCTCTAGCATAAAGTTCAGCGGAATCTATCGGGGTAATAGATATGGGCAAGAAAAAGGTGATCAGCGAAGAGGATCTCGACGAGATGGTGCTTCCGGCAGGTACTGATGTCTTTGGGATAGCTCTGAAGCTTCTCGGTAATGATCGAGTGCTTGTGAAGTGCCAAGATGGATATGAGAGAATATGTAGAATCCGCGGCAAGATGAAGAGGAGAGTGTGGATAAGAATAGGGGACGTAGTGCTCGTCAGCCCATGGGATTTTCAATCTGAGACTAGGGGAGACATAATTTGGCGCTATACTAAAGGCCAAGCTGAGTATTTGCGGAAGCAGGGGCTTTTAAAACTCTAAGGCGATAATGAAGGGGTTTTAGAGATGTCTATTGAGGATCGATTAAGAAAGAGACTGGAGCGGAGGGAAAAATCTTATGAAACTAAGCAGTTGATGAAAGAGAAGCGAAGCGAGGAGTATGAGGCCCTAGAGGAAGTTTTCGATAAGCCTACACTGATGACTATTTATGAACTCATGAATAAGGGATGGATAGATAAGATTTACGGCGCTGTTAAGGCTGGTAAAGAGTCGAAGCTTTATTGGGGTAGACATCCCGATGGAACGGAACTCGCTATTAAAATCTACTTGACTGTTGCAGCTGAGTTTAGGAAGGGTATGCTTACATATATAGCTGGAGATCCACGTTTTGAACGTTTCAGGAAGAACCCACGTAGTATAATTTATCTATGGGCTAGGAAAGAATATAGAAACCTAACAGAAGCCTATCAAGCTAAGGTTAGAGTTCCAAAGCCTTACACGGTCAAAAATAATGTTCTCTTGATGGAGTTCATCGGAAAAGACGGAGTCAGTGCGCCTTTGCTTAGAGAAGTACGTCTCTCCAATCCCGAGCAAATATATAAGCAGTTGCTTCTGTACATTGAGAGACTATATGTGAAGGCGAAGCTGGTTCACGGAGACCTAAGTGAATATAATATTATGATATGGGCTGATGAGCCAGTCATCTTTGATGTGTCCCAAGCGGTTTCTATAGAACATCCTAGCGCCGACCAGTTTCTACTAAGGGACATCGATAGGATCAATCATTACTTTAAGCGGTTAGGCGTTGATATTCATCCCTCAGAGGGGGTTTTCAGGAGGATTAAGGATGCCGCAGATATTCGTTAAGATTCCCAGAGAGAGAATAGGCGTCCTAATAGGACCTGATGGTGAAACTAAGCGTGAGATAGAGAAGAATCTAAATGTTAGACTCGAAGTGGATAGTGGAAGCGGGGATGTTACGATAAATTTAAATGAAAATTCAAATGATCTATTTCAGCTATTTAGAGCTAGAGATATCGTCTTAGCCGTCGGCAGAGGATTCTCTCCTCAGCGTGCCTTCCGTCTGCTACGCAATGAGGATGATATGCTCACGATTATTGATCTTCGAGAGATATTCGGAAAGAATAAATCTGATATTAAGAGGGTTAAAGGCAGAATAATCGGAAGAGATGGAAAAACTCGGAGAATAATAGAGGAGTCTACTGAGACCTTTATCTCAGTGTATGGACATACAGTCTCAATAATAGGCGGGATTGAGGAGTCTAGAATAGCTAAGGAGGCGATAGAGATGCTTATAAGAGGAAGTCAGCATGCAACTGTGTATAGGTTTCTTCAGAGGAAGAGACGCGAGCTTAAGAAGAGAGATCTTGAGCTCTGGGAAGGTAGACCCCTCGTACCGAAAAGATACTAGAATTATTGTTTATGCTTTAAACCACACAAATTTACATTTATATATTTATTATTGTTTTTGTCAAAATATTATTTTTGAGAGAATTTACTCTGGCTTAGGAGGAGTCTGCTATATCTGAGGTCTTTCAAGAGATAAGTCCAGCGGATTTCTTTTATAGAAATAGGGAAATGGCTGGGTTTACAAATCCAGCTCGGTCTATCTTCACTTCCATAAGGGAGCTCGTAGAAAATTCTTTAGATGCAGCTGACGTTGCGAGAATTCCTCCTGAGATTTATATACGTCTATCAAAGGATGGTGATTCTGACGATACTTACACTTTAAGAGTTGCAGATAATGGTTCCGGGATATCTCCGCATCATATTCCTCTAGCATTTGGACAGTTCCTATTTAGCTCGAAGTATAGGCTCAAGCAAGCTAGAGGAACCTTCGGCCTAGGTGGAACCATGGCTATTCTTTACGGACAGATAACGACTAATAAGCCCGTGAAGGTGATCTCTAGTACGGGAAAATCCCTCATTGTTGAGTATCGTCTTCTTATAGATATTGAAAAGAATCGCCCAATAATTCTGGATCGTAAGATACATGCTAATCCCCGCGCAAAGAGTAAGAGGTGGCGGGGGACGGTCGTCGAGATTCACTTGAGGGGAAGTTATGCTCAAGCCATGCCGAAGGTTCTGGAATACCTGAAACAGACAGCTATGGTGAATCCGTATGCTAACATAATATTTATCGATCCGCGAGGAAGACTATATAAATTTGACCGAACAGTAGAGAAGATGCCTCCTCCGCCGAAGGAGATTAATCCCCACCCATATGGCGTGGACGTCGAGACTCTCCAGAGGATAATGAGATCCACAACCGAAGATAATATGCTAAAATTCATGCAGAAACACTTTCATAGAGTCGGAGAGAAGATAGCGAGAGACTTTCTTAAGAGAGCTGGGATCTCCGAAGATAGAGACCCAAAGACCCTTAGACCCGAGGAGATAGTTGACTTAGTTGAGAAGATGAAAGAATATGATGGTTTTCTCCCTCCAGAAGCCGACTGTCTATCCCCATTAGGAGAAGACCTTCTGAGAGAAGGAGTACTTAAGGAGCTAGAGCCAGAATTCGTAGCAGTTCGTCAACGCAAGCCTTCAGCATATTCCGGACATCCATTCATCGTGGAGGTCGCAATAGCATATGGGGGGAAAGTTCCAGCTAAAGATGATATTCTTCTCTACAGATTCGCGAATAAGATTCCATTGGTTTATGATGAATCAGGCGATGTCTGCTGGAAGATCGTTAGATCGATTAATTGGAGAAGATATAACCTAACGCCTAACATGCCATTCGCGATAATTATACATGTCTGTAGCACAAAGATTCCATATAAGACTCTGGGCAAAGAGATCCTTGCGGATCAACTTGAGGTTAGCCGTGAGATACTTAATGGAATACGTGAGGTCGCCCGTCAACTAGCTCGTTATCTCTCAAGGAAAGAACGTGTAAAGAGGCAAGTTAGGAGACTAGCTGTTTTTTCGCGTTATCTTCCGAAAATAGCTCGATTTTCAGCCGGCCTTGCAGGTAGGAGGCCGCCGGATATAAGTAAGCTATACCAAAGAAAACAGGTCTTTAAGGGCTTCATAACTAGTGGCAAGTATGTGGATAGTGAAATATTCGATTCTCATCGATACAGCGTCGTGTTTGTACATATCCAGAATAAGCATAAGGAGAATCCGGCGGCTGTAAGAGTTCTTGGGCTAGTTAATTCCAAGTGGGAGGTTTTAATTCCAGAATCAACGCTTACCTCAGGGTCAGAGATCTACGAAACCTTAAGAGGAAGATATAAGGCTGTTAAGATTCAAGCTAAATCTCTGAAGCCAGATAAGAAAAGCCTAATCGATGCTTATATTGATGGTTTAAGTCAATAAGTATCTTAATGGGAGATGAAAGAGTTTGTCTATCAAAAAGAATGTTGATTTGGCGACGAGTCCCAAAAGTATAGTTCAGAAAAAGCTTGAGGAGCTGGGGATGAAGTTCTGTGAAGAGATAGACCGAGGGGTCTTCCCAACTGTTCAGATGAGAAGTAGATCTATAAGCAACATCTTCTATAGTCCGAAATATAGACAGTACATTTTAGGAAAGTCAAAGGTCACGAGAAGCTCTAGAAATATAGCACATTTAAGGCCATTTGCTCAGATGGTTTGGACAGCATACTTTGTTCATGAGCTTCTAAAGCAAAAGAAGACAAGTACACTTAGGGATGTTTACTATTCAGCTCAAGCCTATGATATCTTCTTTAAAGATCAATCGGAATCAGATGATATAATAACAGATTTAGAGACCGTTATAGAGCATCCTCGAGAATCATTTAATGTCTTCCCTGAGGAGAGATCAGCAGTCTTCGGCGATCTAACAATAGAGTACACCGTTCCAGGCTATGAAGGACGCAGAATGAATCTTTCATCTCATCCAGATGGGGTGATGATTGGACCAGCATTAACAGATGCACGATTCGTCAAGACATCAGCGGATAAAGTTATAGTTGTAGAGAAAGGCGCAATGTTCACGCGGTTTGTGGAGGAGAAGGTTTATGAGAGGTTCAATGCTATCCTCATATATACTGCTGGCCAAGCGCCACGTTCTACAAGATATTTCATACGCAGATTAAATCGGGAGCTAGGTTTTCCAGTATATATATTTAGTGATGCTGATCCTTGGGGGATGCATATAGCTATGGTTATAATCTCCGGATCCGCCAATGCCGCACATCTTAGAGAGTTAACTACTCCAGATGCTAAGTGGGCTGGAGTTTGGGCTTCAGATATAATCAATTATAAGCTTCCAAGCGAGAAGTTAAGCGAGATAGACGTAAAGAGATTGAGGGAGCTGAGGAACGACCCCAGATACAAAGATAGACACTGGCAGAAGCAAATAGACATCTTCATGAAGATAAAGAAGAAATGTGAGTTGGAGGCATTCTCCCGATACGGCTTGACTCACATCGTTGATAGATATCTTCCTGAGAGGCTGAAAGAGCTGGGAGCCTAGAAAAACTTATGAAGAATCTTTGAAATTATTGATTGGCGGCTGAGGATGAGCAAAAGATACGATTTCATTTTTATATATGCCGGGAGAGTTCTAGGCGTGCTTCTAATACTGATTGGAATTGCTCTAACATACAATACATATGTAGATCCATCAGCAGCTCATTTAGGAGCATATTATTTCATGTCTCTAGGCATATTTCTAATCCTTCTAGGCTTGCTGACACTCGTCGTAAAGATAAAATAATAAATAATAGTTGAAAGGTAATGAATGCTACTTCTTAAAGTTCATTCTCTTCAAAGATTTAGCTCTAATTCTTTCAGATCTAAGAAAGTACTGCTTTCCAGTCTCAAGGTTAAATTCTGAAGCCAAATCCGCGACTGTTTTCTCCTTCAAGCGTGAAGTAAGCATGAAGGCTACTCTAACATTCCTCACCGAGAGTTATTCCCTTATCATATGCGAACTTCAACTTCTCGGTTTAGTTTGCTGGACTCCATGGCTTTCTCTATGAAAGCTATAATTTCCAAGGTCTCAGCAGGATCTATAGGAGACTTTTTTGTTTCGAACATATTGATCACTCTCTTCAGAAGCTCCGTGTATACCCAAGAGACATCTACAACGTGGGATGCTATCTTCTTCTCACAGAAGGCTGTGAAGCCATATTCCCTCCTAGCTCCAGCTCTCAACCCTCTGACAACCCCTACCCGATTGTCTTCCCATATGCCGACTACAACATCCCATCCTTCGCTTGAATAACATCTGACTCTTCGGCATCCCTTACCCATCAAAGCGTAAAGCATCTCTATGGCATGTATAACGTAAAAGAATAGGCCTGGATTAAATTGTATGATTATTCCAGGCCCATACGTGGATGCACCTAAAATTCTACCAATGTTGCTTTTTTTAAGATTCTGAATCTCCAACGCATAACGTAATGATGAAGATGAAAATATGGGAACTTCATTATCCTTTGCCAGTTCTATTATCTTCTTCGCATTCTGAACGGAGCATGCGAGAGGCTTGTCTATGAAGACCGGTAGCCCTGCTTCTATGAATGGCCTCGATGCTTCCAGATGCTTAGCTCCTTCGTTACACTCGATCATTACTGCGTCAACCATCTCCAAGAGATCTTCAGGTTTATCAACGATCTCAACTCCATACCCTTTCAAAATTTTTATTCTCTCATTGATTATCTCTTGAGAAGCCGCTGGAGTAGGTCCGCCTGGATATCCAGCTACTATCCTAGCTCCTTCAACCCAGAATTTCTCATCAATATCGAAGTGGTTGATTCTTTTTGTAAATGCATCCACATGAGATGTGTCAAATCCCACTATGCCGATTCGTATCATATCTTCCACCAAAATGAAGATAGACATTAGATGGATATGTAATTATCTATTGGTCTTTTAGCAAAGAGAACAACGCTACAGTATAGATCAACAGTTTTCAGGAATAGATCCCTTCGACCCGGAGAACAGCTAATCTATAGTGTAGCGTAGATAGGTTGGAAGGCATTATAAAAGCGAAAGAGATTATGCAATTTTTCTAAAAAGACTTTTAGATGCTTTAAGCAGAGGCTTTCTTCCTTCGAAAATGTAAAGTTGAGGGAGATAAGCAGCATGGAGAAGATTGTCGATAATATATTTGCAACCGGGGAGCTCGAACGTTCATTAAGAAGCAGTCTCTAATCGTGAATACGGATAAGAACGTATTGGTCATAACGGGCTGCTCACATACAAGATTGGATAGAATATTTGATGTTTCCTCTAATCGGTAGGATTCACTGTGTGGTGGGAGGTTTTCACGGTTTTAATAAGCTGAGGATTCTGCGGAATGTAGACCTTATTATTCCATGTCACTGCGCGGTGAAGAAGGAGATTCTTGAACTCTATCGGGATAAGAGTAGAGAATGCTCAGCCGGATGCATAATAAATATTTAAAGTGCATGAGATTCTTGGAAAGGTAATCTTTTTATTGCGTGATGAAGAGCGGCCTTCCTTCAGTTAAGGAGCGGGCGACTTTTTTCCTTGCACTTTGAAGAAGTCTCCAGATTGTTCCTCGTGAGACCCCCATGCGAGCCCCCGCTTCATCTTGAGAAAGCCCTTCTAGATCTACGAGTCTTAGAGCCTCTAGCTCCTCCGGCTCCATATAAATCGGGTAAGGATTAATCTGAGGAAATGGAATGAATCTGCTTACGGGAGGCCGTATCTCTAGCCTAACGGGTTTAGGTAATCTGCCTCTAGGTCCGCGTCTACGCCGTCCTCTTAACAATTCTTCTCTCAACCTATTAGAACCGTAAGTTTTATATAGTTTTTGTGCATGTTCACATAATTGATAATGTGCATAATCACAAAAAGAGGTGAATAAAAGAATGGGTTACCGATATAGATGGATGTTTTACCTAACTGGATTGCCAGGATGGATAAGATTTGGTTTCTCACCAGGATGGATAGGTAGATCCCCAACGGGACTTCCGCCCACAGCTCAATGGTTACTACAGAGCGGTCTCCTACCACAGTATATGCAGTGGCTACAGACAGCAGCTCCAGCAATGGTTCCCCCAACCACTGCTACGCCAACGGGAGCCCCAGTAACGCCCACTCCGTTTCCAACAGCATTCACCCCCACATATAGTAAGGAGCAAGAAAAGCAGATGCTTGAACAACAAGTTAAGATACTTGAGTCTCAATTGGAGGCGCTGAGGAAAAGGCTTGAGGAGCTAAGCAAGTAGGCGGAGGTAAATAGTTTGCCAAGAGGATGGGCTGGTAGGGGCTTCTGGTTCGGTTGGGGTAGGGGCTTCGGCAACCCCTACCCATTCTGCCGCTGGTTCCCATGGTTGCCTAGATGGTGGTGGACATATCCCTACTATTGGATGATGTGGATGCCTCCATACGGCGCCGTCTACCCACCGGCTCCGTATACGCTTCCACTCTACAGGCCATACTACTGAAAAAAGTTGATTATGCAAAGCATTTTTTATCTTTTATTTTGAGAGGAGGATGTGGAAAGAAAATGAGTAGGATAAAGATTGCTATCCCTACAAAGGGAGATCAGGGTTTAGAGGATTATATATCCGATGTTTTTAGTAGAGCTGAAAAATTCACGGTCGTGGATGTAGAAGACGGGTCGATTATAAAAGTGAAGGTTGTGGATAATCCGGCTAAGACTTACGAGCATGGAGCTGGACCTATAGTCGTTAATATGCTTACTGATATAGGCGTAACAGCTGTAGGATCAAAGATGTTCGGCGTTGGAGTATCAGCCTTGCTTGAGCATAATGGAATAAAAATGTTCAATCTTGAGAGTCGAACTACCGTTAAGGAAGCCGTCCAGAAGATCATCGAAAGCATTCAGTCATATAAGTAGATAATTTAACCTCCCGCTTTTTGGGCTTCGGTAGTTTTCAGGATAGATTGATATGCATATATAAGGTCTCAGTTGAAATTAAAAAGGGTTCTGATGATAGATAATTCACATGCATGATTATTCTCCAGAAGTTTTTGTGGTGAAAAAGAGAACAGAATTTACTGTTTTCTTAGCTTCTTTACTTCTTTCTCTATGTCTTCAAGTCCTAGTCTCCGCAGTTCTTCTTCTGTAGGAATCCCTCTTTCATCCCAGCCTATAGCCTTGTAGTACTCCTTCTTCTTTCTCTCCACAACTGTCTTTTCTGCTGCTTTCCCCTTATATGGACCTGTGGGTAGAGGTTCATAGAATCTTCTCGGGTTGTCATCATCCTTTTCCGGAGTCCAGAATATATCTGGTCCTCCCAGGAGAAGTAGCACGCGCTGCAAAGTTATTATTCTCCTTCCCTGCTCTCTACACCATTCCTCCTCTTTGATTCTCCATCCAGTAACGGCGTAGGTGAGCTCCCATACGAGATCCGGCACAACCGCAAACATGCAGAATACTGCCGAGTCAGCAAATACTGCATTTAGTTCAGTCCATACGCCAGCATCTTTTGGGGATGGATCGGCAGCTGGAGATGTATGGTCTCCTCCCTGAACATTAGCGGCGTAGCATTTATCATGAAAGTCTTTGCCGCTTCGGATTCCATGAGCTCCCACCTCGATTCCCTTAACGTGAACTGCATATCGTGTTACGTCTATTCCCTTCATCTCGCTGATCTTTAAGGCTGCACGGTACGTTCCCTCAGCCAGTATGTTTCCGATCTTTTCCCTCTTCACGATCAAGTTAGCGAGCTTGGTGAATGCTTCAGCATCCCCCCACTTAAGTTCGAAGCCAAGATCCTCTTTTGTTAAGATTCCACGCTGATATAGCTCCGCAGCAAAACCCATGGTGTTCGCCGCGTTTATTCCAGATAGTCCAAGATTATCCATGAGGGCGCTCATGTGCACGTTGTCTTCTGGATTAAATATGCCTAGATTTGTTCCGCAGTAAGCCTCGAGTTCATAGTCCGGCATATCAGTGATATCTCCCTTCCATCTTCCAGACTTGATGCAAGAGATCTTCATACAGCTTAGTGTACAGTTAAAATCAGCCCAGTAAGGCTTAACCCAGAAGCGAGCGCTATATTTGGGACCTCCAATATTTCTCTCATCATGCCACTCTTCCTGCCAGTTTCGAATAGGCTCCGAGCTTAAATTTGCCCCAACTGCGTAGCCAGCATATCCCGTTCCCCACTGTCTCATGCGGACTCTGCTGATTAGCCTCTTGTGATACTCATTTAATAGGATCTCAACTGTCTTTGGAGCCGCTGTATCCGGCAGCGGGCCTCTTCCCTTAGCAACTATCGCCTTGAGGTTCTTAGATCCCATGACCGCTCCATAGCCGCCGTATCCAGCTGCATGTACGAGCTTTGTTAACACAGCGGCCGTTCGCACAAGGTTCTCTCCGGCCGGACCTATATAAATCATTGAGGGTTCCCTCCACAGTCCAATTCTCGGTTTCCTCTTGGTAAGTATCCTCTTTACCTCCGTGTTTAGAATCTTTATCGTCTCCTCGCAAATCTTGCCCCATATATGGCTTGCATCCATAATCTCGCATCCGTCATCAGTAATTAGCAAGTAAACCGGGTTGCTTGCTTTTCCAGTTATGAAGATTCCATCGTATCCCGCGCATTTTAATTCAACTGCGAACTCTGTGCCCGCAGTGGCGCCAACTATTCCATTACTTAGAGGAGACTTTCCGGATACGCAGATTCTGGATCCGGGATGAAAGCCTGTCAATGGACCTGTTAAAACCGTGAGTATATTCTCCGGTCCAAGAGGATCAATACTGGACCACTTCCTTCCCAGTCTATCCCAGAGAACCTTCACTGCCAGCCCTCTTCCTCCAAAATACCGATATAAAATCTCCTCGGGGATCTCTGTCTCTTCAATCTTCTCTCGGGTTAGATCTACATCCAGAAATTTTCCCGCATAGCCACGCGGCATCCTAGATCACCTCCTCGCCCTTCTCTCCAAAGAGGTTAACAGCTATGTCTTTAGCTATCACCTCTGGTTCTATAGCATGCAGTTTCTTGTTGACGCCGGGGTCATTCGAAATTCTTAGAGCATTGTAGCCTGACTCGACGCAGACTTCTACACATTTCGGTTCTCCACCACAGAGATCACATATGACAGCATAGTTTTCTGTGGGATGCATGTATGGAACCTTACCGGGACATGATTCTATACATGCCCCGCAGCCAGTACATTTCTCCTTATCGACTATGACCGCGCCTGTTTTTTCATCAGTTGATAAGGCATTCACTGGGCAAGCCTTAACACATGGATAATCATCGCATTGAGCGCAGAGATGTGGAACTTCTAAGCCTGGAAAGGGCGCGAAGATTCTTATACGTGATGCCTCCGGCCATATCTTTCCCTCATGACTTAGTGAGCAGACGATCTCGCATCTGCGGCATCCCGAACATCTTACATAGTCCCTCATGATCCATATGCGGCTGCTCACGTATAATCCCCCCTTCTTTTTCAGCTAGTTAATAACTCAAGTTTCCCCTGCTCTTATTAAACTTTAAATCAACTAGACTAGATTGTTGTCAACTTATAGTGAGCGTGATTATCTGTTTTGCTTATCCAATATGATGCTGACTAGTTTTTACTTGCTCTTTAATTTTACTTCATACATTATTAATCTGTCAACTTGTGTGCGCCATCCGATTTTTTCCGTGTATTTAGGATCTATAGCCTCCACGTATAGGAGAATCCGATCCTTAAATGGATCGTAAAGAAGATTCATGTATCCGTGGGTTGGATAATCTGGTCTTTCGTATGGAGAGAGGGGTCTCCACTCCTTCTTGAAAACAGGTTCAAGGTTCATGTTCCTATAATCTATAACGTAGGCTTCAAAGTCTCTGGCTAATCCGCATCCTTCGATGGCATATCTACGTGCTAATCCTATGAAGAGGGGACCCATACTACTTGCAAATATACCTCCGTAGAGTTGTAGATATCTCGGTTGCTCCGTTCCATCAATCTTCAAAACTCCATGCTTCCTCCATTCTATTCCATTTATGCTTGTTGCTAAGGCAACGTTTGTTCTTCCATTAGGTCCACTAGATGCTTTATAGAGTGCGAAATACTTGCCGTCAACTATCCCTATAGTTGCGTCTCTCGCCTGGTATCTATCATAGTTGTCGCCGCGCTTCCAAGAGAGGCCGTGAAAACTCCATGGACCAGCGGGATCATCAGATATAAGAAGGAAGGTGTCCCATCCTCCCTCCCTCTTTCTTCCCTGGATGTGAACTGATACATAGAGATAGTATCTGCTAGTTTCCGGGTCTCTTATCAGCTGTTGAGCCTCAATACTTGCAACATTGACGCCCGACATATTCTTCAAGTCTTCTTTCGTGATGGAGGTGACTGAGCGGTAATTCTCTCCGTCATGCGACTTGCATATTTGCACCTCATAGCCGCGGAGGGGAGGATGTTTACGAGGTCTAGCCGTTAACCAGAACTCTTCAGAATCATAATCTATTATGGCGCTTGAGGCTCCTATCCATGATCCAGGGTTGAAGTCTGGAGGATCCAGAATTACCCCGCGAAACTTTCTATTCGAAAATATATACGATGGAGGTGTTAATCCGGTCCAGCCATATGATGCAAAACGAATATTGCTAAGCAAGGTTCATCGCCACGCATTTTAGATACTTATTATACGAGTTTTTCTTAAAAGATTTATTATCGAAACTCCTATCGCTTAGTAGTAGAACTCTTTCTGAGTGTATTTAGATCTAGATGCATGAGTGACGAAGCCTTTTTCTCGATGAAGTTGAATCTATTCTCTTGTATGAACCTGTAGAATAATTCGAACTCATTTTTGCGATGAGGTATTTTGCGTCATCTAAAAGAATAGCAGTCATATGGTTCTTTTTTAGACTCTGATATCGTAAGTGAGATCTCTTGAATGGTTGGAAAGGCTTTGGATCTCCTTATTAGTTTAGATGAGAGAAGTATTATATTCTTGAACGCTGAACCGTACTTGCTTATGAGTCTTTCCGATTCTTCGCAAGATATGTATAGTCCAGGAACTCTATGAAGCGTTGAATCTGCATAAGCCTTCTGATTAGAGTGAACGTTGCTAAATAAAGGTGAAGGGATTTCTTATGTTAGGAAAACCGAAGATTTGCCTAATTCTCTTTGATAGAATGTATAATCCTAAATTTGTTAGGGTAGATTCTATATAAGTCTAACATCTCTTAATTTAGGTAGCTCTAAATATTTACAGTTAATCGAGGGAATTCGATGGAGAAACGGCTCAGTGAGCTAGAACCCGGAGAGAAAGGGGTGATCTCTAGAGTCATGGGAGACAGGGTCACTCGTAGAAGGCTATTAGACATGGGGCTAACTAGGGGAACGGAGATATTGGTGGTTAGGAAGGCTCCGCTAGGCGACCCAATCGAATTTCTCCTTAAAGGATACAATCTGAGTCTAAGGAAAAGTGAATGTGAAAGTGTCTATATCCTTTTAGAAGAGGGCGAGAAAGAATGAGAATGCCACTTGCAATGTTAAGTGAGGAGGAAGAGGCGACGGTAGTTGAGGTTAAGGGTGGCAGAGGCTTAGTTAGGCGTCTTTCAGAGCTAGGTCTAACTCCAGGCGCTAAGGTGAAGGTTCTCTTCTCAAATTCTCCAGGTCCAGCAGTGATCGATGTTAGAGGTTCAAAGATAGCCCTTGGAAGAGGCTTGCTTATGAGGATATTTGTTAATCCGGAGGCTGAGACGCATTGATAGAAGTTGCTCTCATAGGAAACCCGAATGTCGGTAAGAGCCTACTATTCAATGATCTCACAGGAGGAAAGGCTCACGTTGGAAACTGGCCCGGAAAGACCGTTGAGAAGAAGGAGGGAATATGCAGATATAAAGGCGAAGAAATGAAGATTGTGGATCTTCCCGGAACATATAGTCTCACAGCTCATTCTATAGATGAACTAATTGCAAGAGACTATATAGTCAAGGAGAAGCCAGATGTAGTTATTGATATTGTTGATGCTTCAAACCTTGAGAGAAACCTCTACTTGACGTTTCAGCTCCTAGAGCTCGAAGCTAATGTTGTCATAGCTCTGAACAAGTATGATGTCGCGGAGAGTTTAGGCTACGAAATTAACATTGATGAGCTCTCCAGAATGCTCGGTGTACGTGTGGTTCCCACCGTTGCAACGACGAAGGAGGGAATTAAAGAGCTCTTGGAAGCCGTACTCGAGGTTGCTAAAGAGAAAAAGAGAAGAAAGGTGACAATCGGCTATGGCGAGGCTGCTGAGGAGCTTATTTCAAGAGTGGAGAAAGCGATCCTCAAGGACAAGGATCTATCAAGCAGATATCCGACGAGGTGGCTTGCGATTAAAATTCTCGAAGGAGATGAAGAGGTCCTAAAAGAAGTTGAGAGAAGCAGATTTAGAAATGAAATTTTGGAGGCGGTCAGGTGAGCGTTAAGGTTAAAGAAGTGCTAGGCGAAGACCCTGAGGTTTTCTTCGCTGAGAAACGCTACGAACTCATAGCTGAGATTGTGCCGAGAGTTCTTAGAGGGGCTAAGCCTCTGACGCTCTCAGATCTTCTAGACAGAGTCTTTCTGAACAAGTACTTGGGCATACCAATCTTCCTCGCGTTTTGGTGGGCTCTCTTTCGTTTCACCTTTGACGTTTCAGCTCCATTCTCAGACATCATAGATATGTTCTTCAGCAGTCTTGGAGAGATTTCATATTCAGTAATTGGAGACGAGCATATCGCAAGCTTTGTAGCTGATGGAATCTTTGGAGGGTTAGGCGGCGTATTAGTCTTTCTTCCGCCAATATTCTTCATGTTCTTCGGACTATCGATACTTGAGGACAGCGGCTACTTGGCAAGAGCAGCCTTTGTGGTTGATAAGATCATGTATAAGCTTGGGCTTCATGGAAGATCCTTCATTCCTATGCTGATAGGGTTCGGATGTAACATTCCAGGGGTTATGGCTACGAGAACAATAGACAGCGAGAAGGATCGAATATTAACGATACTTGTGAATCCGCTGATGTCCTGCAGTGCCAGGCTTCCAGTCTACATCCTCATCGGCGGAGCGGTCTTAGGATCCTATGCGGCAGCTGGAACATATGCCATGTACATTCTTGGAATAGTTCTAGCCGTGCTTATGGCATTGCTCTTTAGGAGAACGATACCATACTTTAAGGGAAAATCATCGCCCTTCATCCTTGAACTTCCCATGTACCTGATGCCGACGCTTAAGAGCACATTAATCCATATGTGGGAGAGAGGCGTTTTATTCTTAAAGAAGGCTGGAACGATAATTCTAGCAGGCATCATAGTAGTTTGGTTCCTTTCAAGCCATCCATGGGGCGCATCCCTAGAAGAAACTTATTTAGCGATGCTTGGACACGTTCTTGAGCCCATCTTTCGCCCACTTGGATTCGACTGGAGAGGCGCCGTAGCGCTAGCCTTCGGCTTCATAGCTAAAGAAATAGTTGTTGGATCCTTCGCCGTAATCTTTGGAATGGGGGGAGAAAGCGAGATAGAAGAGATTCAGAAAGTCATCAGAAGTGAAGGAATCTTCACGCCAGTTACAGGACTGGCTTTCATGGCATTCACGCTGATTTACATACCATGCGTCGCAACCGTTGGTATCATATACAGGGAGACGAACTCTTGGAAATGGACGATCTTCACAGTTCTGTATGGGCTGATGCTAGCATACGCTGTTTCTCTACTAATCATCGCGGTAGGGCATGGTTTAGGATACATGTAAGGAGGCAATATTATGGAGATGAATAAAAAGATGGGAAAGTATATGGCGGCATACGCGGCGATCATAGGGGGATTATACATCATCATAGGTATTGCTGAGTTCTCAGCGGCATTCTGGAACTGGTTTATAAATCCCGGAGGCAATCTTTCCCTGCTCGGTCTCCCTGGGGACGACCTGTTCGGGGGCCTCGCAGCCTTGGTGATAGGCGCTGTCTTTCTTGGAGCTCTTCCTTTATGGGGAGCTAAGTATGAATCCATAGGTTTCATTCTGGTCGGTGCCTTGCTCTCAGTCACGTTTGGAGCAGTATACCTGCTAATAGTATTCGCAGATGGGATCGGAGCTTGTTTATCTTATCTGTCAGGTGAGGGATGGACATGGGAGTGGTTGATGACGGGGACATTAGGCACTGGAATTTTAAGACCCGAGATATGGCTTGCCTTCTTATCTGCACCGCTGGGATACATAGCGCTGAAAATGGTGAGACGAAGTTAACCAGAGATGAAACCTTAAACACGATCTATCTGTAAGATGGTTAATTCCCTCTAAAACTTCAAGATCACCCCTTAAGGATCGTAGTCTTTCTCCGAAGGGATCAAGCGGTCTCTGATAGACATGCTTCGCATCTGTCCATCGGTAGCGGTCAGTGATCAAATCCTTCACATTCATGAGGCCTGCGGAAAGAAGATTGAAGAAGAGCTCAACATTTCTTTTCCACGTCCAAGGATTGTATGCAGTCTCGTCGGAACATCGGCTTCTTCAATCTAGACCTTTTTAGCTTCTTTAAAGATTATCCGTCTGCAACGTATTTCTCACAACCCGCGTATTCATATATTGCTTTTAATAGAAATGTTTAATCACATAGGAAACGATCTGCTTCTTTGATGGCTTCAATAAAGTATTTGAGGAGCCTTGCGCATTTATAAATGAAGTATGCATAATTTGAGTTTAAAGTCGCCTTTTTGGACATTATTGCAGGGGGATCTAATTATTGATGGAGAAGATTAGAAAGCGGGATGGGCGAATAGTAAAGTTTGATAAGAAGAAGATAGCGGAGGCTATATGGAAGGCAGCTCAAGAGGTCGGTGGAAAAGATAAGAAGAGAGCTGAAGAATTAGCTGATCAGGTTGTTCAGCTACTGGAGAAGAGATTGAAGCCTGAAGAAATACCTACAGTTGAGCAGGTTCAAGATATGGTTGAGAAGGTTCTGGTCGAGAATGGACACTATAAAACGGCTAAAGCGTATATACTTTATAGGGAGCTCCACGCCCAGATAAGAAAGCTTGTAGATGAGTATCTCCAGAAGAAGACATGGCTTATTAGGGAAAACTCGAATATGACATATTCATTGCAAGCGTTAAACTTCCATATATCTTCTCAAGTGATCTCTCAATACTGGCTTCACAGGATATTCAAGCGGACTCCAGAGATAAGAAAGGCGCATGTAAACGGAGATTTCCACATACATAACCTTGCCGTTTTAGGCCCATACTGTGTTGGATGGGACCTACAAGACTTGCTCTTGACAGGATTTAGGGGTGTAAGAGGAAAGATAACAAGTAAGCCTGCGAAGCATTTTAGAACCGCCCTCGGCCAAGTTGTCAACTTTTTCTTCACCCTTCAAGGAGAAGCAGCTGGGGCGGAGGCATTCTCAAGCTTTGACACATATCTAGCGCCGTTCATACGGTATGATGGATTAGACTTTAAGACTACAAAGCAAGCTCTCCAAGAATTCATGTTCAATATGAATGTTCCAACAAGGGTTGGCTTTCAGACTCCCTTCACAAACATAACCCTAGACTTGGAAGTTCCAAAATTTATGGAGAATGAGCCTGTTATAGTGGGCGGAAAGGTTTTGGATGAAACATATGGAGAATTCCAAGAGGAGATGGATATCTTCAATAAGGCTCTAGCCGAGGTTATGCTCGAAGGAGACGCTGTAGGCAGAGTCTTCACATTTCCTATACCAACGATAAATATCACGAAGGATTTTGATTGGGAGAATTCGGTTCATCGAAGAATATTCGAGACATCAGCGAAGTATGGAGTGCCATATTTTGCAAACTTCATAAATAGCGACATGAAGCCTGAGGATGTTAGAAGCATGTGCTGTCATCTCCGCCTTGATAAGAGGGAGCTGAAGAGGCGTGGAGGCGGACTCTTCGGCGCGAATCCACTAACTGGAAGCATAGGCGTGGTCACGATAAACATGCCCCGCATAGGCTATCTATCAAAGGACGAAGCAGAATTCTTCGAGAGGCTTAACTACCTAATGGAGCTGGCTAAGGAAGCGCTGGAAATAAAGAGGAGATGGCTTGAAAGATTCACGGAGATGGGTCTATATCCATACTCAAAGTTTTATCTGCGCAGAATAAAGGAGGGATTCGGAGAATATTGGAAGAATCACTTCAATACTATAGGCCTTGTAGGTATGAATGAAGCCTGCTTAAACTTTCTCGGATGTACTATAGGAGATAAAAACGGACTTGACTTCGCCATTCGGGTCTTAGATTATATGAGAAGCAGGCTACAGGACTTTCAGGAGGAAACTGGGAATATATACAACTTAGAAGCCACACCGGCTGAGGGGTCATCTTATAGACTGGCTAGGATAGATAAGAAGAAGTATCCGGACATAATCGTCGCGAATAACGAGGAGGTTAAGAAGGGAGCCGCTCCATACTACACAAACTCCACGCAGCTCCCAGTTTACTTCACGGATGACCTCTGGGAAGCCTTAGAACTCCAAGATCCATTACAGGTTAGATATACTGGTGGAACGGTATTCCACATATGGCTTGGCGAGAGCAATCCCCCCGTAGGCTCAGTAATAGCTCTCGTGAGGAAAGTCTGCGAAAACTTTAGGCTTCCATACTTTACGCTTACGCCCACATTCAGCATATGTCCAATCCACGGATACATCCCCGGAGAGCATCACTTCTGCCCGATGTGTGAAGCTGAGGGAAGGAAGACCCTATGTGAAGTGTACTCCAGAGCTGTAGGATACTTGAGACCTGTGGATCAGTGGAATGAGGGAAAACAGGAAGAGTTTAAACAAAGAGCTAAATTCGACAAAGCACTTGTCCCTCCATAATGCGAAGAGAGCTGAAGAAATGAGAATAGGCGGTTTCCAGAAGTTAAGCCTTCTCGACTATCCGGGTAAGTTATCGGCGATAGTCTTCACTGCCGGATGTAACTTTAGATGTCCATTCTGCTATGTTCCCTATCTCGTTCTCCCTGAAATTATAAAAAAGTCTAGGAAGGTACCTATTGAGCATATCTTCTCGTACCTTAAGAAGAGAAAGAATTTCATCGATGCCGTTGTTGTAACGGGAGGAGAACCAACTATACATGAGGACTTGCCGGATTTCATTAGAGAGCTGAAATCAATGGGTTTCCTTGTAGCATTGGAGACTAACGGAAGCGACTTTGGGATGCTCCGACGACTAATAGACGACAGGCTTATAGACTACGTTGAAATAGATATTAAGGCTCCTCTCACGTTTGAGAAGTATAACAGAGCGGTTGGAGACGTTTTAACCCCAAAGGTTTTCGGAAATGTTAAGGCATCAGTGAATCTGCTTCTGAAATCCAGAATCGATTATGAGTTTCGAACAACCCTCGTGAAAGAGCTTCATACAAAGGAGGATATATTAGAGATATGCAGAAGCATTAAGGGAGCTAAGAAATATTACCTGCAAAATCTGAAGAGAACCGGCTTCTTTGTAGGGGGAAAGAAACTGACGCCCTTCCGGGAAGAAGAGATTATGGAGATACTGAATGAGGGAAGGAAAATAGTAAATGTGACTTATAGGAAGTAAAAATTCTCTTTTTAAATGTGAAATATTTTATATTATCTGGGCAAAATGTTATGAAGAAACTAAAAGCCGTTTTTATAATGGTTCTACTACTTGTCTCCGCATTATCTCTATATTTTCTCTTCTCCCCAAGATATAAGGGAACCATTCCGACGCATAAGATCTCTAAGATAGGCTATGTCGAACATGTTAATGTGACGGTTCTTGTCGATAATAATCCATACTTGGATCTAAAATCTCCCTGGGGCATAAGTCTTTACCTTGAAACTAAAGATTTACGAATACTCTTTGATGCTGGACCTGACCCTGATGCCTTAAGGATCAATGCTGAGAAGCTCGGGATAAATCTGGAACTGTTAGATTTCATCGTGATCTCACATGAGCACGGCGATCATGTACTCGGCCTCGAATACATCGCTAAGCTAGATAGAAATTTAACAGTCTATGTTCCCAAGCACATGAGTGCTTCATGTAAGGTTTGGATTAAGAATCTCGGCTTTAAAGTTGTGGAGGTAGATGCAACAAGGATGATCGATGAGGGAGTATCTATAATTGGAGAGCTTCATGGACCGCCATATGAACAAGCTTTAGCCGTGAATGTCAAGGATGTCGGATTGATAATTTTGGTTGGGTGTAGTCATCCGGGAGTTGACAAGATAATTACAAAAGCTATGAATGACCTGAACCGTGAACCATACGCAGTGATAGGTGGTTTCCATCTCTTCGGAGCACGCCGAGAGGAGATGAAGAGTATAGCTAAGAATCTTATGGAGTCCGGATTAGAGAAGGTCTATCCTATACATTGTAGTGGTGATGATTTCAGAAAGCTCTTCGAAGAGAAGTATCCCGAAGCTTATGGCGATGGACACGTTGGATTAATGTTATCATTTTATGGTCAAGGACATAAATAATGCATATGTCTTCTCTTTCAAATCATACCTAAAAATTTTAGCAGCTAACACACTATTTGGATAAATTGAGCTGGAGCTTCCCAAGACCGCGCCTATTACGGCTAGAGGCTTTAGAGACCTCGTAGAGATTGGTAGGCGGAGAAGACCTATATGCTGCCTGACGGACGCTGACAGAGTCCACTGCAATGACGACGGTTCATCTGAGCCTCAAAGACTCGTATAATTAGAGATCCAAGCCGAGGATTCTCCTCCTGAGGCCCGAATAGTCCGCGGATGGGAGCCGTGAGACCGGATGGTTCAAGGCTCTGGTGAACCCTTCAAGCTGTCGGCAGGAAAAACAGAAGAGGTAGCGGACAACAGCTAGGAACTCAACATATCTATCAGTAAGCATGTAGGCCTGTCAACATTCCCACGGCTCATATGCCTCAAATCACATTCATAACCATCAAGAAAATCGAGGCTGAGAAATAGCTCACCCAGTCTATAAGCCGCTTATCAACACCACTCCAGTCCCCAGACAAAAACCACCAAAAATAACAGAGGAGAAAACAGAAAAAACTAATTACTTCATAGAGCATGAAAATTGTAATCGGAGTAAGAATATTCATGAGTGACTCTAGAATAGTTATAATTGGAGCTGGTAGTCACTTCACGCTGGGTATATTTGGAGATTTCTTTAGGGTGGATGATCTCTGGGGAAGCGAATTAGTTTTAATGGACATTGATGAAGAAAGGCTTAGAGCAGTAAGTAAAATTCTAATGAGGATTGTTGAACATGAGAAGGTACAGCTGAAGATAAAAGCTACAACAAGCCTAAAGGAGGCTTTAGAGAATGCAGACTTCATCATAACGACGATTAGGAGTGGAGGCTTAGAGATCCTTAAGAATATAATAGAGATTCCCCTTCGCCTAGGGACCGTTGAGGTCGTAGGGGACACGGTAGGTCCAAGCGGCATACTAAAAGCCATGATGGAGGTCCCAGCGATTGTTGAAATAGCCGAGAGAATCAGGGACATCTCTCCAAAAGCCATCCTAATTAATTTCACAAATCCGATGACTCCGATATGCGAGGCCGCTGAAAAAGCAGCTCACATCAGGGTCATCGGACTCTGTGGCGGCTTCCGCCATATGCAGAGATTGGCATCTGACATACTGAAAATCTCGGAATCCGAAAGATTGGATGTCTCAGCCGCTGGAATAAATCATTTTACATGGACCGTTGATCTGTCCTATGGGGATGAAAGTGTATATGCAGAGTTCTTGAAGGGCTTATTACTTGAAGAGAACGAGCAGATAGTGGCTAATCATAGATATTTCATTGGCAGAGATCTCTATAGACTGTTTGGCGTTCCGCCGACCTTAAGCGACAGACACACCTCAGAGTTCTTCCATTACCTCTATGACTGGATTAATCATCCTAGGTATGGACCTATCTTAAAGGAGATAAGCGGCTACATAGATTATGAAAATAAGACGCTTAGCCGAGAGGTCTTTAAGAAGAAAAGGAAAAGAATGAAGAATCTACTGCGAATGTCAAGAGGCTTAGAGGATGCTAAGATAACTCCATCGAAGGAGTATGCTATTGATATAGTCTCGGCGGTGAGCAACAGGAAAAAAGCGAGGCTTCTAGCTGCTAATATACCGAATGATGGTTCGCTTGAAGAAGTTTCGCTAGGACGGTTCGTTGAGATGCCCATTCGAGTATCTGGCGATTGTATAGCTCCTCTAAGAAGATTTAGACTTCCTAAGCCAATAGTGAGCCTGTTAAATCTGCATCTCGACAAGTTTCAGCTTCTTGTGGATGGGATCCTTGAGAGGGAAAAAGATCTAATTTTGCAGGCTATGGCGCTTGACCCCCTCACACCATCACCGGATAAGGCTGAGGATATACTGGACGAATTCATTAAACATGCTTCTCTATACGAATACTTTAAGAAGACCACTAATGTCTGAGAAGATGCGATATTAAGGAACAGGCAGGGGAGAAGATGTGAGAAACTTTTTAACATGACTAAGCAATAATAGTTTACTAAATTAGGAGGTTTATTTGTTGCGTCTTGCAATAGAAGGAGGAGAACCTGTTCGTAAGGAGCCTTTCCCACCCAGGATACAGATCGGCCAAGAGGAGTTAGATGCGGTAGTTAATCTCATGAAGAAGTATATGAAAGAAGGCGGGGCATTCGACCGCTACGGCGGAACTGAGGTCGATGCCTTCGAGGAGGAATTCGCAAAGTACTATGGGGTCAAGTATGCCACAGCTGTGAGTTCTGGAACTGCTTCTATTCACTCGGCACTCGGAGCCTTGAGGCTTGATGTTGGATGTGAGGTGATCTCTTCGCCGATTACGGATCCCGGAGCCGTCGCCCCGATTCTCTTCCAGAACTGCATACCCGTCTTCGCTGATGCGGATCCGGAGACTTTCAACATGGACCCGAAGTCTCTAGAGGAGCGGATAACCGATAAGACGAAGGCCGTGATCGTTGGGCACATAGCTGGACAACCATGCGATATGGATCCCATAATGGAGGTAGCTGAAGAACATAATCTGGTAGTTATAGAGGACTGTAGCCAAGCCCACGACGCCCTCTATAAGGGGAGGAAGGTTGGCACAATAGGGCATGCCGGATGCTTCAGCCTCATGAGCGGAAAACATATTACATCTGGTGGACAGGGAGGCATGGTTATAACGAACGACGAGGAGCTCTACTGGAACGCGAAGAGATTCGCCGACAGGGGAAAACCCTTCGGCACAACCGCCAAGGGAAACCTTTTCTTAGGCAACAACTATCGCATGACGGAGCTCGCGGCTGCTATAGGGAGAGTCCAGCTAAGGAAGCTGCCTAAGATTGTTGAGGCTCGACGCAGAGTAGTCGCAAGACTCGAGAAGGAGATGAGAGACCTAGAAGCTGTCCGATTGGGAAAGATAATCGAGGGCGCAGTCTCCTCATACTGGTTTGTCTTTCTCCGCGTATACGAGTCTAAGCTGAAGGTAAGCATGGAGGAGTTTGGGAGGGCCGTCAGAGCTGAAGGCATACCGATAGGGGGGAAGTATGGCAACCTAGTCTATGATAGGCCTTGGATAATGGAGAGGCGGACCTACGGTAACTCCAAGTGTCCATGGGTCTGCCCCTTCTGGGGTAAAACCATAAAGTATGAAGGCTCATGTCCAAACGCCCAAAAGGCTATAGACACCCATCTGGTTCTACACATACATGAGTGCTACACAGATAAAGAAGCGATAGATATAGCCGAAGCCTTGAGGAAAGTTGAGTCTCACTACATCAAAAAGTGAAGCCTCAGCTTCTTCACGCTTTCTATTGGAATGTCTCTTCCAGAACTCGCAGTTGACCTCATAGCAATCTGCAAAAAGAGTATGAGGTTGCGGTCGGCGACATAATCGGCAGCTACATCGTAGATGCAACGCTTTCGATAGGCATAGGGCAGATCTTCCCCCAAACTGTAGCGTCTAATCTAGCAGGCACTACAATCCCATATACTATCTTCGCATCTCTTGCAGTGACCCTCATCCTTACATTGGAAGAGAAGATGGACAAGAAAACTGGAACGATCTTCATGATGCTATACGCCATTTCATAACTGATATTTGCAGTCTGAATGTTCACCAGCCTAATTCGAAAATGATAAAACTTAAGTATATATTACCAATCTTCAGAAAAATGAGAAGCCTTATCGGCGGGGGTACCCGAGCCAGGTCTAAATAGAATGGGTCAGATCGACCCCTAAGATAAGGGGGAGGACTTAAGATCCTCTGGCGTAGGCCTTCGTGGGTTCGAATCCCACCCCCCGCACCAAAACCGCACTGCGAAAGAAAAATCAGGAATGCTTTTTGAATTTGGTTTTCTGCTCAAAAATAGAAGGAGAATAGAATATCAACGATCCGGAGAGAAATAAAATACCTAAAGAATTTGGAGAGTTTTCCAGATCTAAAATGATTCAAGAGGTTCTAAATAAAAATTGGGTTTCCAGATCTAAAAATAATGCATTGATACGGGACAATATTTATATCGCTTCATAAAAAATCTCTTGTAGAATCTCCAGATAGTGAAGCTATGATCTAAATCTGTCTCAATATCGCTGGCTGTCTTTCTCTATCTGCTGCATGGAGATGCTTGGCTGTTCTCCAACCGTATATTATGGATGTAAGAGCTGCATGCGTCATTATGCTCATTAGAGAGTATAATGGGAAGCCTAAAAGCACGCCGATTAGTATGTGGATATTATAGAGGTTTCTTCTCCCCGCGATTCTCCTGAAGACTCTCTCAAAGTCTCCATAAATGTCCAGGCTTGTGCCCATCGTTCTGCTGAATGTATCATAGCAGTATCTATAGAATGATATGAAGAGAATTGAAAGCATGCTTAGTATAAGCGGCGAAGAGTCGCCTGTGCTTCTATAAAGAAATAGGGCTAATGAGATTAGCCATGTGAACTCGAAGAGCAAGTCGAATGCATGCTCCATCTTCCCAAGCTTGGTAGTCTGTCCTTTAGCTCTTGCTAGCTTTCCATCTACACCGTCAAGCAGTCCGACGATGAAACTTAGAATGGAGCCTTGGATCAGATAGCCGAAAAAATATAGCGTTGCGGCGAAATATGCGAGTAGATTAACCATCAATGTGACTTGATTCGGAGTTACATCAGTACGCATTAATCTTAGAGTTATCCAGTTCTCCACGGGTCTATGAACATAATAGGCTAAGAGGTCGGATGCACCTTTTTCCTTATCAAAGGAATGTTTCTTCATCCTTCTCACGGGCTGTCAGTCATCATTTTTGAATGAAGTTCTGCATGTCTAGCCCTCTGGAAATTCGTTAAGAATTTTTCATGGAAGGTCTCTACATTCTCCACGGCTGGTAGGATTTTCTCTACCATTCTCCGTGTGAGTGGAGTATCCACATCAAACCAGTAGTATTTCTCATTGTCGAAGATACGCGCAGCCATCTTCCTCTTACTTGCCAGTAGACTGATCGCGTCTGTTAGTGAATAGCATCCTCGATCTATTGTTCTTTCAAGAGCACGGAATATGCTTGGCGTGCAGAGGAAAATTCCCATGTCCACACCGTTATACTCTGTGAGTTTCTTGCCAATCTTGAGGATTCTCTTTCCATCGGTACGAACTTTAGTTGCATCATCAATGTCAAGGACACATCTCATATTTGTATCAACACAGAGAATACACTCATCCTTGTGAAGTCGATATTCTTGGAGGTTGATTAAGATCTTTGGGTTGAAAATATGATCAGCCATTGAAAGAATGAAATTTCCATCAATCAGTCTTCTAGCAGCATGAACGGAAAAACCATTTCCTAGACGCCAATACTTATTCTCCGCATATTCTATTTTGACGTCATATTTTAGGCCATCGTTAAGAAACCTCCTTAACTTTTCACCCATATAACCCGTAACTATAATGATTTCTCTTATTCCAGCCTCCTTAATATTGAGTATAACTCTCTCGATAAGAGAAGCCCCAAGTACTGAGATTAAAGGCTTAGGCTGCCTATCGGTATACGGTCTGAAACGTTCACCCCGACCAGCGGCTATGATAAGCGCCTTCACCGTAGATTTTTCCTCCTCAGCCAAGATTACAAGCATAAAAAATGGGGAATCTGGTTTTTTTCATCGCTTCTGTTTCTCTGTATATACTCTTCAATCCACCGCCTCGCAATATGGTCTTCAACCTGTACTGGCGGATGCTTGAAGGCATATGCAGATATGCTGACCAGCTGCCTGACTCCTGCTATTGCTACTCGAATTTCAGCCAAATCCTATTCCTCCCTTCTTATTTTTACCGTTTTGATTGTGA
>PIYH01000057.1 GCA_003601695.1 Candidatus Bathyarchaeota archaeon
AACTATGAGGTTTATCCGCTTAATGGAAACTTCGTCACATAGTGAAAATTGACGGCATCTAAAAAAGATTAATGAATTTTAGTAAAGATTGAATCGAGAAGTTTCAATTATAAGCCGCCTACATCTTTAAGAATCGAGATCAGCTTATCAACAGCTCTATATACCTCCTCTTCCTTTTTAGCTCCTGCACATACAAGTTTCCCAGACGAGAAGATTAGGAAGACAACTTTCGGATCTTCCATTCGATATATTGCCCCTGGGAATTGTTCAGGCTCGTACATGATTCTCTTCCGAATCATGTAAACTACTCTCTCAATATCTATTGTTACATCGCCAAGATCAACTGAGGCTACGATATTCTGAACTTTAAACTCAAATTTATCTGTGCTTATTATGCCAGCTTTCCTAAGCTGATCTACGACTCTCTTAACTACATTAAAAGATTCGTCTACACTCTTAGTTCCCGTACACACCATCTTTCCAGTATTAAAGATTAAGATGCAGCTTTTCGGATGTCTTATTTTGAGAGCCAAGCCTGGAAATACTTCTGGTCTATACTCAACATTTGGAATAGCGTTAACGATGGCATGTAGATCTATTTCTTGCTCAACCATAGCGGATGCAACGACATTCTGAATAGTGATCTTGGGAGGATTATAAGCGGAGTTCATGCTGTTTCTCCCCTAATTACAGCGGAAATTATACACGTATGTAACGATAACCTTTACGGATATTAAAGAAAATCTTCTTTAAACTGTTTTTTCATCACAAAGCGTTGATGTAGACTCTAATCGTTCCGTTACGGCTTTTCTCTAGACTAGTTTCCTCGGAGAATACATCTTCCTAACAATTCTAGCCTTGGCGATATACTTCATATATCTCTCCATTTCCTTCCTATGCGGGCTTCCTCTAGTCTCATGCTTCGTAGCCTTTAAGGCGCCAGCTAAATTGGCTCTCTCCAATGATTCCATATCATTTAGGCCTTCGGCCTTAGATGCCGCGAAGGCTCCTAGAAAAGCATCTCCACAACCTACTGTATTAACCACCTTTAAGCCTATCTTCTCGAGGTCTACGGGTGGAACTGAGGCTATGATATCCAACCCGGCCATGAAGCATCCTCTATCCCCGAGCTTAACTATAAGTTTTATGTTCTGATTTATTTCGCATAGTATTTGCCACGCTCTGAAGGGATTTGTTTCTCCAGTTATATTCTTAACTTCAACCTCATTAACTAATAGGTAATCTACGTTCTCTAGAATATTCCTTAGCCTTTTGGCTCCAATCCTGCTTCTTACGCCAGCATCCCATATAACGGTTTTTCTATGCATCTTGGCAAGTGAAGCAGCTGCTTCAAGCGTTTCGATAATTGGATCTATCAGCGTTATAATTTTAGCTTCCATTAGTAAATCAGATACCTTTGGCTTCTCGAGGTCTTCTGGCAACAAGTGAAGATTTGCTCCGAAGAAAGTGTTTATGAAATTTCTTCCCTCTTTATCGATTAGAATATATGCTTGTCCAGATTCAATCTCATCTGAGAATTTTATTCCAGATACGTCGACGCCTTCTTTCTTTAAGATTATTATCTGCTTCTCGGCTATAGGATCATTCCCTAAGCATCCTATAAAGGCTACCTCTCCAGGGCCCAGAAGCCTAGCGGCGGCAACGGCGACGTTTCCTCCCTTTCCTCCGGGAACACGCGTAATCTTCTCAACTGGAACCTCCTCACCAATTTTTGGAAATCTTTCAACGAATAAATTTATGTCCCAGTTTATCGCTCCGAGGACAGCTATCCTCACCATGATCAGCATCCCCCTCTAACCTGAAGAATCAACGTTATGTATATTAGGATTTTTTACACTATCTTCGCACATGATATAGGTGGGTATGCGAATAGTTGAATACCTATACTTCTATAGTTTTTGACAATTCCCGTAAATGAATGTCTTTCTGTTGATTGGCTTCTGCATATAAAATTTTATTGGCGCTCCACAGATCTTGCATTTGTCTCCATATCTATTGTAGACTAGAAGTAGAGGTTTTATCCGCTTATGTTCCAGTTTGAGCTTGAGAAATTCTCTGCTTAGTTTCTCACTGATGACAACTATTCTCTCTACTTCCCCGCGTGATAGATTCATAGCCTTTCTCTCTGGATTAACTCTCGCTATAAATAGAATCTCATTTCTCAGAATGTTTCCTATGCCCGCTTCTTCCGCATAACTGCTATCCCTTAAAGCCTTCACTTAACCCTCCCGCCATATACTATACATTTAAAGAAAGTGATGAGTAGCGTTGAGAAGATGCGTTTATGCGAGAGGCATCTACGGGAATTGCGGCGGGCTGGCTCGGCGATAAGCGTATAAGCTATAAGTCGCTTTCATGCGCATGGCTGAATGAACATTCAGCATTTTCATAGACGGATTCAATAAATATTCATCCAATAATCCGCAAGTATATATACTATTTTTCATTATATCCTCAAAATGCCGAGATCTCCGCATCAAGATCTCAAAAAGATGCTTGAAGAGATGGGTCTTCTTGTTTTTATAGGCCATTATAAGAGGGGAGAGGAGGTTCTTGAAGTATCTATCCGATGCCTTCTCATACGCTTGAAAAGTTAAATCTTGAATTGGGATGCTGAAGATCTATTCTCGGCGGCTCAGCATCTCATGCTCCACACTCTCTGGAAAGAATCCGCATAGATCCGCAGGTTTAGAAAGTCGCTCTGGAAAAAAGACTTAAATATCAGCCGAATTTGCGAGCAGGCTTTAAAACAGGCAATTCAGAATATGGAAGGTGGAAGGGCTGTAGGTTCTCTTTGGTGCAGGGTGGGATTTCGACGTAAATTCGCCAGCAAATTCATTTTTTCGATGTTGATTGTTGAAGAAATATTTTTAGACGGCAGCGGTGCGAGAAGAGACGGTTTAAATGCTGAAGCCAAGATAAACGCGGATCATAGTCAAACCTGAAATCCGAGACGCTTCAGAAGATCGCTGAGGCTCAGGGATATTCAAGCATCAATAGGCTCCTTGAGGCATGATCAAAGTCATCTCTTTGTGAACCCTCATAACGATTCCTCACAGAATTTGCAACGCCAGAAAAAAGACGATAAAATAAGATTCTTTCCAGAAAATAACCAAAATTCAATTATGCTCGGGAAAGCATACTCAAACGAGAAGCATCATCTCGGAAAGTAGACATCGCCAACCTCGTATTTGAATAGACGAAGCTTAGATGGGTTAAAGGCTGGGTGGAAATCATTTGGGATATTTTCCGTATTTCCGTCCTATTTTGAGCATCGCTAGATAATTTTCTACTTTAACGTAATTTGCTATAGTGTTTCCTGACCCAAGCGCGTATCCTCCTCCGGGCGAGCATCTTCTAATAACTTCAATCACGTATTTACGTAGCTCTTCTGTTGGTAGCCTAGCGAGCTTATCCATATCCACCCCGCCCAATATCGCAACCCTTTCTCCGTATTCCGCTTTAACATCCCAGACGGGCTTGATTTCATCTTCAAACGAGTGTTTTGCATCTATACCTACCCATTCCACTAGGTCGTCCATTATAGACCTGCCGGTTTCATCGATCTTGTAGAGGTTTCCACAGCTGTGTAGGATGAACGGTAATCCTCTCTTGTGAGCGATCTCCACGCACCTCTTATGCCATGGGAGAACGTATCGTCGAATAAGCTGGGGTCTTATGAAGGTGCCCTTCTTATATCCTAAGTCGTCCCCCATTCTCAACACGCCTATCCGATCCATCTTAGCTATCTCCTCGTCTATCTTAGATATCATGCGACCTATCCTTTCAAACATATTCTCGACGAGTCTTCTATCCGTGTATATCGCCCTAGACAGCGGGACGAGACCCATGATCCAGCTAACATACTCAAACACCCCTCCGGATACTCCGCCAACGATCTCCATGCCGTCAGGTAGAAGCTTAGCGAGTTTCTCTAGACTTGAAAGATCTATAGATTCCTCGAGGCTTGGCCATGCATAATTCTCAAAGTCCTCCCAGTTCTCTATAGTTCCTCTACTTTCATCCTGCCATGTCCTCTGTTCTCTGGATAAGATAGCCGTATCACGGGCAGTGCGAACATTGGTTAACGGGAGATTAAGTGGGATCTCCAACGGCACATAGTCATATCCAAGCTTATAGTAAAACTCTACCAGAGTCTTAAGGAAATCATCGCCTCCAAAAGGCATCCTGGTTATCGGCTTACCCGTCAAAGCCTCTATGATCTCCAGGTCGACGGCGTGCTCGTAGAATGGGATAACATCCGGCTCCTCATTCATTAAGACTTCAAGCAAACGACTGAATTTAGGTCTACGCATAAACAACCACCTTCAAGAGATAGGGCTTATAATGATAAGAACCACCTGTAATCGTCGATAATCGCTCCAAGGTATTGGAACACCGCCTGTTAGGAGAGAGTTTACATATCTCAGGCGATGGATCTACAAATAATGGAAAATACTCCACAGACCGCTCTGGATAAACGATCCTCGTCCCTAGAAAACCCCTGTAGGCTTGCCATAGAAAATCTGTAGTAGACATAAAACATGTAGCACAGGATCCTATTATAAATATGCAGATGAGACTTTCGGGTGTAAGCTTCGAAGCAAGCCATTTAGAACTCGTTAACCACGTCACGACCGCTATTATTACATGGTAGATGTAGAATGATGTTAAGAATGCTATGTTGCATAGGATTATGCCTAAACTATAAAAGAATCTTATAGCTCCAGCGTATATGACTACAAACTGACAAGACAAGGTATTTGGCTTCAAGGTGCTCTACTTCTTTTTCGGGGATGATATCCTTGAGGTTACAGAGCTTCTCTTCGAAGCCGATAGGAAAAATAGGATATTCAGGCATAATAAGGTTTCGCTCCATTATAAGGATATGTCCATCCTGCCTGTCAGAATCTCTCCGCCTCAGATGGAGCGAATAAGAATCCGCCTAAAACGCTACGACGCCATGACAAACACAGTATGTGAATTAACAAACTTCAGAATATTGAGAACGACAGTAATGTAAAAAAACAAAAGAACGTAACACACAAAGATTCCTCCAAAAATAATTACGACTAAGGTCTATTGTATATTTTTTGGCGATAACATCGAATTTAAGTAAAGACATATAGCATAAAATCAGAAAGATTCACCAATATCCGGGGGAGAACAGATGAAACGGGCAGTAGTAGTTTTTGAACCTGATGGTAGAAGAATTGAAGTAGCGATTGGAACTACCGTTCTACAAGCGGCTGAGAAGGCTGGTTTAGGTATCAGATCTGAGTGTGGTGGGGAGGGTATTTGTGGTAAGTGTAGGGTGATAGTCAGAAACGCTGAGGCTTTGAATAGGTTAACTGAGGCTGAGATTAATCTTCTATCTGAATTAGAGATCAATTCAGGTTTTAGGCTAGCTTGCCAAGCTAGGATCTTGGGAAATGTAACAGTGATGATTCCTCCTGAAAGCAGGTTAAAGCTTCGTAAGATTCAGGTTGATGGTCTGGAGAAGTCGGTAGAGCTTAATCCAGCTGTGGAGAAGATACATTTGCTACTACCCAAACCCACATTGTCGGATGTTAGACCTGACCTTGAAAGGCTTCTTGATGCATTGTCACAAGTAGCTGGGCTTGGTGACGTGGAGATTGACTACGAAGTCCTTAAGAAGCTACCCAGCATACTTCGTGACTCGAATTGGGATGTAACCGTAGGGGTTTGGGGAAACCGTAGGATAATCGCTGTTGAGCCGGGAGATACTTCTGGAGAATACTTCGGGTTTGCCGTAGATATAGGTACTTCAAAGATAGTCGGCTATCTAGTTGACTTGAGGAACGGTAAAACTGTAGGCGTAGGGTCTATTGAAAACCCTCAGATCCTATACGGTGAGGACATTATAACTAGAATAACTTTTGCAACAGCTAAGCCTAGAAATCTTGAGATATTGCAGAAGCTCGTGATAGACGGGATAAACAGGATTATTCATGATGCATGTGAAAAGGCAGGGATATCCCGAAACAGAATCTACGAGCTTACTGTTGCTGGCAACACAGCTATTCACCACTTCTTTTTAGCAATTCAGCCAAAATACATAGCATTATCACCTTTCACGCCAGCGGTGAAAAGAGAGGTAAACGTTAGAGCTAGAGAGCTGGGCATAAAAGCGAATTCCGGCGCCGTTGTAACCGTTCTACCTCTTGTAGCGGGGGTTGTCGGCGCAGATGCCGTCGCAGATGTTCTATCCAGCGGGATGCATGAGTCCAACGATCTTTCCCTATTGATAGATATTGGAACAAACACAGAGATTTTTATCGGAAACTCTGAGGATATAATATCTTGCTCTTGCGCCTCCGGACCTGCCTTTGAGGGTGTCCACATCAAGCATGGGATGAAGGCTGAAACAGGTGCGATAGAGAGGGTTCGCATAGGTTCAGACTACGAAGTCGAGTATGAAACGATAGATGATGTAAAGCCCATAGGCATATGCGGATCTGCTATGATCGATCTTGTAGCGGAAATGTTCAAACGCGGAATAATAGACAATCGAGGGAAATTTAAACTTCAGATAAAAACACCTAGGTTAAGGAAAAACAGCGATGGAACCAAGTTTGTTGTAGCTTGGAGCGAAGAAACAGGAACAGGAAGGGAAATCGTGGTAACACAGAAAGACATCTGTAAGATACAGCTAGCGAAAGCTGCCATATACGCAGGATGCTCAATTTTAATGAAGAGAAAAAAGGTAAGGAGAGAGTATATTGACAAAGTCTTTATTGCTGGCGCTTTCGGGAGCTACATAAACCCAGAAAACGCAAAACTCATAGGCTTGATTCCTGACGTGCCGACAGCGAAAATAAGCTTTATCGGCAATACAGCAGTGACGGGTGCTAAAATGGTATTAATATCGAAGGAGGCTAGGAAGAAAGCCAATCTCATATCTAAGAAAGTTCGTTATCTGGAGCTTGCAGCGGATCCTGACTTCAACGAAGAGTTTATAAGCGCCATCTTCATCCCGCATAAAGACTTGAATCGATTCCCATCAGTAAAAAGATCAAAATTTTAGAGAGGTGATTCCGCCGCTTTGGCAATGACGATATAAGCGTTTTCAGCTACGGAATCCCTAGAATATGTGTTTTCTCCCATTTATTTTCTTCCTCATCCGTTATGAAACTCACTTGTTCACTCCATCTATAAATATTCCTTGAAGCCTTTCTAATTTCCCGTCATTTTAGATAACCTCATTTCTTTGTCATCCATGATTTGCAAATGTTTACGCCTTCTATTGCGTCTCTTGCAGCTGCGTCGGCTCCGATCTTCTCGGCATATTCTTTGGTTACCGGTGCTCCCCCTATAATTATTTTCACTTTATCTCTTACTCCAGATTCCTTTAAGGCTTTTATTACATTTTCCATCTCGATCATAGTCGTCGTGAGAAGAGCTGACATACCAACTATATCTGGATTGTTATGCTTTACGGCTTCGACGAACTTCTCAGGTGGCACATCAACTCCGAGATCTATAACTTCGAACCCGGCCGCGCCGAGCAACGTGGCGACGATGTTCTTCCCGATATCATGAAGGTCCCCCTTAACGGTTCCAATAACAACCTTTCCTATCTTCTCCACTTCGCTACCTTTTAGGTACGGTTCGAGAACCTTCATGCCTTCCTTCATTGTTTCCCCAGCCATAATCAGCTCGGCTAAGAAGTATTCACCCTTTTCGTATTTCTCGCCGACAATCTCCATACCCTTCGCCATTCCATCAGTAACAGCCTTATAGGCTGGTATACCCGCATCGATAGCTTCCCTACAAGCCTTTTGTACGCCTTCAACATCCAAATCAACAATGGCATCTCTAAGCTTACATAAAATCTCTTCTTCCCTTACCATAATATTCACCATTTTCTTATTCTCGATATGATGTGAAGGTTTCTAATTTATTTTTTCCGAGACTTCGAAATCTTTACCTGCAACTTTGGCGAGAACAAGCAGATGATTAATATATTTAATTGCCCTTCCCCTGCTAACACCCTTAGCCAGCAGATGCTCAACCATCTTCAGAATGTTGCCCTTATCTTCCTCGCAGACTTCGGTGGATGAATATAGACGATTCAAAGCTCTATTGAATATGCGATCGTAATGATAGATTTCTTCCTTTAGGTTCGACGTTGCGCCCGCACCCATATGATAAATAGGCGAAGGAACTGAACCTGAAGTTTGGTGCGGGGGGTGGGATTTCAGCAAGAATTTACCGGTAAATATTAAACCTATAACGTGAAATTCAATTATGTCAGTATTTTAGCAGAGTTATGGAATATTTTTAAAAGCTTATATGATAGTTAATTTCTGTTGTGTGGAGTAAGATTGGTTGAGCGAGTTTACTTAGATACAAATGTGTATTGTAGACCTTTTGATGATCAAAGT
>PIYH01000058.1 GCA_003601695.1 Candidatus Bathyarchaeota archaeon
TTTTACAAGGAAATTTTTCACAATCTCTGGAACAAAATGCAATATTATTCTTTACAGCGCATTCTAGTACTGGACATGACACATCTTCTTTTTTAAGAAATTCAACAAGTTTCCTTGCATATTCTGTATTACCTGCCGCACATCCTAGACATATACCTTTTACCTTAAGCACACATACGTCACAGCATATTCCACAGGCACCAATTTGCATCATCCTCTATCACTTCCTTTCAATTTTTTAAAGAATTCCTCATCTTCCTGAATCAAAAACATAAGTTCGTCCATCTCATCAAGCTTAATAAGAGTCAATCCAGCATCATCCTTCCTTTTAAGAACAATTAGCTTGTCTCCTGCTTTTATATCCAAATCTCTTCTTGCATCAACTGGAATTGCTATTTGTCCTTTTTCGCTTACGGTAACTACTCCATAAACAATCCTTTGCTTCGAGCAAACTCCTCTTGTTTTCTTCATTTTACCACCCAATTTGTAAGATTTTTCTTACTTATTTTACATATACCACTCAAATATTTAAAATTTCGAGGTACCAACAATAAGTTAACAGAACCTGATTAGGTAAGATTAATAAAATAGTTTTCTAAATACTCATGTTTAAGTAGTTTATGAGGGACACATCTTGCCTAAAGCTTTCGTATTGATCAATACTGAAACCGGATTTATGAATGAAGTCCTCAAGGAGCTGAGTAAAATTGAAGGTGTAAAAGAAGCCTATAGTGTATATGGCGTCTACGATATAATTGCAAAAGTTGAAGCCAAAACTATGGATGGTCTCAAGGATATAGTTGCATGGAAAATTAGGAGGATAAGTAATGTCCGTACAACGCTGACTATGATAGTGATCGAAGAAGCACAGCCTAGTTAAAAGGGCTCCTGAAGTCATCTATGAGTACGAATAGATTAAGAAGTCTTTATATTCAGTTGTAATTGCTTATTATCTCTTTGATCTTCTCTCTTCCATGCACGCTTGTGATATCGAAGGATGCTATGTGTATTCTCCTCCTCCTAACCGTCACTTTCTCACTGGTTATGGGATTAAAGCCGTCTTTCTTAATCTTCCCCCAATATATTACTGTTCCATACTTTTGCCATTCCTCTGCTTTTCGAATATCGAATCCTTTAAGGGAAAACTTCTCTATTATCTCTCTTCCCTTTAATCCATAAGCCTCCTTGCTACCTATGATTCTTTGCGCGTAGCTGTTTAGAAAGTTGCGGAAAGCCTCCGAGCATCTCCAGCTGAAGTACTCAACTATCTCGAGGAGCGACTGCACCTTAACTATCCTTGCATCGAAGGAAACTAATCTCTTATAGGAGAAGTTTCTCCTCAAGAAGTTTTGGATATAAGCCGAAGCGTAAGATGGGATTATTGAAATAATCTTCTCGATTCTGCCTCTGAACGGCAAATGTTCATCCTTCAAGAATAAGAAGCTCGTTTCATCCGACATTGCATATGCAAGAGAAATGTTTAATCCAGTTTCAGTCATTATCTTCTCTGAAGCCTTAACCATGCCGCGGTGAAATCTTTCATCAAACGGCCTCTTCATCCCACACTCGCGAGTAACCCTATGAAAGTTTTTGCCATCGATTCTAACAATAACCGGAGCTCTAGTTGTCTCTTCAGAGTATACTTCCCATCTCCTTAGCTTGGACTCATCGATTCTCAAAAAAAGCCTCCTAGTTGATCAACGCTGATGATTAGCTATACAAGATGAAATGCAACATATACCAATAAAATCTTCACTGATACCATGAGAATCAGCCTGATGAAACTCTCGACGCAATAAATCTTTTTAGTTTACTGCGATTTCTATTGATTAGATGGTTCTTGGAGACGTATAGTCTTGTCGTTTATCTTGGGAGTGAATAATTGCTGGGCTGCGAAGAGATTCGTTGAGCCTGAAGAATGGATTAAAATAGCTGCCACTGAACTTGAAGTTAGCTATGTTCAGTTCTCGTTCGACGTGTTGGATCCTGGAGTTGACACGCCGGCTATAGATCGGATAATATCCAGAACATTAGACTATTGCTCTGACTATGGAGTTAAAATACATAGCTGCTTCACGGGGCTCGCTGCATATTCTTACAATCTGCTTCTACACCCAGACTCGGTCATGAGGCAAAAGGCTACTGAATGGTATGAGAAAGCGTTAACCTTAGCTGCTAAGCTCAAAGCAGAAGCCGCCGGAGGATTCCTAGGCGCATTTTCAGTTAGAGATTTCAGAAATGAAGAGAGAAGACATCTTCTATTATCGAGCTTGATCGAGACGCTGAAGTACTTATCACAAGTAGGAAAGAAGCATGGGTTGAAGTATTTGTTATGGGAGCCTATGCCTATCTCAAGAGAACCTCCAGCAACTATAGAAGAGGCTAAGGATCTTCTCTCACAAGTGAATGAAGAATCCGCCATACCGATCAAGCTATGTCTGGATGTTGGACATGTATGCAATCCTCATGCCAAGGATGCTATGAATCGGGATCCCTACATGTGGTTGAAGTTTCTGGGGAAGGATTCTCCATGCATTCATATCCAGCAGACTGATGGGAAAGCAGATAGACACTGGCCATTTACTGAAGAATATAATAAAGTAGGAATTATAGAGGGCGAGAAGGTATTATCAGCCTTAAGAGAAAGTGGAACAGATCTAGTATACCTGTTCCTTGAGGTGATTCATCCCTTCGAATATCCGGATGGACAGGTGATCAAAGAGATTAAGGCAAGCGTGAATTATTGGAAATCATATCTATAGCTTAAAATGGAGATTACTTGGCTTTTTCCCAGAAGTCAAGCGGAGGCTTCATATCCAGAGGCATCGGCGATTTATACCTTCTTCCCCTAAGCCTCTCCTCATGCTCCCTCTTCACGTTCTTCAGCAAGTCTTCATCAGTCATCAAGTCGATGATTGAGGCGGCAGCCGTTTTGGCGGCGAAGATCAGCGACTTATGACCAAGACCAACACCACTTTGGGCAACAGCCTGCCAAGAATGAGCTGGAGTTCCAAGAATCCACGCTGCGGTGCTAAATTCCACAGTGGGAGCCTGCCAGCTGACATCGGCCACATCTGTGCTTCCGTGACTTACTTCGCCTTCCCCCCACGGATCGGGAACTTCATCATCAATTAGCTTATCGACGAGCCTCTCCCATCTAGGTCTCTTTGATCTCCTCAGAGCCTCAATTTTCATCTCCCGCGGAATCGACTTTGCTATCTCTTCTCCAAACTCTATCTCTTCATCACTATACTTTGGAGGTCCTATTGCACGCATATTCTTCACAATAATCTCAGATAATACTCTATTCGGTATCATGTTGTAGAGTCCGCCGATGAACTCATGCTTCACCCTAGTCCTAGTCATCTTCGCAGCTCCCTCAGCTATGTCGAGAATCCATCTGTAAATGAACTCAACCTGCTCTCTTTCAGGCGCCCTCACATAGTACCAGCTACGTGCATAGTCAGGCACTATGTTAGGCTGATTCCCACCGCTGTCGATGATATAATGTATCCTAGCATCTTGTATCACATGTTCTCTCAGAAAGTTGACTCCTACATCCATAATCTCAACCGCGTCCAGAGCGCTTCTGCCCTGGTCAGGCGAGCCCCCCGCATGAGCAGATTTCCCATAGAAATGAAACTTCACCGAGTTAAGTGCGAGGGTACTCTTCAAATCTGCACCATTCATTGTTCCGGGATGATGTCCGATAACAGCATCTACGTCTCTGAAGCATCCATCTCTCACCATGAAGACCTTACCGCTTAGGTTCTCCTCAGCGGGACATCCATAAAACCTAATGGTACCCTTAATACCATATTTCTCCATAGCGTACCTAGTGGCTATTGCAGCGGCTACTCCGCTTGCTCCATAAATGTTATGACCACATCCATGACCCGGCTTACCTGGCTCTACAGGCTCTTTACGTGGGATCTTCTTTTGTGATAGCCCCGGCAATGCATCATACTCGCCGAGTACCGCTATGACTGGTTTAGAGTTTCCATAGGAAGCTATGAATGCCGTGGGCATGCTGGCTACTTCTCGTTCAACTCTGAATCCATGCTTCTCAAGCTCGCTTATAAGCAGGGATGAAGACTTATGCTCCAATAATCCCAGCTCGGCGAATCTCCATATCTCATCGCTGATCTTCACAATTCTGTCTCTATTACTATCAATCCAAGATATGGCATACTCTTTTTCTGATGACATTTCAATCACGACCTAAATATAATCTCAAAATCTTTTTAATAATCCTAGCTCTAAGGTAGATGTTGATCTCTCCGGAAGAGCTGAAATCCTAAGAAGTCTTCGCGAAGCATCTAAATATCATGCGGGCTTCTAATACTTAATAGCATCTTATGTAAATATTAGGGGTTAGTTAAGAAGCTAACAAAGGTGCTAAGGTATTGAGCTACGAAATGTGGACGGAGAAGTATCGCCCACGTAGCCTCGACGAAATGATAGATCAGGAAGAGATAGTTCAGAGGCTCAAGAGCTTCGTTAAAGAGAAGAATATTCCCCACTGCATCTTCGCTGGTCCCCCGGGAACTGGAAAGACCACGGCTGCTCTATGTCTAGCTCAGGACTTGTATGGTCCGGGATATCAAGAGCATCTCATGGAGTTGAATGCAAGCGATGAGAGGGGAATAAACGTCATAAGGGAGACGGTGAAGACGTTTGCGCGGACAAAAGCGATGGGGGAGGTCCCATTTAAAATATTGATACTTGACGAGGCTGATAACATGACGAGTGATGCGCAGCAAGCTTTAAGGAGAACCATGGAGCGCTATACCGAAACTGCAAGGTTTATTCTAATAGCAAATTATAGTAGCCGAATAATTGAGCCTATCCAGTCCAGATGCGCTCCATTCAGATTTACTCATCTCCCTGAGGATCAGATAAGAAAGAGGATCGAGTACATTGCTGAACAGGAGGAAGTGGCAGTCACCGAGGATGGTATGAAAGCTATAATCGATCTGGGAGGAGGGGATCTCAGAAGAACCATAAATATCCTTCAGACGGCAGCATCCACAGGCAAGCCTATAGATGAAGAGACTGTCTACTCGGTTGTTGGAAGAGCTAACCCCGCCGATGTGAGGGAGATGATGCTCACAGCTCTAAATGGAGACTTCATTAAGGCTAGGGAGAAGCTTAGGGAGCTACTACTCAAATATGGCCTAGCAGGCTCAGATATCCTGGGGCAAATACACAACGAAGTTTTCAGGCTTAGCATTCCGGAGAATTGGAAGGTTAGAATAATTGAGATAATCGGTGAGACGGATTATAGGCTTATGCAGGGCTCGAATGAAGAGATTCAGCTTAGTGCTCTTCTAGCGAAGTTTGTTGAGGCTGGGGAGGAGATTAAGAGGGAAAGCTAGTTGCATGTTCCATGGATCTTTAAGTATAAGCCGAAAACCCTTTCAGAAGTTATAGGAAATGAGGATGCAAAGAAGAAGATTCTTAAGTGGATAAAAGAATGGGATGAAAATCCTCCTGAAAAGAGAGCTCTGCTGATCTATGGTCCCCCGGGAACTGGAAAGACAGTAACAGTTGAAGCTTTAGCCCACGACTTAGACTTGGAGCTTGTCCAAAGCAATGCCAGCAACTATAGAACAGCGGATGCCGTTCAAAGATTTGCGGGAAGAGCAAGCCGATATGGAACTCTCTTCGGAAAGAAGAGGCTGATACTCTTCGATGAGATCGATGGGATAACTGGAAGCGCCGATCGTGGAGGCCTCCGCGTAATAACACAGATAATTAAGAAGACGGATTCCCCGATAATCTTAATCGCTAATGATGCCTATAATCCGCGTTTCTCCACCCTTAGAAAATTCTGTCAGCTTATAAAGTTTAAGAGGCTTAGGAAGACGCAAATAGCTAGGCTGCTCGCTAAGATCTGCACTATGGAAGGAATTCAAGCAGATCCGGAGGCGCTTAAGCTTATAGCTGAAAGAGCTAATGGAGATGTGAGAGCGGCTATAAACGATCTTCAAGCATTGGCTGATGGAAAGAAGAAGCTGACTTTCGATGACGCTGCATGGCTGAGGAGCAGGGATCGTAAAGAAGAGATCTTTAATGTTCTCAGGAGAATCTTCTATGCCGGAAGTGTCAGAAGTGCTTTGAGGGCAGCTCAGGAGACGGATGTAGACTTAGATATGCTTCTGGAATGGATATACGAGAACCTCCCATATCATGTAAAGGATCCGAAGGAGCTGGCGTCTGCGATGGAGATGATCGCACTTGCAGATGTATACCGCGGAAGAATAGCGACAACGCAGAATTGGAGCTTGATGCGATATTACCTGGATTTCATGACTGCTGGCGTATCGGCTTCATGGAGTAGAAAGTCACATGGGTGGACGCCGTTCCGTTTTCCATCACGCATAGCAACTATGTCTAGATCCAAGGCGGAACGGGGGATGCTTAGAGAGATAGGGTTGAGGATAGGTAGGAGATGCCATATATCAGCTGATCGTGCCGCAAAAGATGTTATTCCATTTCTTCGGTTAATCTTCCAGATTAATCCGGAGATGAGGAAGGGCTTAGCGAGATGGCTCGGCCTAAATGAGGAGATGATAAATTACATAATTGGAAAAGACCAGTAAGTTAAGGTGCTTTTTCCTTCAAGATTTTTCACGTGCATGTTTAATAATATGGCCTGCCTCTGGAAGTATAAGTTTCTCAAGAGCTAGAGAGGCTGCTTGAGGGGAGCCGGGAAGACAGAATATGGCTTTCCCCCTTGCCACTCCAGCCAGCGTTCTCGTAAGGATTGCGGCTGATCCGACTTCTTCGTAACTTAACGCCCTAAAGACCTCGCCGAATCCGGGCATCTCCTTTTCAAGTAGCGGCTGAACAGCCTCTATCGTAACGTCTCTTGGACTTATTCCAGTTCCGCCTGAAAAGATTATAATGTCAACCCTGCGTGACTTTAGAGCTCTCATCAAAACTCGCTGTATCTGCATCTTATCATCGGGAATTATCCTACGCATAGTTACAGCATGATCATCCTCCTTAAGCATTTTCACAATTAAGTCTCCGGTGGGATCATTGAGCCTCCTAGACTCGAAGAATTCCCTATATCGTGATGTACTACATATGATCACCGCGAATTTTAGACGCTCCGGAGCCTCAGCCTTATGCTCTTCAGCGGTCTTGCTCATAGATTCTTCTTCACCTTCCTAACGACACGTATATCGCTGACTATGGTGTGCGGGTATTGCCCCTCGGAATCCTTCTCGTACTGTTTAGTCATATCCCATATTGTGAGCAGGGCGATGGCTGTTGCAACCAGTGCTTCCATCTCTACGCCTGTCTGAGCCCTAGTCTTAACTGTGGATTCAACCTCCATCATGTCAGAAGCAGATATCCTAACATCGACTCTGATATTTGTTAATGGAATTGGATGGCAAAGGGGAATAATGTTGCTCGTGTTCTTCGCTGCTAGTATACCCGCAATCTTAGCAGCGGAGATTGGATCTCCCTTCTCAACTTTTCCTTCAATGATTCTCTTAACCGTCTCGACTCTGAGCCTTATTCTTCCCTTAGCCGTCGCCTCCCTTAGTGTTTCAGCCTTACTGGTTATGTCAACCATCGACATTTAAGACACCGAAGGAAATAGCTAATCGCGTAGTAAAAATGCTACCCTTCGTTTTTTTCATTCGATGCTGACTGAAACTTTGATAGTTCATCAGATACAGCGTCTAAGCCGTTCTTTAAATCTTTCAAGGTCTGCTCAACATTTAGGATTGATAAATTAAGATTTCTAATCGCCCTCTTCAGATTCTCGAATCGGATGAAGGATGCCTCTGGAATAGACACTGCTGAAAGATATTCCTTTGCGTCATAAACTTCTTTGAGTCTAAGAATCGTTGATAAGCTCTTAGATGGGTTGTCTCGTATCTTCTTAGCTAGGTTTAAAAGGTTTGCTCCTTCTACGGATGCCCTTCTAAGCTCTTCAAGAGCCGCTTTAGAATCCCCCTTCAAGCCATGTTTCTTAAGAGTCTCCTTAAACACTCTTAAGCACTCTAGCAATGCGTCAACTTGTCTCTTTATAGTCGGAGTAACTTCAGGCTTTAAGAGAAGCATCAGATCCCTAAGCTGTTTAGTTAAGTCTCCTAATGAGGTTATGTCTCTTTCAGATCTCCTCCAAACATCTGACGGAGTCATATTCTCCAAGGCAACATTACTAGTCAGGTCTGACGTTATTCTTTGAAGAAGAACTTCAAACTTACCTATCTTTTCCTCATATTCTCGAATCACATCTACCCTACCCCTAAGAGACAAATCGACAATGATATGAAATAGAAGATCCTAATTAAGCATTTGTATATCTCCTTTATATTT
>PIYH01000059.1 GCA_003601695.1 Candidatus Bathyarchaeota archaeon
ACCGAGCCGGCTTATCCATCAATCTTGCTCATCTTCAGCCCCTTTTCGTCTCGATATTCGGCTTTTTCTTTCTGAAAGAGAGAATTCATAAATACGATGTGATTGGAGGCGTCATGATAGGGCTTGCCGTTATCCTAATAATTGGTAGGATCCTTGACAATATAGTGAATCTTAAGTTGGGAAATATGGGAGACCTTGCGGTTTTGCTGGCAACGCTTGGATGAGTCTTAGTGGCAATACCTGGCAAGCGGTTAACGAAATATGCTAGCAGCATCTTAATCGTGAGCTATAGGTTTCCCGTCGCATCTACATTTTTCTTTCCGCTGTTGCTGTTTCTTAATCATCCCGCGATAAAGTCTATTTATCAAGTACTTCTCGAAGTGGTTGTCGGGTTAGGATGCATCTTCTACTATGAGAACTTAAGAGAATAAAGGCATGTCAAGTAGCGCTTACGGAGCTCTCATCACCATTTTTCGCAGCCGCCCCCGCATGGATTATACTTGGCGAGTATATGACAATAATGCAGATTATCGAAGCGTTACTACTCACCGCTGGATTGACCATACTGACACGGAGAAGCTCATATTGAATTCCTTGATACATACTCGTCAAATCAATAGCTTCTATATGTTCACACTTAAGAACCGACGACGCAACGTATCGCCATTAGATATTGATGCGATAAAAAACATTTCAAAAGTACCTACACTCAAGTTAAGGATGATGGTATGACGAATTTAAATTGAGGAATGGATTTGCTTTTCTTTCCTGACCTATAGTTGTCTTTTCGCCGTGGCCTGGATATACTATGGTTTCGTCTGGAAGCTTTAGAAGCCGCTCATTTAATGATTTCAAGAGCTTTCGTAGAGAAGCTCCCGGAAGATCTGTTCTCCCAACGGAGCCTGCGAAGAGCGTGTCGCCAGTGAATACTGCATTCTCTTCTATGCAGAGGAGAGATATGCTTCCCTCAGTATGGCCGGGAGTATGCATCACCGTGAGTCTCAATTCTCCGATTTCTATCTTTTCACCATCTTTAAGCAGCCTGTCAGGCTTTGGAGATGATATGTTAAGGCCGAGCATATAGGATAGGTTTCTACGTGGATCAGAAAGTATGCATGCATCATCTGCATGTATGAGTAGCTCAGCTCTTAGAGAATCCTTGAGGAATCTGTTTCCGCTTATGTGGTCGAAATGTCCATGCGTGTTGACGATATACTTTACTTTGGCTCCGCTACGCCTTATCCCATCTAAGATAGCACTCGACTCTTCAATGGAAAATCCGGGATCTATAATGAGAGCCTCATGAGTCCTCTCGCATGTGAGAAGGTAGCAGTTAGTTGCGAGAACACCTACAGTCATGGATTTTATCATATTCATCACCTAAGAGTTTAAGGATAAATCAATTCGTCAACTGCTCTTTAGCGTTTCCTTCCATGAGGAAGTAAATCCTAATAATTCCCTTAATACTTAAGGATGACGTCAGAGGAAACTTATCAAATAAGCGTATAGGCCTACGTGGTTAATCTTATAGACCCAGAAATTCCCTTAAATCGAATGACCTTAATATTTGAGGGAGTTCATCTCTTATCAAGGATAAAATCTTTAACGTTAAAGGATTACGAAATATTCTCCAGTTTTTAAGCATAAATATAAGGGCTATTAGAGTTGAAAAATCTAGATTACCAAAACACCGTCTTTGTAGGCTTTCCCAAGAGCACTGCTTCTGTTTCGTCAGGCTCAAGTGTTTTTCTAACGCCGATCTTATAGTGCCAATCGAAGCAACAGTAACGGACGACCTTCACCTTTTTTCCTTTAATCTCTTTCGGCATCACTTCGTTTGGTGTACGTTTCGAAAAGTTTGTAAGTTCAACTGTGAATATACATTTCTCCCATTTATTCCCTTCTTCATCAATTGTGAACTCGCCTGTTCTTTCTATGTCTATAACTTTTCCTTGGAGCTTTCTAATTCTCTCCGTCAATCTAGAAACCCACCTGCTTGTTACACATGACTTGCAATATTTATGTCTTTTATTATATTTTATGCAGCCGCAGCCTTTATCACGTTTTCCATCTCAGTCATCGTAGTTGTAAGTAGAGCTGACATGCCAACTATTATTTCCACTATCTTTTTCACGCCTTCTATATCCAAATTAAAAATTAACAATAACATCTCTAAGCTTACTCAAAATCTCATCTTCAGCCCCATAAAGGATCGGGAGGATCTTTTCGAGAAAGAAAAGAATGCACTTGAAAGATTTGCTGGTTTCCCTTGAGATTCTAGGCTTTACGATGTTGTTGCATGTTGAATTTTGGGAACCCTTTTTTGAGATATTCTCAACCTATCGTTTCTTTACGCTTATGGGAGCCAAGGCTCAGGTAAAAGCCATCTTATAACCACAGCTATCTCTTGAGATACGGTTTTTATGGTTACGGATATCCCTCATAGAAAAAGAAAGTCGTCACCCGAGTTTCACTATCTGAAAACTGAACACTTATAACACCAAGGTTCACCAGAACCATAGAGATCCCAAAAAATTATAATTCATGCTCTACTACTAAACCCTCGGTTAAAGGGAACTAAAATGAAGCCTAAGGAAAAGGTGATGCTAGCTATTGAAGGAGGAGAGCTGGAAGCACCTCCCGTACTGCCACTAATAGGAACCCACTCGGCAATAGTAGCGAATAGGGATCCAAGAGAAGCATTTCACGATGGTAGACTAATGGCAGAACTACAGATGAGGATAACTGAGTTCTACCAGCCAGACGGCGTGTTCCATTACATGGACCTCACGTTAGAAGCGGAGGCGCTGGGCGCCGAGATAGAATTTAAGGGAGACTTCCCTACGATAACTAGGCACCGCATCCCAGAGGATATAAGATTTGATGAGGGAAAAGGGAGAGTAGGGAAGTTCATAAGGGCAGTGAGGATGTTGCATGAGAAGCTGGGCAACAAGCTATTCGTAGGCGCGTACGTGACTGGCCCCCTAACAATGGCTATGCAACTGCTCGGGTTTAGGGAGATCACAAAAAGACTTATCGGGAAGGGAGATGTGACGGATGATCTGCTCCCAAAACTATCCAAGTTCGCGTCCGATTACGCTAGAGTACTGGTTGACGCTGGAGCTGATGGCGTGATGGTTCTGGAGCCATATTGTGCTCTGATATCGCCTAAAACGTTCAAGCGCTTAATACCACTCATAAACGAAGTGTGCCATGTAATATCTTCCAAGGGAGCCTACCCATTCCTTCATATATGCGGTAATACCACTTATCTGCTTAGCCTATTTCCTGAGGTCAGTGCCTCGGTATACCAAGTTGATTCGATGGTGAGCTTAAGGGAGGCTAGGAAAATACTTGGCATTAAGTGCCTGATGGGTAATGTTAGCACATCGCTACTCCTAACTGGAGATACAGAGAGCATTGTTAGCGCCGCGAGGAAATGTTTGGAGGAGGCTGGGACACGCTATTATATCATGAGTGGTGGTTGCGAGGTGCCCCCGCGGACACCGCCAGAGAACCTTAAAACGTTGATAGAAGCAGCTAGAAATATATAAATTCATAAGGAATCATATGCTTGATGACGTTTATGTTTTCCTTTAAATGATCTTTATTAGCGAATTGGAAGAAAAAATCGGTTTTCCTCTTTATCATCTAGTATGCTTTAGCTACGTACACTACTTTTTCCGCTTTTCTCCCGCATATTATACATTTGTATTCTGGTTTTTCTTCAACGTTGACCCTGTATCCTCTTATTTCTCCTCCGGATTCCTCCCTGATCCTTTCGGCACATTCAATCTTTCCACACCAGCAAATCCTCGCAATTTTCTTTGATTTTATAGTCTCTTTCAAGGCCTCTGTGTCTTCAGCGTTTATCGTCATCTCCCTTAGAGTTGAAAGGCTTTTCTCTCTCAGTTTCTTATCGATCTTCCCCAACTCTTCCATTATTGCTTTAGGAGTTTCTTCCAAGGGAACAGTTCTTCTCTCCAAATTTACTCTCTCACAAATCGTCACTTTATTCTCTTTTAGATCCTTTGGCCCCACCTCGATCCTGACGGGAACTCCGAACATCTCCCAGTAATAATATTTTTCTCCAGGGGTTCTATCGGTCTCATCTATCCACGTCCGGAATCCCGCGGATACTATCTTCTCATAGACGCTTCTGGAATATTTCTCTATATCATCTTCCAGCCCCTTATATGGTATCGGTATCACAACGACTTGAACTGGGGCTATCTCCGGCGGAAGTACTAATCCATGATCGTCTCCATGCTGAGCTATTATGGCCGCTAACACACGGCTTATTCCAAATCCATAGCATGTCTGGATAACATGTCTTTGCACTCCGTCTATATCCTCGTATGTTATCTTAAATGCTCGTGAGAAATTCTCTCCTAAATTATGTACCGTTCCTATCTGGTTGACTCTTCCATCCGGGTTCCAAGCGTCAAAGGCTATCGAGTAGGCTGCTCCTGCAAACTTGTCGAAGTCCGGTCTCCTAAGAATATAGTAGCTCAGCCCTAATTTTTTGAAGATTTCATCGTAGATTTCTATTGCTTGCTTCACTTGTTCCTCAGCTTCCTCCCAGCTTCTATGCGCCGTGTGAGCCTCGTTCCAGAGAAACTCCCTCATTCTGAAAAGCGGCCTTGTCGCTTTCGTTTCGTATCTGTAGACGGAGACACTCTGGAATATCTTCAGCGGCAGATCTGCATGCGACCTTATCCATTGAGAAAACATTGGGTACATCGCTGTTTCTGAAGTCGGCCTTAAGAGCATCCTCTTCTTTAGTTTTCTGCCTCCGGCATGAGTTATCCAGAAGACCTCTGAGGTAAAGCCCTTGATATGCTCAGCTTCCTTCTTGAACATTTCCTCTGAGATCGCCACTGGAAAGAGCATGGGAATATGTCCGGTCTCCTCAAGTCTCCTCTCAAGCATCTCGATTATCTTTCTAACTATCTTTGCGCCCCACTCCTTGTATACTGCGAATCCCTTGATTGGATATCGGTTATCCATGATCTCCGCGTTTAAGAGCAATTCATCGAACCATTTGCTGAAACTTTCATACTTCTTCATCTTTAACCCTTCTCTTTCTGAGATGCTTTTTGCTTTAGTCCTCTAGCCCTTTATTTTTCGGATAAATATTTTAGGTGATAAATTCTTTATATATTGTGAGGATTCAGGTATGAGTTTAGATTATGAGAGAATGCTGAACGAGGTCTACAAGGCTCTTCCTCCCTCAGTTTTTAAACGTGAGAGATTCGAAATTCCAAAGCCTCTCGTGACGATCTCCGGATCCAGAACCACTCTGCATAACTTTAAAGAAATCTGTGATGTAACTAATAGGAAACCTGAACACGTATTGAAGTATCTTTCTAGAGAACTCGCTACAGCCGCTACTGCCGAAGGGGGAAGAGCTATCTTCCAAGGGAGATTTGAGGCTGAAACCATTGAGAGACTGATTAAACGCTACATTAACGAATATGTCATATGTCCAATCTGTAAGAGGCCGGATACAAAGATCGTCAAGGAGAAGAGGCTATACTTCCTTCAGTGCGAAGCATGCGGAGCTAGATCTCCCTTGAGACCTATCTGAACGGAAAGATTCTGGAAGATGCTAGTATTGGAGGCCTATGTTAAGATTCGAAGATGGAGGAGACAGGTTCTTTTAGCCGCCTGCGACGCTGATATCCTCGGCAAAACCTTCGAGGATTCAGGGATAGTCTTCGAGGTTAAAGAAGAGTTTTATAAGGGATTTAAGACAAGCATCGAGGAAGCCGTAAACCTAATTGAAAAGAGCACAATTGTGAATCTTGTTGGAACAAGGATTGTTAAGCGAGCTATAGAGCGCGGCTACGTTCATCCAGAAGCAGTCATAGAAATAAGCGGAGTTCCACACGCACAGATAATTAAAATGTAAATTGACACTTTCCTAGCACGAGAAAAAGGTATAAGAGCAAGTTTATGTTTGAATATCTCTGGGCTGTTCAGACAACGCCGGGGTGGCCGAGAGGTTCAGGCGGCGGGCTGCAGACCCGCTATACATGGGTTCAAATCCCATCCCCGGCTCCAACTAGCGGAGCTTGCACCTCACTAACGGCCAGAAGGAATAGATGGAACAGGCTAGACCCTGAAACCAGGGGGAGGATCCTTAAGGTTCTAATGGCATTAAGGAACCGGCTCTCAGAGAGCACGCTAAAAGATTATGCTGATGCCTTAACTCGGCTGGGGCTAGAACTAGGAACCCTGGATAATGTTGAGGCTACGGCTAAGGCTATATCGGCTCTGAAGGGTCATAGGCTGGAGGCCTCGATATCAGCCTATCGGCATTACTGCAGAATTCACAAACTACCAGAGCCGATTTTTGAGGTTCCTAAGCGCCGGCATCGGCGTCCTCTACCCTATGTTCCAAGCGATAAGGTGCTCAAGGCTAGCCTAGTGATCCCTAAGAGAGCCAGATGGAGAGCCTACTTTAGGCTGCTTTATGAAACAGGGGCTAGACCTAGCGAGCCATTCAATCTAAGGGTTCAGGATATAGACTTTGAGTCTGAAAAGGTAAGGTTGAGGACCCTGAAGCGAGGGGGGTACACCAGAGAAAGGGAGATTCCAATAAGCCCGCTTCTAGCAGGCCTGTTGAAGGCTCTATGCGAGGGAAAGGGTGCCGATGATTATGTTTTCAGTCTAGAGCATGACCCTAAGAAGCCGCTAAAACGGAAGTATGCCCAGAGGATTCTTGAGCATGTTAGGAAGGTTCTAAGAAGCCAGGGCTACGATGTTAGGGGTTTAAGACTGCATGCATATCGGCATGCCTATGCTACTAGGCTCTACCAGGCTACGAAAGACCTAGCGCTAGTCCAGAGGGCTCTAGGCCACAAAGACCTCGAGACTACAATGATTTATCTGCATATCCAGCCAGCTCAGCCTAGACTCTATGACGTTAAAGCCTTAAGCCTAGACGATGAGGAAGGCATAAGCCAGGCTATAGCGGAAGGCTGGGAAAAAGTCCTCCAGACTAAAACTAAAATCTGGTTCAGAAAACCCCGATGGCTACCCTAAACTTCCATATTTTTTATCCTGGAAGCAACCCCTAAGAGCCAGCAAGAATAGAAACCATTTATGGTATCATAAACGCTATTCAGAAGGCCGAACTCCAGGATAAGGCCGAGTAGATCGATCTGGCTAGATGGATGGAGCCGTCTCAAAATTAGCGCTCAGATCTCCCCCCAGCATGAAAAAATTAGTATAAATACTTGCTCGAGCAAGGCTGAATGCTCATTGACTCCACGCTTAACTTTCTGAATAAATTTTGAGTCTGATCTATGAGCCGATGATCGAATTCAGACTATGAGTATAGACTAAGAGCACGGCTCTATACGCTCAGAAAGTTGATTTCAAAACTACTTAAAGGAGCCGGCTAACTTAGAATCGGAGATTAAGATGGAAGGCGAGTCTAAAATCCCATCCCCGGCTCCATTTTACTGGTAAATTTTTTAGCAGCATCGGCCAATATTTCTTGATGATTCATGAGTTCTAACCGCGGACGCGGAAAGACGGAGACGATTTAGCAACGTACAATCTACGTTTATCTGCCTTCTCTGGAGATGGTTGAGGATTGGAAGCGTAGAGCCAAGAAGGCTGGAGTTTCAATCTCAAAGTATGTTGTGGAACGCGTTGAGGATTCGATTAGGCGGGAGGAGGTGAGGAGGGCTACCTAAGCCGTCTCGAACTTATCAGGCGATTGAAGAGTACAGAGGAGGAGCTTAAGCAGCTGCAGAGCGAGAACAGGCTTCTACGCAGGCTTGTCGAGAACTTGGAAGGTGAGCTGAAACGTTTCAGGGTGAGGCTTTCCTGGACGAGGATTTTGTCGGCTTCAGACAGTTCGACAAAGAACTCATCGATCTGCTGAGAAGCGCATAAGAGAAGTTTAGCAGCTCAGAGATCATTGCAAAAAAGCAGCTCTCGAGTTTTCTTATCGCAATCGTACGCTTTTTCTTTCAAAAGTAGAAGATCATTCAAATGTTTTTCATCAAATAATTTGTTAAAAGGAGAAAGTTGTGGTACGGAAATCGCTTTCTTTTCT
>PIYH01000060.1 GCA_003601695.1 Candidatus Bathyarchaeota archaeon
CGTTAATCTTAAAGAGGATAAAGAAACGGTATGGCGAGAGAATGGTTGTTATCCATGCAAAAAGAAGATCGGGTAAGGGCGCGGGTTTCCTTAGGGGAGTCATGTTTTCGCATGGTAGATATATCATCCTTTTAGATGCGGATTACCCGACAGATGCTCAGACAATCATGAATATCGTGAAGTATCTAAGGAGAGGCTATGATGTAATTATAGGCTAAAGGGCTCATAAGCTCAGTATCCTTGATCCTCCACCCCCACCATTACGTGTAGCTATGAGAAGAGTATTCAATAGGATCGTTAGATTACTCTTTGATATAGATGTGCATGATACACAGTGCGGCGTTAAGGGATTTAAAAGAGAAGTATTCTCAATCATAGGTCCGATACAATTCTCAAGTTTCTTCTTTGATGTTGAGGTAATAGTTAAAGCGCTGACCTGCGGCTTACGAGTAAAGGAGATTCCGATTTACTGGTCGAGCAAGGCTGGATCTAAAGTAAGAGTGCTGAGAGATGCAGTTCTTATGTTTAATGGATTGATGAATATTCGGATCAGCCTTCCAAAATATAGAGAGTATATCGCAAAAAGAATGAAGCATCTCGAGAAAAGATACTACTCGTATAATTAAATGTCTAAACATACTATTTGCTTGTTTAGCCTCCTTTTAGCAAGGGCTAGCGCTAAATCTTTAGATGAGAAGTAGATTAAAATGCCACGTTCTCAGCTATAACACTATGCTTAACAAGATATTTCAAGTACATTCCATAACAATGAATTAATCTCTAGGATTAACCCTAATAGCTAGCGTGATATGAAGATACGCTGCTCCCGACGAAAACAACCAAAGATATTATTCCCATATTTTTGAGACACCTTGAATGGAAATGTAAGTATCAAAATGAACATTGATGTTAAATACTTTGGGTATTATTTCTTATAGCTGGCTGATCGGTTGAGTTAATCTTCTTAAGTGTTGGAGAATAGACATGAAAGTTGAGAGGATTATAAGTATAGGTTTTGTGGTGAATCCCATAGCCGGAATGGGTGGGCGTGTGGGTTTAAAGGGAACTGATGGCGTTGTTGAAGAAGCAATTAGGCTTGGAGCTAGGCCCGTGGCACCGGAAAGGGCGGAGTTTTTCCTCAAAGATCTTAAGGCATATATAGTTTCCGGAAAGATTAAGCTTGTAACAGTTCCCGGCTTGATGGGCGAATGCGAAGCTGAAAGAGTCGGTATAGACTTTAATGTTCTGCCATTGCAGAGAAAGGATAAAACAATAGCTGAGGATACTAAAGCCGCTGTGAAGATGCTGATATCCGGGAAGTATCGAGTGGATCTAATAGTTTTTGTAGGCGGGGATGGAACAGCCAGGGATGTGCTTGACGCCTTGAGTTCAGATGTGGATGAAGCGATAGTTTTAGGGGTGCCTTCTGGAGTTAAGATGTATAGTGGGGTATTCGCCGTTAGTCCCTCAGAGGCTGCGGAGGTTGTCAAAGCCTTTGTTGATGGAGAAGCGGATGTGGCGGAGATGGAGGTTGTAGATGTAGATGAGGAGTCCTTTAGGAAGGGTAGATTGGAGATTCACCTCTACGGCTACTTGAAAGTGCCATATCTCCCTCTTAGAATTCAAGGAACAAAGACGCCGAGTCCAGAAACTATAGATGAAAGGGAGAATCAGAAGGCGATAGCGAGATTCGTGATCGAGAATATGAAGCCAGATTCAACGTATATTCTGGGTCCTGGAACAACCGTCAAGGCGGTGACCGATCTATTAGGAGTAAAAAAGACGCTCTTAGGTGTTGACCTATACTGGAACGGCCAGTTAATCCCGGATGTGAATGAGAAAATTATTTTGGAGACCGTTAAGGACTGGAAGGATGCGTGGATAATTATTTCCCCCATAGGCGGACAAGGAATAATCTTTGGCAGGGGAAATCAGCAGATAAGTCCCGAAGTGATAAAGAATGTTAGAAAGGAACATATTCTGATTCTAGCTACCAAAAATAAGATTAGAAGGCTTAAGGGAAGCTTAAGGGTCGACACTGGAGACCGCGAGGTCGATAACCTTCTTAAAGGCCGCATTAAAGTGATAACGGATTATAGAGAGTGGCGGATCCTTAAGATTGAATAGAAACAGTTTCAAGAGTGAGTGCTAAAAAATAATTTATGCTAAGGCGGGATGAGGGGAATGCATGATCAGTATATTCCGAATGACACTGAAGAGATAAGGAAAAAGATGATGGACGCAATAGGCATAAAGGAGATCGATGAGCTCTTTTCGGATATAAGCGAGGAGATCCGTCTAAAAAGAGATCTAAACCTGCCTAATCCATTATCCGAGCTTGAGGCGAAGCGAGAGATCGAAAAAGTCCTGAAGAAGAACCTCACGGTCAAGGAGATGACGTGCTTCTTAGGAGCTGGAGCATGGCCGCATCACGTTCCAGCGGCAGTCGACTACATTTCCTCCAGAAGCGAGTTCTTAACGAGTTATACTCCATACCAGCCTGAGATAAGCCAAGGAATTCTTCAATCTCTCTTCGAGTATCAAAGCATGATATGTGAACTCTTGGATATGGACGTAGCGAACTGTTCAATGTATGGATGGCCGTCATCGCTTGGGGAAGCGGCGAGAATGGCTGCGAGAGTTACGAGGAGAAATGAGTTTCTAGTTCCCCACTACATAAGCCGCGACAAGCTGATGGTTCTCAAGAACTACGCTGAACCAGCCGGGATAAGAATCATAGAGGTAAATCAGAGCTTGAGGAATGGTCAGATCGATATGGAAGACCTTAAGAGGAAGGTTTCAAATAGAACATCTGGAGTATACGTTGAGAATCCATCATATTTAGGCTTCTTGATAGAGTCTCCAGAGGAGATAGCCGAGGTCGTGCATGATGCGGGAGGCCTCTTCCTGGTAGGAGTTGATCCTATCTCTCTAGGCGTTTTAAGGCCTCCTGGAGATTACGGAGCGGATATCGCTATTGGGGAGGGGCAGCCTCTAGGAAACTACATGAACGGAGGTTCACTTCTAGGAATTTTTGCTTGTAGAGGCGAGGATTATCTCATAAGGCAGATGCCTGGAAGAATAATAGGAATGACAACAACCTTAGATGGGAAGAGACAAGCGTTCTGCATGGTTCTCCAGACGCGGGAGCAACATATACGCCGCCATAGGGCTACATCGAATATCTGCACTAATGAAGCTCTCTACGCTTTAAGGGCGGCTGTTTACATGGCTCTTCTAGGACCGAGAGGCTTCCAGGAACTAGGCGAAATAATAATTTCTAGGACACGTTTCCTCATAGAGAAGCTTTCCCAGATCAATGGGGTGCGTGTTCCCTTCTTTGACGCTCACCACTTCAAAGAGTTCACAGTTAACTTCGATGGGTCTTCAAAGCCTCTTCGAGAAATAAATCGCAGATTGCTGGAGAAGGGGATAATCGGCGGGAAAGATTTAACCAGCGAGTTTCCTGAGCTGGGGCAGACATCCCTCTACTGTGTAACGGAGATGCATACTTTGCAGGAGATTGAAAGTCTCTGTGAATCCTTAAAAGAAGCGTTAGAGGCATGAGTGAATGGGAGAGTTTAGGCAGGCTAGATGGTTTGAACCCTTAATATTCAGTATTGGATCGTCGGGTAGGAGAGGTTACAGTATTCCCTCAATCAGAGATACGGATAGATCAGCCTTGCGTGATATTCCGGAAAATCTTAGGAGGCGACGGCTTCCGGATCTTCCCGAAGTCTCAGAAGTCGAGGTGGTGAAGCATTTCACTCGGCTTTCACAGATGAACTTTGGAGTTGATAACGGCTTATATCCGCTCGGGAGCTGCACGATGAAGTATAATCCCAAAATGAATGACGCTGTGGCTTCACTGGATGAAGTCCGTTGGATACATCCTTTCCAGCCCGAGGAGACTCTGCAGGGCATGCTTGAGGTCATGTATAAGCTGGATCTCTGGCTCTGCGAGATCACGGGGATGCATAAATTCTCCCTGCAACCAGCTGCTGGAGCGAATGGAGAGTGCACCGGCATATTGATAATTAGAGCATATCATCAGATGCATGATGAACTTAAGAAGAGAAGGGAGATTATAGTTCCTGATTCAGCTCATGGAACTAATCCGGCAAGTGCATCAATGGGCGGCTTCGAGGTTGTAACGGTTCCTTCAGATGATAGCGGATGCATAGATATAGAAGCCTTGAAGGAGGCTGTCTCCCCAAGAACCGCTGGGTTGATGCTGACAAACCCGAATACCCTCGGAATATTTGAGGAGAGAATTAGAGAGATAGAGGAGATAATCCATGATGCTGGAGGATTACTCTACTATGACGGAGCGAATATGAATGCTATTCTCGGAAAGGCACGGCCTGGAGATATGGGTTTCGACATTGTGCATCTGAATCTACATAAGACCTTCTCAACCCCGCATGGTGGAGGAGGACCGGGCGCCGGACCAGTCGGGGTTAAGGAGCACCTTAAAGATTTTCTGCCAGTGCCGCTTGTCGAATACGACGGAAAGAAATATTATCTGAACTATAATGTTCCTCACAGCATTGGAAAGGTTAAAGGATTTTACTGTAACTTTGACGTCATAGTGCGAGCGTTCGCTTATATCCTAACAGTCGGAGCTGAAGGGTTAAAGAGCATATCTGAGATATCTGTGTTGAACGCTAACTATTTAGCCTCAAAGATATCATGTATCAGAGGTTTTGAGATTCCCTATGGCAAGGGTAAGCCTAGAAAACACGAGTTTGTGGCGAGCTGCTCAGGGCTGAAGTCTGAGACAAGAGTCTCGGCAAAGAATGTTGCGAAGAGACTTCTTGATTATGGTATTCATGCACCAACAATATATTTCCCACCTATAGTTGACGAGGCATTAATGATAGAGCCAACGGAGTCAGCATCTATAGAGGAGCTGGACGAATTCGTTAAAGTGATGGAAGCCATATCTAAGGAAGCCTATGAGAATCCAGAAAAAGTTTTAAGTGCGCCGCATAATACCTCCGTAGGTCCAATTGACGAGGTTAAAGCTTCCCATCCGAGAACTCTATGTCTAAGCTGGAGAATGTATAAGCGGAAATTTATGAAGGAATAGTCAAGCCTTAAGGTTCGTCTCCCTTTTTCTTCCATATTGTCTCTTATCATAAAATGGGAACTTGACTATTTCAGCCTCGGCGAGGCGTCCTCTTACTGAGATCTCAACTCTCTCCCCAACTCTAGAATATTTAGGAGAAACGTATCCCATCGCTATTCCAATCTTCAACAACGGAGACATTGTGCCGCTTGTCACATAGCCGATCTCTTTTCCACTCTTCAGTATGCTCATTCCTTTTCTTGGTATGCCTCTCTCAATCATCCTTAATCCGACCCGAATCTTCCTTACGCCTTTTCTAACCTGCCGCAGAAGGGCTTCCTTTCCTATGAATTCTCGATCATCAAACCTCACTCCGAATTTCAGTCCCGCTTCTATCGGCGTAGTCTCCTCGTCAAGTTCATTGCCGTAAAGGCAGAATCCTGCCTCAAGTCTAAGAGTATCCCTAGCTGCGAGTCCACATGGCTCAATATTGAATTCGCTTCCAGCCTTCATGATGGCATCCCATAAATCAAACACCTTCTCTTCTTCTAAGAGATATAGCTCGAAGCCATCTTCGCCTGTATAGCCCGTTCTTGAGATTAGAGTTCTGACTCCATCAAAGCTGAACCATGAGCTCCACATATGCTTGAGCTTAACAATCTCATCTCCGAAGATTTTTCTAAGAGCATTGGATGATAGTGGTCCCTGAACCGCTATCATCGGCACTTTCTCTGTTAAGTCTAAAAGCGTGACGTTGAATGAACCCATATTCTCTTTTATCCATTCAATATCCTTCTCGCGGTTCATCGCATTAACTACCAAGAAAAACTCGTTTTCCCCTAGTTTAAACGCTAAGAAATCATCGATTACTCCTCCTCTACTATTGCAGAGGAAGGCATGCTGGGCTTTCATAACATCCAGTTGACTATAATTATTCGTTGATATGTAATTTAGAAGATTAGCTGCTTGAGAGCCTTTTATGAGCAGTCTTCCCATATGCGAAGTGTCAAAGACTCCAACTCTATCTCTGACGGCCATATGCTCCGATATTACTCCCTTATACCATAATGGCATCTCGTAACCAGCATACTTTCCTATATGACCATGCTTCTCATGAAAACTGAATAAGACAGTTCTCTTCATATTCTTCACATCATTTCTTCTCGATAATCTTCCGAAGGAGATTTGCATATTGCTTCGGAGTTAGCAACCTCTTTAATTCCTCATTTAGATTTGAAGGTTCAATCAACGCTATCCATCCTTCATCATATGGGGACTCATTCACAAGCTCCGGGGACTCCCTCAATCTTCCATTAATCTTAATGACTCTCCCAGATATTGGAGAATAAACTTCAGAGACAGCCTTAATCGACTCCACGGTTCCCATAGGCTTCATCTGTTTAACTTCCATTCCTTCTTTAGGTAGCTCAACATAAACTATCTCGTGGAGGCTTTTCTGAGCATAATCTGTAACTCCCACCCTAGCGTTTCCATCCTCAACCTTAACCCATTCATGCTCCTCAGTATAGAGAAGATCCATGCGAACCTCATATTCGTCAGCCATAATCGAACGCTCAGAAATATTCTCTCCGGACATATTGATCACTCCTAGCTAAGAGATTATAAAAAATTAGTAAAGATAACCTTTTTCAAAGAGAATACAGCGAGGAACATACAAGCAGAGATAAAAATGACTAGTGAGCTTCATCGAGAGAATGCTGGGAATCCAAAAAATAAAAAAAGGAATACTTATGATATTTTGATACACCAGTATCTGAGCGGGGGTGTCCGAGCGGTCAAAGGAGGCAGGCTTAGGACCTGCTGGCATAGGCCTGCGCGGGTTCGAATCCCGCCCCCCGCACTAACTTGAATTTTAGTTATTTTCCGAAAAAGAATCTTGATTTTATCGTCTGTTTCTAATCGTCTAATCCTTCCATTTATTGTTGGGGTACACCTAGAGATTAACCCTGATCCACACTTCAAGAAGATGATTGATTGTTTGTAACCTTAACCTCAGTGATCTTCTAAATCATATCTTGAATTTTTAGACTTAACTATGATCTATGCGTATCTTGGCTTCGCATTTAAACCGTCTATTTATGAGGAATGAGACAAGAAAATAGACTAATACTCCTATATTATGAATTCGGATACTGTTTTGCTCCTAATCCTTTTCATGATACATGCACTTTAGCACATGTAAACCGACAATAAGGCGGCTGACAGTCTGCCGTATATGATGAAAGATGCTTTCTTATTGATCATCCATGGTATCCCCTAGAGCCTAGAAGGAGCAACGTAATGTTCATATTCCTCATGATAGAGTAAGTATTATCGGCGAAGTGAATCTTTATGGTTCTCTCTGACAGGGAGAAAGTGAATGAGATTATATCACGCATTTCTAAGGATGCCTGGTGTAGACTGCGTTGAGGCTAGAGGATGCTTCACAAGTATGTCTGTAAAGGTAAGTGTGATTACTCGTTTTTACGTAACTTGTTATGTAACTCTTCCTTGTAAGGTTCCAAGGAAGTGAAGGAGGATATGACGTTTACTGCTCAATTACTTACTTTACTTGTTTTTATCTCTTTGCTCTTTATTAGTATTGCTTACTTTATGTACTTGCAGCTGATCCGTCCCTCACTAAGACCTAGACATGGTAGCATAGAAAGATTTTCTCTGACCAAAGCGAACAACTACACTTTCCATATTCCTTGATCCGCCGATTCTAGACTTCACTTAGCGCTTCAAGCTAATGATGCAGTTAAACTCTATGTGAATGATGAGTATATATGTGATTGCTAACAGTACGATCTTGTCATAGAATCAGGCAAAGAAGCCATTATCGTGTTAAGATCAGCATCTCCAATCTTCGGAAAATTCACAGCACAGCAG
>PIYH01000061.1 GCA_003601695.1 Candidatus Bathyarchaeota archaeon
GACTCCTGCTATTGCTACTCGAATTTCAGCCAAATCGTATTCCTCCCTTCTTATTTTTACCGTTTTGATTGTGAGAATCATCCTGTGCGCAGAGAAACCCGCCTAGAAGGATTGCCGAAAATGAAACTTCCAGAACTATGATTGCTGCAACTCTATTTAAATAGAGAACCATAAGCAAGGGGGCGAATAATATGTAGCTGAAAACAATAATCTTATTTATTATCTTCATGTGTCTTATCTCTTTTTACGATTAGAATGGGGCATGGTGCTTTACGGATAATGCTGTGAATGACATTTCCAAGTATTAATCTGGTGAAGATGTTAGATTTGGTGTTTCCGATCACGATAAGGTCAACATTCTCTTGATTCGCTATCCGAACAATCTCACTGGCTGGATGGCCTTTTCCCATTATTGCATAAGATTCTATACCGATGCTCTGCACCAAGGTTAGAGTGGAAATCAGGATGCTTCTGGCTTCTTCTTCCATTTCTTTCAGAACATCGGTTTGAATGAATAAACTTTCATGACAAAATGCATCCCCAGGAGCCATCAGCCAACTGTAAAGATGATATGTCGGGACGATGTTGATTATGCAGATTTTTGATCCATACGTCGCAGCTAAATCAACAGCTAGCTCTAAAGCATTCATTGAGGATTCTGATCCATCCACCAGAACTAGGATCTTGGATAAACGGTTCGAAACTTTCGGGAAGATTATATTCTTAATGTTCTTAACTTCCTTTATCAATTTATTGCACCTATCGCACCGCAAATACGTATCACACCGGTTTAATACGTCGTATCTTACTGGTTCTATCTATAGAAAGCGAAAGACATATAAGATTTTCGGTTAATGTAAAAACAAGTATTTTGGTGATGATGATTGCATAAGGGAGATAAGGAAGGAACGACGGGTTTAAGAAGAGCTGTAAAGATAGTTGACAACCCAAAAATACTCGCAGATCCCGTTAGAAGGGAGATTCTGAGGTTGCTTAATATTAAGCCTCAAACTTCAACGCAACTTGCTGAGAGACTGAATCTTTCAAAATCGACGGTCGGTCATCATCTCATGGTATTGCGGAGAATGAAGCTCATCAAAATAAAATGGGCCATGCCTGGCCCCCATGGCATACTGGAGAAATATTACGAGCCAGTTGCACTCGTATTTATTGAGGATTACAAGCGCATCCCTGAAGACTTAAAGAAGTATTTCCTCTCAATCCACATTGAGCGTCTAAGAGGAATGCTAAGCACGCTTCAGCTCATCGGAGATATGACCAGCGCCTTCCAAGCGATCAGGAAGACATGGGAGCAAACCGTGAAGATTCCCTCTGACTTTGACCTTCTAAGCGAACTTGGAAATGAGAGCCTCAAATACATGACTCAAATCGGCCAGAAATATGAGAATATGATGACGGATCTTGACGCGGAGACCCTGCTGACGAAGATTTACAGCGAAGCGCTCAGGGCGATAATAAGCAGTGGCGTTTGGGCCAAGGTATTCACGAGTATAAGTGAGATAAGCACTCTTCTTATAAAAAGAAATAGTGATTCTGGAAGAGGAAATTGCGCTCATAACGTTTAAGTGGCGAGAAAAATCAAAATAAGAGTCGGAACCATAACAGCTCTTATTTAAAACTCTATGCATAGCGAAACTCCGAGAGGTTGCTGGAGAACTCGGCTTTCACGAGCTGATCGAGCTTTTCGATTAGATGCTGAGGTGGATGGATTTTCATTTAAATCTCCAGAGCCGTGTATAAAAATGTGTATACATGCTTATATGGGGTTTTTCTCCGGTCTGCGTAAAAATAGTATATATACTTGCGGAGTTACGGATGAATGCTCTTTGAATCTGCTTATAAAATTTTGAATGATCATTCAGGGGGTCATTCATCACAAAAGATTTCAAACCCGTCTCTGGGAGGGTGATTTATAATTTATCCGCTGATCTCTCACCCATCCGGCTTTAAGATTCCATAGATGTTTCGTATAGCTGTATCTTCTTATGATCCGTGAAGCTGGAAAGGTTGCTTCAGCTTCTCAGCTCTCCATGCTAACCTTGGCATCCTCAGTACTCGGATCGATGTTGAGAATGGGAGAGACAAAGTTAAACCGAGCGAATGATGACGAAGCTTTTGACGCAGGGTATGTGGTTTGCTAGATTTTTTAGATTACTCTAACTTTTTTAGGGCAATCTATAAATTTATCTAATACCACAATTAACGCTGTCAAACATTATGTGGGAATGAAAATGAATAGCAAAGTACTGACGATAGGACTCATCGTGGGATTGGTTGTCGGTTTAATAGCTGGATATGCAGTCACGCTGCCAAGAATCAACGAGCTGGAAGGGCGGGTCAGCGCCTTCCAGAGCAAGATATCTGAGTTAGAATCTCAAATCAGCGCCTCCCAAAGTAAGATATCTGAGTTAGAGGAAATGATGCCCCGCACGATCATTATTAGGGATTCACTTGGCAGAAATGTTACGATACCTTATCCTTTAAGGAAGGTTGTTGTCATTAATCCGTCCGCGGCTGAAGTCATACGTGCACTTAATATGACACATACCGTAGTTGGGGTAAGCGGATCCATAAGTCGTAACCCTGCCTACTGGCCAGAGCTGAGTAAAAAACCCGCCGTATGTGAGTTTGCACATGATAAGCCAAACTACGAAGTGATATTTGCATTGAATGAGACTGTAGGCGGGATAGATGCCGTGATCGAGTACGGTGTGCATCCTGCAGTTCGCAGATTCTTCGGTGAGATGGTGGAAACGTTAGCTCCCATCCCAGTCATCGGAATCGACTGCTATAGATTTGAAACCCTCTACAGCGATATTGAAACGTTGGGGATCATGTTTGGAAGAAAATCCGCAGCCGATGAACTTATTGAGTTCTTTGAAAATATCTCCAATGTTGTTGAAAGCAAGGTAAGCGGGATTCCAGATGAAGAGAAAGTGCGGGTCTACTTTGAACATCATGGCGGGGACTATCTTACCGGCACTAGAATATCGGCAATAGGTAAAATGATAACGAAAGCCGGAGGAAAAAACGTTTTCGGTAAAGTACGTGGATACTACATAACGATAAGCCCTGAAGATCTCATTAAAAATAATCCGCAGGTGATACTAAAGGATAGCAGAGGAGTTCTGGGATATAACATAACAGATTCAGCGCCCATACAGGCATACCTAGATGAGTTATACGCCCGTGCAGAACGTGACGGATGGAACGGAGTAGACGCGGTAGCGAATAACAAGACATATTTGCTCTCCGAATATCTTTCAGCTGGACCTAAAAAATGCATAGCAGTTGTCTACATAGCTAAGATGCTTTATCCAGAGCTTTTCGCGGATGTTGACGTTGAAGTTTTTCTCAAAGAATACTTTGAAAGATTCCAGCATGTGCCTTACGTAGGAATATTCGTTTATCCATCACCATGGTGAGCAACCAGTTGACATCCAACGAAACACAAGAGGCTAAGATGCAAAGTCTCCCTTGCAGTAAACTCTATTCAAAGATTACCGCGAGAAAGGCCCTTTTTATTTTTTTATGCCTCGTTACTCTTGTAATCTTGGTGCCGGTGTCAGCTTCTTTCGGAAGCGTACATCTAGAAGTAAATGATGTGTTTCACGCGATTATCGCGAGGATATTCCCCTTCAGCGGTGTGAAGAGCAGTGAGCTTGCAAGCGTTATTGTCTGGCGTCTGAGGCTTCGATGGGTTACTATGGCTATGGTCACTGGGGCTGGGCTTGCCATCTGTGGGGCGGTGATGCAGGGAGCTCTGCGAAATCCTCTGGTGAGTCCTTTTACTGTAGGAGTAAGCTCCGGAGCTACTCTTGGGGCTTCCTTAGCCATAATCCTTGGAATCAGCTTTGTAGGCAGCGGGAGATACTTTATAGTGGCGAATGCATTCGTTTTTTCCATGATCACATCCCTCCTGATCATAGGTTTCGGAAGGCTGAGAGGGACGACGCCTGAGGCCTTCATACTTGTCGGAATCGCCTTAACATACACCTTCAGCGCAATTACCTCCTTCCTGCAGTATTGTGCTGAAGAAGGAGATCTCATGGCTGTGGCCCACTGGATCTTTGGAAGTGTTATGCGGGCATCCTGGGAGGATATCATACTGGTCTCAGCTATAATGCTCGTATGCCTTCCCTTCCTTATGAAGTACTGCTGGGACCTGAACGCCATGGCGTTTGGAGGAGACGAGGTCGCCGTCAGCTTAGGCGTTAATCCAGCTAGGGTAAGAACCGCATCCATGATATTGGTGGCGTTAATAACGGCCAGCATCACCTCCTTCACTGGAATCATCGGCTTCGTCGGCCTAGTAGCGCCCCACATAGCGCGGCTGGTAATCGGCGGAGATCATAGGTTTCTTCTACCCTGCTCCTCCGTTATAGGCGCCATAATGGTTGTCACCGCAAACGTTATAGGAAGATCGATAATGCCACCAGCCGTACTTCCCGTTGGAATAGTGATGAGTTCCATTGGGGGACCGTTCTTCCTCTATCTACTATTGAAGAAGAGGAGGAGGTATTGGGAATGAAGCTTGAGATTAGAGGAGTGAACTTTAGCTACGATAGTCGACCCGTACTAGAAGATGTCACCATGAGTGTGGATGAGGGAAACGTTGTAAGTCTAGTTGGTCCTAACGGTTCGGGAAAAACTACACTTCTCAAATGTATTAACAAGATTCTAAAGCCTAAAAAAGGAGTTGTTTTAGTCGAAGAAAAAGACGTAAGAGAAATGAAACTGAAAGAACTTGCAAAGCTCTTAGGTTACGTCCCCCAGATTTCCGTAAGCTCCTTCCCATCAACGGTGTTCGACACAGTGCTACTCGGAAGAAGACCGTACATAAATTGGAGTGTAAGCCCTAAAGACAGAGAAATTGCATCTCAAACACTCGCCCTGATGGGAATTGAAGACTTGGCACTCAGACACCTCAACGAGCTCAGTGGGGGTGAGAGGCAAAAAGTCATTATTGCAAGAGCTCTGGCTCAAGAGCCGCAAGTTATTCTTCTCGATGAACCCACCAGCAACCTCGATATTAAGCATCAGCTTGAAGTCTTAGGCATAATCAGATCTGTTGTTAAAAAGAAGAGAATAGCAGCTCTAATTGCGATTCACGACTTAAATCTAGCATCCAGATTCTCCGATAAGATCATCCTTCTGCATAAAGGGAAAATATACGACGCCGGCGAGCCAGCCAAGGTCCTCACTCAAGAGAATATAAGAATAGTCTATGGAGTCGAAGTGGAGATTAACAATTCGGGGACGCCATATATCATACCTTTGACACCTGTTAACTAGAGAGGGAACTTTGCTCCTTTGGAGAAACGTTGGATGAAGGGAAGAGAGATTTCCCCTAACCCTCGCTGGCCCTATTCTGATCGTATGCGTAGCCATCATGATGCGGAAGCGCCGCTTCGTACACTTATATCTGAACGAGTTAACTTCGTCAGCAATCTTAAGACGATTCCCGACGTTTACAAGCGTAAGTCGCGGCGACGTGCAATATACATTCATGTACCCTTCTGCACGAGACGCTGCACGTTTTGTAATCTCCGCCGTTTTCAAATGCCGCCTCCCAGCGACTATCACAAACTAGTAATTAAGGAGATTCAGACGTATTCTTCCTATTCTTATGTTAAAGAAGGAGTTTATCATGCGGTGTATTTTGGCGGCGGAACCCCTACAACGCTTAAAGCCGCAGACCTAAGGAAAATCCTGCAATCTTTAAAATCAAATCTAACGCTTTCTCCAGACGCTGAATTAACGATTGAAACAACTGTGTCTGATTTAACGGAGGATAAGATCGCAGTCTTCAAGGATGAGGGGATAAACCGCTTCAGTGTTGGAGTTCAGACATTCTGTGATAGGGGGAGGCGTCTGCTTGGTAGAATTGGAACCGGGAAATATGCGGCGGAGAAGCTTGCTTCTCTGCTTGATGAAGGTTTCCAGAATGTGGGTATGGACCTAATCTACAATTACCCCGGTCAGTCTGAGGATGAACTCAAAGAAGACCTCAGAGTCATGGACTCATTAAACATCGCTGGATTCAGCTTCTATTCGCTAATTCTCCTGAAAGGAACCCCTCTTCATCAGATGATTAAGATGGGAAGATGCCCTCCCCTGGGAGATCTAAAGCAGGAATGGATCTTCTTTGAGATGATTCTTGATTATTTTCTGAATCGAGGATTCGAGATTCTAGAACTCTCAAAGCTAGTTCAGCCGGGAAGAGACAACTACGAGTATATTCGCATCAGATATGAAAATGGGGACACCTTGGCGTTAGGAGCCGGAGCGGGCGGTAGACTGGGAAACATGATGTATATGAATCCTCTGGATATAGAAGCCTACAGACAGCAGGTAAGCAGCGCAACGGGGCTGCCAATGATGGGATTCAAGGTGGATAACAGGTATGACTTTATCCACAACATTATAGGAAAGATAGAATTCGGACGGCTAAATTGGACCGACTTAGGATACTTGTCCGAGGATTCAGAACACTTACGTCAGTTCGCGGATAAGTTAGCCGCCATAGATCTCTTGCAAACTGATCCTAGCGGCTTCTCCTTGACAAGAAAAGGTGTTTTTTGGGGAAATAATATTGCACGGGAATTTGCAACGATCCTAGTGAAGTTGCGCGCTTGTAGGTGATAACATGAAAATAAAGTTAACTGAATTGAAGCGTAAGAGGAAGCTTCCATCGGCAACTTTCTTAGGTTCAAGCTGTCAAATTCTACATGTGCACATTAGCACGTTTGATGCTGAGGAAGGGATAATTTACGCCGGACTTTTCGATATAAACTTTATTTTGAGTTTGATCAAGAATAAACGTAAAAATCGGCTGGCTAACATACAAAATAGGAATCAGTAAGTAAAATGATAAGCCTCAACATCAAACCTAGAATAGAGTACTTCTTCCTAGGATTAAGAGATAAGTTAGGCATACCTTTTAAACCAGAAGAGGAAGTACGTAAACTCAATCTCAAAGAAGGACAAAAAATACTGGATTACGGATGCGGTATCGGCTCTTACACTTTTCCAGCTGCCAATTTGGTAGGTGAAAAGGGGAGAGTTTACGCTTTGGACAAACAGCCGTTAGCCATAAAAAGGATCGAAGAAAGAGCTCGGAGGGAAGCTTTCCATAACATAGACACAATACTATCCGATAGGGATACCGGATTACCTGACGAAAGTATAGACGTAATCTTGTTATATGGAGTGCTGCCTGAAATTAAGCATAAAGAGCCTCTACTAAGGGAGTTGTATAGGGTTTTAAGGCCAAACGGATATCTTTCCACCCGTTTTTGCTTTCGCATGAAGAAAGACAGAGTACTAAAAATTATAGAGGGAACAAACTTATTTTCTTTAAGAGAGCAAAAGGGTCACATACTTAACTTTTCAAAGAGAAAAATTATATGAAGTCATCTAAAAGATTAAAAGAAGGGATAAGATTGTGACCGAGGAGCGTGTCCCTGCTGATTACACTGAGATGGACCTTCTAGAGGCAAAGCGTTTTGATAAAAAGGTCAGAGAACATTTCATGCCTGCGATAGCCTCTATGGTAAAACAGATCGTTGAGGACTATGGTGTTTTGGAAGGCGTATGCGTGGACGTAGGTTGTGGCACGGCTATTTTTGCAATCGAGTTATGCAGACATTCCAACCTGAGGATATACGCATTGGAAAAGGAGAAGGCCATATGTAAAGTCGCGCTCATGAACATCAAAAAAGAACGGTTGACAGATAGGATAATCCCTGTTCTAGGCGATGCACATAAGATGCCTTTCAAGAATGAGGTTGCCGATTTCATAATTAGCCGGGGTTCATACCATTGCTGGGAAGATAAGGTGCGGG
>PIYH01000005.1 GCA_003601695.1 Candidatus Bathyarchaeota archaeon
CTCAAGAAGCATCTCTCCCCGAATCTCCTAGTTCTCCAATCTCCATCCAGTCATCAATCGCCCCTGAATCCTCACAGCTGGCAGAATCTCGAGAAGAGGAGATAACGATAGAAAAAGTTCAGGGCCTTTTCCCGCCTGATCTCGCAAGTTTACTTTACTTTGAAGATGCTGACGAATACATAATTGTCAAGCCCCGACAGTATTTAGGGCCTGATAATTTCCGTCGAATCGCCTCGATTATACGTAACCAAATGAGCGGAGAGTATATCAGCGCGGGAAGAAATAGTCACTTCAGAATACCTAAAACATGACTCTGAAAGAAGTCAGCATTAGTACCTCATATCACATGGTTCTAATACCTATACGTAGAAGATACCCTCGGGAGTTCTTCTCTCCCTTTCCACGACTTCTCTCCTTGAGCGTTGAATATCCATACTTTTGTTTGCTCCCTTCTTCGTTACTTCAATATCATATTTTATGAATTCAGTTATGAACTCGATTAGTTTCTTGTTCATCTCTTCAAGCTCATCCTGGCTGAAAGCCACCATTATATCTGGGTTATTAACCCAGTTGAGCCATCCTAAAATGCTTCGGTGCAATGCGTAGAGAGAAAATCTCATGGATTGAATTAGATCTAATCTATCTTTGCCCTTCTTTTGTGACATTAGCTGTATTTGTTTGAGGATTCTCTGGCATGTCTCAACCCATCCTTGACTCAATCTTTACACCTCATATTTTCTTAATTCAAGTTAAGGAAGAAACCCTCCATTAATCATTAATATCACTGTTACGAGCATTATTATTCCTTTTGGTTACCTCCATAACTTTAAAAGTAGCGGATCTGAAAGCTATCAAATTCTCCGGTTGGTTTCTCCCAAAAAACTTTTACATCCTTTACTATGGCTCCCGGCGGCCCTCTATAACAAAACTTAATCATCTTCTCAACATCATCCCTTTCTCCTTCGAATAAGGCCTCAACTCGCCCGTCTGGAAGATTTCTTACCCACCCAAAAACGCCAAGGCGTATAGCTAAGCGTTTAGTTTCATATCTAAAGAAGACTCCTTGGACGCGTCCGCTTACGAAGACGCGTGCCCTAACCCTCATGCGATTTACATCCTAACTTCTTCATATCTTTCTTAAGTGGACTTTATGTGAAGGAGTTAGAAGGCGAAAACAGATACGATAGTTTATCTACGATATCTTCCTAAACTTTATTGCCTGTCCTGAAAGTGTCACTTCATAAATTTGGTTTACATCGAATTTAACACCAAGCTGCTCATATTCCTCCTCTGTTAAGAAGAGTATCATCTTAGGCTGATATGGCTGCATACGTGCTCCGAAGATCGGCATCTGCTGTTGTAGAACCCTAACCATCTCCTGAACCATACGTGCCTCCTCGCTCTGCGGTCTTATCGCGAAGCTAGGAACTACGCTTTCCTCAACAAGTTCGATTCTTTTACCAAGATTTCCAGATGCATCTCTGATCGATTCTACCCGATGAACCAGCACCCTCATTTTTTCACTCTCAAGATTTTTTCTATTTTAAGCATAAAAGAATTAATCTATTCCATTTCGATTGTTGCTGGAGGCTTAGGCGTTATATCGTAATAGACTTCAGAGACATCTGAGCATTCTTCCAGTATAGCCTCAGCTGTTTCCTCAAGTATTTTCCATGAAAGATCCGAAACTTTCGCTGTTAAGAAATCCCTAGTCTCAACCGCTCTTATAACAACCACGTATGACTTATCGATTCCATGCTCTGCAACTAGGTAAAGTACACGTGTAAATTCTCGGTTTTCTCTAAGGATTGCTCCTTGTAAATCAAGAAGATGTATAAGGTCTCTCTCAACTATGTTTCCGTCTTCCCCAATGCATTTCAAGGCCAGAATGTCTCCATACACTCTTGCCCCACCTCTAACTCCAGTTGCCTTGTCTGCAAAAACCTTAATGGAAACTTGATTAGCATCTAAATCAAGCATCTCAGCGGTTTTTTCCGTGATTCCTCTGACATCTGGACGCGGAATTTTTTCTCTATTGTCTATTATAGCTGCAAAATACTGGCTCGGCTTATACTTAGATAGATTCTCCTCTGTTATCTTCGTTGCTGTCTTAAGTGAAGCTAGCTTGTCCCATCTAATCTCTCCGACAACCCTTACAGAGAGTCCAGGTCCAGGGAAGGGTTGTCTCTCAACTATATCAATAGGGATCTTTAGGTATCTTGCAACTTCTCTAACCTGCCATTTTAGAAGATTTACAAGCGGCTCTACAACCTTGAATCCATATAGTTCTCTAGTATTTATTCCTACTTGTTCAAGAACATTATGTTGAGTCTTAATGCCGCTTTTTGTCTCGATTATATCAGCTAGTATTGTTCCCTGAACAAGAAACCTACAATTCTCACGTTTAGCTATCTCACTTAAGGTCTCATAGAAAGTTCTTCTAAATGCTCTACGTTTTTCCTCGGCATCCCTTAATCCTTCGAGAACGCTGAGAAACCTTTCTTGAACATGCTCTATCGTAACTGGTAGGTTAAGTGGTGGTTTAGAAAGGGTTTCAGCAACTTTCTCCGGTTCTCCTTCTCTCATGAAGGCGTCGTCTAAGATAACGCATACAAGATTTTCCCCTATAGCGATGTGGGTTAATACGGCGCATGTTGAGCTATCAACCCCTCCGGAAACCGCTATAAGCGCCTTCTCCCTTCCCATGGTTTCCCTTATCTTTTTAACTTGCGTCTCAACGAAGTCTTCAGGATTAAATTCCTTCATCTTCCATTCTCTTCCTTTCCATCCAGCGAATTAAATAGAAAGATCTTCCTTTCTATTTATCTTTTTATTTTTTTAGACCTAAGCCTTATAGGCATGTATAGAAGATATCTTTTATGTTATGTGATGATAGATGTAGGTGTGAAAAGCTATGAAGCTTGTGACGGTTCTCCTCCCTGAGGCTTATCTCGAAGGTCTTGATGAATTAGTAAGGCAGAACATGTATCCAAGCCGAAGCGCGGCTATACGAGCCGCGGTCAGAGATTTATTGAGACGAGAACTCTGGAAAAGCAGGTAAAGACAGAATTTTTATCATCTTTTTCTTTATCGTTTAAGTTCTGTAAAGGCTTATAATTTAGTGATATAATATTCCGAAAATGGAGAAGTAAGTAAATGGTCAATCTCGCTCTGAAAGGAGGTAAACCAGTAAGAACCAAGCCTTTTCCCAAGTGGCCAATATTTGATGAAAGAGAATTGGAGGCCTTGAAAAAGGTTTTGGAGAGTGGAATTTGGGGTATCAGAGGTAGATTCCAAAAAGAGTTTGAAGAAAAATTTGCATCATATCAGCACGCGAAGTTTGGGGTCTCAGTAATTAATGGTTCCGCGGCGTTAGAGGTCTCTCTTAGAGCTCTCGAAGTGGGTTGTGGAGACGAAGTTATTATTCCCGCATATACATTTATGGCTACAGCTATATCTGTACTATACGTGAATGCTATTCCTATCTTTGCCGATATAGATCCGGAAAGATACACTATAGATCCCAAAAGCGTTGAGTCTTTAATCTCAGATAAGACGAAAGTCATCCTTCCAGTCCATATATCTGGAAGACCAGCAGATATGGACGCATTATTATCAATCGCGAAGAAGTATGATCTATACATTTTAGAGGATGCTTGTCAAGCATGGGGCTCTGAATGGAAGGGAAGAAGAGTTGGAGCTATAGGCAACATAGGAGCCTTTAGCTTCCAATCCAGCAAGAATATAACGAGCGGAGAGGGCGGAATGATTGTAACCAATGATGAGGACCTGTATCTCAAGGCTTGGTCCCTACATAACTGTGGAAGGTCTCCTAAGGGACCATGGTATAAGCATGATCTTCCCGGAGGAAACTATCGAATGACCGAGTTTCAAGCCGCTATTCTTCTGGTTCAACTGGAGAGATTTGACGAGCAGACTGAAAGAAGGATGGCTAACGCACAATATCTTGATGAGAAATTGTCAAAGATAGATGGTATAAGACCTCTCGAAAGTGATGAGCGCGTGACTAGAAATTCTTATCACCTCTACATCTTCAGATACGATTCTGAAGCTTTTGGAGGGATCTCTAAAGCCGAGTTTGCTGAGGCGATGCAAGCTGAGGGGATCCCCGTCAGCGTAGGCTATTCTAAACCCCTATATAAGGAGCTTTACATGAACTACTTTAAGAAATGCCCTCTTTCCTGTCCCTATTATGGAAAGTCCGTGGATTACTCTAAGGTGAAGCTGCCAGTTACCGAGAAGGCATGTTATAATGAAGGATTGTGGCTTCCGCAAAATGTGCTTCTCGGATCCAGAGAAGATATGGATGATATAATTGTAGCTTTCGAAAAGATGCAAGAGAATATAGATGAACTCAAAGAGTAATCTTCTTTACCTTAATCGATCTCTATCTGAAGAATGTAATACTTAAAACTGTAACATTCATTAGATATATCAAGATACTTAGAAATCTTTCAGAAATCTAAAAAGTATATAAGTTACTTTTGGAAATTCTTAAAGGTTAAGCATCTTTCTCGCTAAAGTGAGATGGTCATTATGGAGAGCCAAGAGAAATTTGAGACTTATTCAGTAAGCATCTGTCCAGTCTGTTTTAGAAGGATCCCCATGAGAATATACGAGGAAGATGGCGTAATCTATCTGGAGAAAACCTGTCCCGAGCATGGAAAGTTCGAGGACGTCTACTGGGGGGACGCTGAGATGTACAAATGGTTCTATAAGAACTGGAACTCAGCGAGATATTTGGGGTCAGGCTTGGAGAATCCCCTAACCAAGGTTAATAAAGGATGTCCTTACGACTGTGGTTTGTGTCCATGGCATAAAACGCATACTATCTTAGGCATAATTGACGTGACTAATCGTTGCAATATGGCTTGTCCAATCTGTTTCGCATATGCTGGAGTCGCAAATTATGTCTATGAACCTACATATGAACAGATCGTTGAAATGATTAAGCTTCTAAGATCTAATAGTCCATGGTCCTGCAATGCTCTTCAGTTCAGCGGTGGAGAGCCTACGCTGAGAAATGACCTACCTGATCTAATCCGTGAAGCACACAAGGCTGGAATAACTCATGTTGAGGTGAACACCAACGGTTTGAGACTAGCTGAAGACATAGACTACTTTCGGGAACTCTATGAAGCTGGTATGAATACTGTTTATCTACAATTTGACGGGTTGAGGGAGGAGATCTATAAGAAACTTAGGGGTAGAATGGATCTCGTGCCGATAAAGAATAAGGTTTTAGAGAACGCAAGGAAGATCGGTTTAAGATCTATCGTTCTGGTAGTTACCCTCGCTAGGGGAGTGAACGATAAAGACTTAGGAAATATAATTGAATATGCTGTTAAGAATCGCGATGTTGTGAGATGCGTTAATATTCAGCCTATTTCCATGGCTGGAAGAGCACGTAAGGAAGAGATGCGTAAGATGCGTATAACAATACCAGACGCTATCAAATTGATAGAGAAGCAGACGGGTGAGAAGATTCTAGTCAAAGATTGGAGACCTGTAAATTGGCCTGTGCCTATAGCTAAAGGTATGGAAGTGCTGAAAGGCAGATCATATCCTGAGTTTACAATGCATCCGATGTGTGGAGCCTCCACTTTCATAGTAATCGAAGATGACTCCTACACACCCATAACCCGCTACGTTGATGTAGACAAGTTTGCAGGAATCTTCTGGAACATATACTATCTTGGAGTTAAGGGAAGAAAGACGCGAGCTAAAGCTGAGATGGTGAAGTTTCTGCCTATGATCAAGTCAAATCTTATAAGAGACTTGGTAAAGAATGTGGTGACTAAAGGGAGTTATGAGGCTTTAGCATCGCTAATGTATAAGGTTATCATGATCGGAATAATGCATTTCCAAGACGTATGGAATATAGATCTCGACAGAATTCAGAGATGTGCAATACATTACGTCACCCCTGATGGAAGGATCAGATCATTCTGTACATATAACAATCTCTATAGAAGTAACGTGGAAAAACTGTTCGCGATTCCAATAAACGAATGGACTAAAAGAACAGGCAAGAAACTGAATGAGCCTGTTTAATCCTCAAAAATTTAATGAATGTCCAATGATACTTTATGATCATGAAGTGAGGGGATTAGTGAGGATCTTCTCGATATTTAACGTGAAACTAAGGGATCATATTATATATTAGTATCTAGGAAAATCCGCTTTATCTTAGGCCATAAACTGCACGCAGAGATTATATTCTAAATTGTGAGATGATCATTGCATGATCTTTCTCATATGGTTCGAGATCAATAACCTCAGATATCTCAAATCCTTCATTTTTTATGACGCTGATTTCTCTACGGTAGATTTCTGATGGTTCTCTAGTAACATCTATACTTCTAGCCTTCACTGCAAGCATGGTCCATCCGCCGTCTTTCAAGAAGATTTTCGCGTTATCAGATAGGATGCGGGCTTGCTCAGGCTGAGCAATGTCACAGTATATAATGTTAACTTCATTTAGTAGAGACGTATATCTTGTTGGAAATCTTGCATCGGCTAGTATTGGGGCCATGTTTAAGCGGAATCTACAAACATTGTCTATGAGATCGCGAATTGACCTATGTGAAAATTCAACGCAGTACACATAGCCTTTTTCTCCGACTATGTCTGATACATGGCTCGCAGTCGTTCCGGAGGCGGCTCCCAGATATAGAACTTTATCATTTTGTTTTATAGGGAGGTTCTTCATTCCCTTCAGTATAGCGGCTGCAAGCTTACTTCTGAATGGATCCCAAAGTCTATACTCTTCTTCTCCAACCCGTATTAGCCTCTCTCCATAAACGTTTCTTCCAGGCGTAAGGTTCCTCGTAGCTATCCTTTCGGATCCGTCTTCTAAGATTACATTATATACGCCTTGAAATCTTTGATTAGGCGTAACTTTTACGCTCATCTTCTTTTCTTCCCACGTTTTTTCTTTGGTGTCTTCTGTTCTAAACTTTTCTTTTTTATCTCTTCTATCTTATCTAATAGGTCTTTCTTCAAGCGGTCTCCAATATATTCGCCGCTGAATATGTCTGTTCTCGCAGCTATTGCTATTTTTCCGGCTAGAGCTCTAGAGATTTTTCCCCTTAAGGATCTTTTTGATCCGTGGACTAAGACATGCTGGAAGAGAACACCATGCTTCGGCGGGCGGGCTCCAGTCTTTAAAGATCTGAAGAGGGCTTTCTCCGCTCCTAAAAGTTGTATTGTGCTTGATGGCATTTTAGCTAGGTTTTCTAATCCTCCCGCCAATGCTATCAGTTTTGCTCCAAGTATTGGCCCAGTTATCGCTGAGACATTGGGAGCTTCCTCTTTCATCATTTCTTTAAGGTAGCTCTCGATTTTTCTTCTGGCAGCAAGCAGATTCATATATTGCTCACAGAGAGTTCGTATCTTGTCTATGTCGCTATCCCGAAGGTCGGCACCCATAGATGCCCGGGCAGCTCTAGCCACTTTGTTAATCTTTTCCTTGGGCAGACTAGTTTTCCTAAGGTTTTCCTCCGAAAAAAATTTCCTTTCTCCCAGATCATATACAAGCCTTGCGTATGTTTCATGATTGTTTATTAGACGTGAGAGCTCGGGGAAGTGAAGCCCGTACCATTCACGTATTCGATTTGCGAAGAGATTTAGCGTCTTGTCCAAGTCATCTAGCGTCTCCACTGCTTGAACTATTAGAAAATCCCTTCTTTCAGCAGCCTTCCTCACGGATCTTCTAGATATCTCCATGGATACGTCGTAAATGAGTCTGGGAAGCTCTGACGTTGACTTCAGAAACTGCGTCTTAACAGCGTATTCTTCAATATTTTTTCGGAAGAATCTGGCAACGCTTGATGGTGACTCCACCTCATAGGAGACTCCAAGTCGTTCATGGATGTTTCTTGCGAGGCTTAGGTCCTCAAAGACGAAGATCTCATAACCTTTTTTCTCGAGTCTCTTAACTAATGCCTCCAGTTCATATATAGTCTCGCCCGAGTTTATTCTTTCCAGCCTCTCCGCGATCTCTATAGGGTTTCTTGGAAAGAGACTTTTTTCAATAATCTTCCCTTCATTATTTAATGCTAAAATTCCAATGACTGACGGCACAATGAATGTTTTCAATGCTTTCACCGACTACATAAGATTATTAATATCATAGCCAATAACGTTTTCCACACATGTGAAAAATTCTTTAAAAATGCCTATCTTTATACATTTAATTTATCGTGTCCATCAAATTTTAGAGGGAAAACGCCTTTTTTTATTAAGATGTGATTTATGTAGAGGCATCACGATATGCAAGTACAAATGGATGTTGAGATAGCGGGTTTGAAGCTTCGAAATCCTACGATTCTTGCTTCTGGAATTCTCGGGATGACGGCTGAATGTTTAATGAAGGTAGCCCGTGCTGGAGCGGGAGCCTTAACAACTAAATCTATAGGATTGAAACCTCGTGAAGGATATAAGAATCCCACGGTTATACAAGTTGAGTGTGGAATTCTAAACGCTGTTGGACTTCCAAACCCTGGAATACGAAGGTTTACCGAGGAAATTAAGAAGTTGCGAGATCTTAAAGTTCCACTTATAGTTAGCATTTATGGTTTTTCTTCAGAGGAATACGCGAAGGTAGCGGAAATAGCGGCTGAGACCGGTGCGGATGCTATTGAATTGAATCTTTCATGTCCTCATATCAAAGGATCTGGGGCTGAAATCGGGAAGGATCCTGAAATGGTCAGTCTCATAGTTGAGATGGTTAAGGAAGCTGTGGACTGCCCGGTCTTTGCGAAGATAACTCCGAACGTTGCAGACATAAAAGAGATAGCTAAGGCAGCCGCCTCAGCCGGCGCAGATGCAATTACGGCGATAAATACCATACGGGCGATGGCCATAGACGTAGAAACATGCAGACCGATACTTGCAAATAAGATAGGAGGACTCTCCGGGGGAGCGATAAAGCCAATTGCTGTGAGATGTGTCTATGAGATCTATGAAGCCGTGGATATACCTGTGATCGGATGCGGAGGGGTGCGAACTTGGAGAGACGCTGTTGAATTTATGCTCGCCGGCGCATTAGCCATCCAGATAGGCTCCGCAATCGCTTATGAAGGTCTCTCAATATTCAAAAGAATAGCTGACGGAATAGAAGATTATCTTAGTAGGAAGAAGTTTAGAAGTGTGAGGGAGATAGTTGGGCTGGCACATAAAGAATAATGAGTTGAGAATCGTTAAGATCGATAAGGTTAAAATCGAAGCCTATAATGTTAAGTCGATATTCTTCAAAGATAAACTTTCATCTCTAGCTAAGCCTGGACAGTTTTTGATGGCGTGGATTCCGGGCGTAGATGAGATTCCACTGAGCGTATCATTCGCTTCAGATGGATTGGCAGCAGTGACTGTCAAAGAAGTTGGTGAAGCGACTCGTGCTCTTAATAAAATGGCGGAGGGTAGCCTCATAGGGATCAGAGGACCTTTCGGATCGCATTTTAAAATATTTGGGAAAAGGGCGTTAGTTGTAGGGGGAGGAATAGGATCTGCCCCTCTTCTCTTGCTCATAAATAAGCTCCTCAGAAATAGCGTTAAGACCCTCTTCATAGAAGGAGCGAAGATGCATTCAGAGATTCTCTTTCAGGACCAATTAAATCTCCTGCGTGACGAATATGATCTGGAGATAGTATTCACAACTGACGATGGCAGCTATGGTGTTAAAGGATTAGTAACGGATGTTGCTGAAAGATATCTTTCTAAAAGAAGATTCGATTCCTTATATGCATGTGGAAGAGAGTCAATGATCCGCAAGCTCTTTCTCCTATCTGAGAAGTATACGGTCCCCATGCAGGCAAGTCTAGAACGCATTATGCGCTGCGCCATTGGAATATGTGGAAGCTGCGTTATTGGAAAGTATCGGGTTTGCAGAGATGGGCCGGTATTTGATTCTAAACAGCTTAGAGAGATTAATAATGAAATGGGCAGGTTTAAACGTGACTTTCGAGGGGATAAAGTGCCTATCGATTAATTTAACCAATTAATATATATCTAGCTTGAGAATAGACTATTATCTTTGAGATTGCTAATTTCCTCTTGGGATTATTTCCTTCGCATGTAAAGCTAGCAGTACTGTACTGAACGCTCTGAAAAGTACCGGGTTTTTCAGCGCGAAGAGTACTCAGAATATGAGTGGAGAGGTAATGTTATCTTTAGGATCTACAAAGCATCTGAAAGTGGAGAGTTGAAACTGGAATGATAGGTGAAGATTTTCTGGAGAAATATCTAAAAAGAATGGAAGTATGGCATAGATTCATTGAGAAGGAAGAGACTATTCATGCAGCTGACGCTGCGAGGGCGGCTGGTTTAGAGCTTCATCGAGTAACGAAAAATTTGATCTCAAAAACAAATGAAGGTGAGCCTATACTACTTATAATTCCCGGAGATAGGAAGGTCCGATTAAAATCCGCCGCTAAAGCTTTGGGAGTCCGCAGGGTGTCTCTGGTATCCTTCGAAGAAGCCGAGGAGATAAGCGGCTATCCTCCGGGAGGAACTCCATCGGTTGGACATAAAACCAAGATGAGGACAGTTATTGATAAGTCTCTTCTGCAGCATAAGACTGTTTATTGTGGAGGAGGCTCCCGAAAGAGGCTCCTCGAGATAAGAACTAAGGATATCATAAGATTAAGTAATGCAATAGTCGCAGAGATCTCGAAATAATACGAAAATAGAGTCAGTAGCAATGGAGGAGATATATTTGAAGGCGATCGTCAAATATGCTCATGGAAAGGGAAAGGTTGAATTAAGAGACGTCCCAAAACCATCTCCGGGACCGGATGAAGTTCTTATCGAAGTTAAGGCAGCGGGTATCTGTGGTTCAGATCTTCATATCTTCGATGGGGACATAAAGCTCCCTGTAAGGCCTCCCGTTATAATGGGTCACGAATTCAGCGGCATAATAGCCGAGGTTGGATCTTCTGTGACGAAGTGGAAACCTGGAGATCGCGTTACATCGGAAACTTCTATTCACACTTGTGGCGAGTGTCTGCCATGTAAAACTGGAAACTATAATGTCTGTGCTGAGAAGAGGTTAATCGGATACTGGTTTGATGGAGCGTTTGCGAAGTACTGTGTTGCGCCAAGTAAGCTTATTCATAAGCTTCCAGATAATGTTAGTTTTCTTGCGGGAGCCCTCTGCGAACCTCTAGCCTGTTGTGTTAACGGAGTGGTGGAAAAGACACGAATAGACCCGGGTGATGTTGTTGTAATAGCGGGTCCGGGACCTATTGGTCTACTAAGCACGCAGATAGCGAAGTCTCAAGGCGCATATGTAATTCTCTGCGGCTTACCTCATGATGAGAAACGGCTTAAGCTAGGGAAGACTCTGGGAGCGGATATGATTATTAATGTGGAAGAGGAGGATCCGTGGAGAATAGTTTCGGAGATTACTGGCGGCTCCGGTGCCGATGTGTTCATAGAGTGTTCAGGCTCTCCAAACGCCGCTCGGATGGGGCTTCAAGTGGTGAGGAGAATGGGTCAATATACTCAGATAGGCTTATTTGGCAAAACATTTAGCATCGATTTTGATCTTGTGGCTTATAAGGAGCTGAAGGTTCGAGGTTCTCTTGGACAGAGATGGACTTCTTGGAACATAGCTGTGAAAATGCTTTCAAGAGGGTTAGTGAAAGCTGAGCCATTAATCTCGGATGTGCTACCTCTTCACGAATGGAAGATCGGATTTGAAAAGTTTAGAAGAAAAGAAGCAGTTAAAGTAATTCTTAAGCCGGAATAGATCTTGAATAAATTCAGATAATACAAAAAGATAAGATTTGAACGAAGATTAATTCTCAACTTTAACGAGTCCTATCTTTAATGTTTCCCCCTCTATTTTATAAGTTGCAATATGCGCATTCTTCGGAGGCTTAGATCTGAGAATGACTTTTGAAAGGGTCTCATTTGATATGTACTTTCCGAATTTCTCGAATACTCTGGAAAGGCTCGGTCCAGTCTCATAATAGGTCTCTATCCAATCTGCAATGTTAAATTCAGCTTCTTTTCTTTGATTCTGTATTCGTCTGACAATATCCCGGGCAAGCCCCTCCATTTTGAGGTCTTCAGTGATCCTTGTATTCATGGCTACTAAAATTTCACCTTCTTCTACTACTGCATATTTCTCTCTCGGCTGCGTTTTCACTTCAACTTCTTCCGGAGATATCTTTATTTGTTGTCCCTCCACATTTAATACAACGTTTTTTCCCTCAATGAAAGATTTTGCATATCTTTCAGCATTGCTTTCTATGGCCTCTTTTATCTTTGGGAATAATCTGCCATATTTTCTGCCTAGGACCTCTGGACGAGGCTTCACGATGTATTCTACGGCTTTATGCTTATCTGTTGATAACTGAAGGTCTTTCACATTCAACTCGTCCATGATGAGATTGTTAAACTTTTCAATATGGCTGAGTATTTCTTTATCTGCGATTACCAGCATCTCTGGAAGAGGCTGACGGATCTTTATTCCAGCTCTGCTACGCGCGGATCGCCCTAGACTGCAAACTTTTATGACTAGGTTCATTTCTTCCATCAATTTCTTGTCAATCATCTTTTCATCTAGCTTGGGCCATCTGTTGTGATGGACGCTTTCCGGAGCATTACTATTTACTCTGCGGACGAGATTCTGATATATCTCCTCGGAGGTGAAAGGTATAAAAGGCGCTAATAGCTTGATGAGAGTTGTCAAGCATGTGTATAGTGTTGTGTAAGCTGCATTCTTATCTTCATCTTTTTCGCTCTTCCAGAATCGCCTCCTAGAGCGTCTAACATACCATGTTGATAGCTCCTCAACAAATCTTTCAATCGCCATCGATGCATCGTATGGATCAAAGTCCTCTAACCGCTCCGTCACATACTTGATTAGCACATTTAGCTTCGAGAGGATCCATCGATCTAAGAGTGAAAGAGACTCGTACTCAACCATGTTTTTCGGAGTCCAGTTATCTAGGTTGGCATAGGTTACAAAGAAGCTATAAACATTCCACAGCGGGATGAGAAAGCGTCGCTTAACATCTTTAGCTCTTGTATATCCGAAGGGAAGATTATTCTCCGGATGCCAACTGCAATACATCCATCTCATAACGTCGGCTCCCATCGTCTCAGCTGCTTCGTCAAATTCTATAGCGTTACCCCATGACTTATGCATCTCACGTCCATCCTCGCCGAGAACCAAACCATATCCGAAGCAAACCTTGAAGGGAGCTTTTCCCTCCATGATTGTACTCATAGCAAGCATGGCATAGAACCAATTTCTGAACTGTCCTGGAAGAGATTCGCAGACAAGATCCGCTGGGAACCACTCTTCCCAATACTTCCGATTTGTTCGATACTGGAGTGTTGAATATGCAACGATTCCAGCGTCTAGCCATGGATTGCCGACGTCCGGAATACGCGACATAAGAGCGCCGCATTTTGGACATTTAATCTTGACTGCGTCCACCCAGGGACGATGAGGAGTATGTCCCTCAAAGATCTCCCATCCTTCAGCCGCCTTCTCTTTGAGTTCCTCCTTGCTACCTATCACCTCAAAATATCCGCATTTCTTGCATTCCCATATGGGGAGAGCTAGACCCCAGTAACGTTTCTTAGAGATCATCCAGTCCTCCATGTTTAGAAGCCAGTTAATTTCTTGCTGAAGTCCATATTCCGGTATCCATCGAACTTGCTTAGCAGAATCTATTATCTGGTAGCGTAGATTCTCTTTCTTCTCCTCTTCTGTTATCTCGTCAAGGGGCTTATCGAGTTTCTTGCCCATGCTTATGAACCATTCATCCACCAGGCGGAAGACAAGCTCGCTTCCGCAGCGCCAGCAAACTGGATATCTATGAGTGTAATCTTCAACTTTAAAGAGCAATCCTTTCTTTTTTAGGTCCTCAATAACAATCTTAGCTGAGTCATATACATGGATACCCGTGAATTTTCCGAAACCCTCAATAAAGACTCCGAACTCGTCCAGTGGAGCGATGATTGGCAGATCATATTCTTCTCCAAGCTCTAAGTCCTCTTTTCCGCAGCCTGGCGCTATATGAACTATGCCCGTCCCTTCCTCCTCTGTTACACCTTCCCACATGATAACCCTATGGGTATCAGCGGCTCCTGATCTCTTCTGAGCTGGAAGCTCATCGTAGGGTCCCTCATACATCCATCCCTCCATTTCTTTACCTTTTATTTCCTCAACAATCTCGTAGCTCCCTTTCGGAAGAACCCTCTCAAGCGCGAACTTCCCTAAGTATAGATATTCATCTTTAAACTTCACCTTTACATATGAGAGATCCGGGTGGACGGCCGCCGCTACATTAGATGTTAGAGTCCATGGAGTAGTAGTCCATATCAGGAGTGATTCCTTTGGTTTCCCTCTGAGCGGAAATCTGAGTGTAAGACCGGGATGAATCAGCTCCTTATAGCCTTCAGTCACTATCTCATGCTGAGAAAGAGCAGTTGAGCATCTTGGACACCAGGGCATCACATCTCTGCCTTTATAAATCCATCCTCTTTCATGACACTTTTTAAGCAGAGACCATATCATATAGTTGTTTTCATCAGACATTGTGAAGTAGGATCCTCCGATCTCAGGCGATCCTAGCCTTCCGACGATCCTTTCAGCGATATCTGTCACTGGACCCTTCTTGCCTTGAATAGTTATTACTTGATCAGACTTCTCGAGGCATTCAGCTAGGTACCTCAAAGTATCTGGATCATCCCAGTCCATCCAGTATCCAAGCCTTATTGATTGCTCAACTTGTTTCGCAGCATACCTAAGTGCTCTCTGCTTGCATTTTTTCACGAATTCTGCAATTCCATAGGCCTCTATGTCGCGTTTCGTCTTGAATCCGAGTTTCTTTTCTACCTCAACTTCAACCCACAATCCTTGACAGTCGAAGCCGTTCTGATATCTGAGATCATATCCTTGCATAGATTTGAATCGTTGGAACAGATCCTTGTATGTACGTCCCCAAGCATGATGAACACCCATTGGATTATTAGCCGTGATAGGTCCGTCCATAAATGACCATTTAGTCTTGCCTTTATTCATCTTGACGAGCTTCTCGAAGGCTTTCGTCTCAGCCCAGAACTTTAGTATTCTGCGTTCGAGCTTCGGAAAATCAACAGTCGTAGGAACTTCCTTAAACATGGCTTATTATCTCTCCTCCTCATAATGGTTAGATACAAAATTATAAAGTATCACGTTTTTCGGCAGAGCTTTATGGAAGGAATGCCAATTAAAGTTAATTCTGGATTTGGCGTTCACCACGCATCTTCAGCTCGCCTTCAATAAGCATGAAATAATGATAAATATAAGTTTTGCTCGGCTTTCTCGAAACAAGGTATTATACTCTTTAGATACTTGACCATTCAACGTCTCTGTTTGCTATTTCTTTCCAGCATTCACGGCATATAGGAATCATCTTCCCCTTATAGTAAATGCTCACTTCAATGTCTGTATTTCTGCATTCCGGCTTCCAAGGATTCATGCAGTGAATCTTTGGAGACTCTTCATTTTCATCTATATTGTTTTTCTTTTCAAAATGTTCAAACTCTTTACTTGGAGAGTTCTTTATTTGCTGAAGTGTCATTATTACTTCCTTTTTTCCCTCGACCTGCCTTTTGATGGAGTCTAATCCTCTACTTATAATCTTGCTGCATCGTTGAAAATCTTCTTCCCCCATATCTCCCATGAAGAGCCTATGTCTGAAATCGACGAGAAGAGTTTCGAAGATTCTGATCCCTTTAAGATTAATCTCTCTTTGAAATTCTTTTTCATCTTTCAGATTTTTTTCTAGCTCTAAAGCTAGAATCTCCATTCTTTCTATTTTCTTGTTCAAGAAATTAAATACTTCATGAGAGATTTTTCCACCGAGTAGAATGTGTTTAAGAGATTCCTTTTCCTTCTCAAGAGATTTTAAGAGATTCTCCAGAATATTTACTATTTCAGATGTGTTCATGTCTTAACCCAGCATGAATGTCGAAGAAAAAAAAATTAAACTTTTTTCAATACGTAAGTATAGCGCTTGATATTATCTCGCAACGAAGATGGGTTAAAAGAATACTTTATACTCGTGAGGACTCTAGATACTTTCTCATCTACCAGTTTTACTTCGATAAAGCTTCATCTATAAATGCATTGATATCTATATTTTTCCTCTTGGCTATCTCCACTATCTCGTTCCAGGTTCTCTCAGGGATGTATATGCCCTTCTCTCTATTTACCCTCTCTCTTCTAATTTCCGGCTCTCCTGGAATCAGTATCTCCTTAAATCCGGCTCTCAGCTTTGAAGATTTTATTCTCCTTATCAATGCATCGATGCGTTTCCTGAATCTCTCGATTGGAATGAAATCATTAATATTTATAACCTCAAAGAAGACCCCATTGCCTTTCTTGCCAGCTTCATAAGCGCACTTGTCGTTCGATAATATACCCGCCATAACTTCAACTGTTAATCCGAGCCCGAATCCCTTATATCCGACAAGATCTCCTCCCAGTGGCAGTATCGTCCCTCCCTCATAGAAGTCCTTTGGATTCGTACTTGGATTTCCATTTTTGTCGATTATAAATCCCTCTGGCAGCTTTTCACCTTTATGAAGAGAAACTCTAACTTTGCCTTCGGCGCACATACTTGTTGAGATATCGAGAACAAACATGTTTTCCTTCCCTGTTGGAAAAGCATAGCTTATTGGCGCCGTGCTGAGAAGCCGTTCTATTCCTCCATATGGAGCCACGCTGGGAGCAGAATTAACCATAGATATTCCTATCATATCATTCTCAGCTGCAAGCATCGTATAATCTGCTAGTCTTCCCATATGATAGAGATCAAAAGCGCAGACTACGCTAACCGTTTTCTTCCTAGCTTTCTCAATAGCCAACTCCATAGCTCTCTTAGCTACAACTTGTCCGAATCCTCTATTTCCTCTCAAGAGCGCTGATGTCTCCGTCTCCCTTATAATGTCGATCTTAGCATCTGGCTTAAGATATCCCTCTTCTATCGCCTTAACATACTGAATAACTCGAATTACGCCGTGAGAGTCATGACCGCACAGATTCGCCTTGACAAGAAATTTGGACACAAGCCTTGCTCTCTCAGCTGGCGCTCCATAAGATATGAATATTTTCTCCGATATTTCCTCTAAGGTTTCAGCCTTAAATCTGGGCATGAATCCTCCTCCCAGCCTCCTCAAGATAATATCTTTATTATTTAATAAATCTGCCTAGAAAACGTCCCTGCTTGAAAAGACTAAAATACTCCTCTGCACTATTGCCACTTCAATAAAAAGCGTGGAGGCGTGAAGATTGAAGTTATTCTATATTGTTATAGATGGACTTGGCGACTTACCAATAAAGGAGCTAGGCAACGAGACTCCATTAGGGTTTGCCGATACTCCAAATCTTGACTATCTAGCAAGTAAGGGAAAATTAGGTTTAATGTATACTGTAGGTGAGGGCGTATCCCCCGAAAGCGACGTCGCAGTTATTTCTATACTTGGGTATGATCCCTTCAAGTATCATGTCGGACGGGGACCAATAGAAGCGTATGGCGCAGGCCTAAGCATGAAAGATGGCGATCTTGCTTTAAGATGTAACTTTGCAACCTTAGGTGGCGATGATAGGATAATCGATAGGAGAGCGGGGAGGACGTTAACCACAGAGGAAGCTAGGGCGCTCTCTGAAGCTGTAAATCATAAAGTTCGCTTAGAATCTCATCCAGCCACATTCAAATTTAAGAACACCTTCGGACATAGAGCTGTGCTTGTGATTGAGAGTAAGGATGCGCCTCTATCCGCTGAGATAACTAACACTGATCCAGCTTATGAGCGTATTCATGGAATGGGGGTTGCGAAGCAAAAGTTCGAAATGGTATTGAAGAAGTGTATCCCGCTTAAAGATAGTGAGGAAGCTAGACGTGCAGCGGATCTGGTTAATGAATTCACTGAGAAAAGCCACAGGGTTCTGGATAAGCATGAGGTTAATAGGAGACGTGAAGCTGAGGGGAAACTTAAGGCGAATGTGATCCTTTCTAGAGATGCGGGAGATAAGGTTCCAAAATTCTTTAACATTAATGAACGTTACGGGGTTAGATTCGTCTGCTTCGCTGATATGCCGGTTGAAAGGGGAATAGCAAAGTTGGCGGGGATGGATCTTGTCGATCTTCCTCCACCTACTAAGAATGTAAAAGCGGACTGCACTCTCAGAATAAAAAAATTAATGGAAGTTTACGACCGTTATGACTGCTTCTACATTCATATTAAAGGACCAGATGAGCCTGGGCATGATGGGAATTTCAGAAGAAAAGCAGAGATAATCAGTCAAATAGACGAGTTCTTCATCGGAGAGCTTATGTCAAGAATTAGCTTAGAGGAGACTCTAATATGTATCACCGCGGATCATTCGACTCCATGCTGCTTGAAGGCACATAGCGACGACCCTGTCCCCTTACTAATTGCCGGAGACAAGATTATATCAGATAATCTCAGAAAGTTTTCGGAAAAGATATGTAAGAAAGGAAGCTTAGGCATGTTAGATCGCGGAACAAAACTAATGCCATTACTCATGAAGATGTTTAAAGAAGCGATTAGCTGAAGATCGCGATTCAACAACCCTTTTATAATCTTTTCGAAACCATATTTCTTGGACGGCGGGTCTTAGGCGGGGGGCTAGGGGTCCCCTGAAAGGCATACGCCTTGACCGTAAACCCTCTACATGACGGGCCGAAAGCTGAGGTGAGGCGTACAAGATCACCGCTCCCCCTCATCCTCTCGAGCAATGACTACTCGTCCTCTGGGGCCAGCGGTCACGGAGCGTCCTCTGTAAGGAGGGCGTAACCGTGTTCACCAGGCGAACCTGGCCAGGCCCGGGAGGGAGCAACCTAAGCTTGGACGTTTGGCGCTCAGAGGGGTGCGGGTACGAGTTAGGGGGCTGAGGGAGGCGGTGAAAACTGTACGTCGAGCCTCAGTGACCCGCCGTCCACTAGTATCTCAGCTCGTTAAGTATTTTGCATACTTGGCATATAACATCGGTTGTTGGTTCACCGCAGATCTTGCATCTTCTTAAATGTATTTTTTCAGAATTATCTGATGCGGCCTTTCGTATTCTTTCAATCGATCTGAAAAGTGTATATTTTATGCCGGGATGTTTCTCTTCCATCCTATTAAGGTATACTCGTACATCATTTCTGAATGCTTCACTCGCGTATGGACATGATTCTTCTTGAAATTCTATGTCGTTTACATAAGCGTATAGGATGGATTCGCGTTCGAGCACTTCACAGAAAGGTTTCACTCTAGGTATAAACCATGAATTTTCAGATTTAAAAACTGGTCCGGAACGTATTGCTCTAAGAGGATCTCCATGTAGCATATTCAAAAGAAAAGTTTGGATCTCATCATCTAGCGTATGCGCAGTCGCTATTTTATCTGCAGACACTCTTTTAGCAGCTATATTTAACGCCCGCCGTCTTAAGACGCCGCAGTAGGCGCAAGGAGTTAGATTCTTGCCTTCCGTCATCTTAACAATCTCATCTAGAGTATATCCATAAATCTCCTTAAACGACACAATTGTATGCTCCACTCCCAGAGTTTCACAGTTTTCAGCTACTATCTTTAAAGCTTCGTCGCGGTATCCTTTTATTCCCTCATCAACCGTTATTGCACAGAGTGAAGCTTCAGGATATTCTTTCTCGATCTTTGAAAGAATGTGTAGCAGATTTAGGCTGTCCTTTCCGCCTGAAACAGCCACAGCGATTCTATCGTTAAACTTGAACATCTGATACTTGCTAATTGTAGCTCGAACCTTATTCTCTATCGATCTAGCGAAGCATCTCTGACAGAGCTTCTCCCCTGAATACCGACGTATATAGAAGGCATCTCTCTTTTCACAGATTGAACACTTAAGCATTATATTACTCCTTTGCAGAAGACTTAGCCCTTCCGCTAATTGCTGTTCGAAGAACTCATCAATAAATCTTTTGGGAAAGCATAGAATAATTTAAGAAACGATTCTCCTTTTCTCTATTGGAGATGAATCTTGGCCAAGAAGCCTATTCTTAGAGATGAACGCCTTGAAGTAATATATGATGATGATCATTGGAGACTTCTAAAGCAGTTAAGGTCTGAGGCAATTAGACTTATGAGCATCCTTAATATTTTCGGTATCTTTTCAATAGTGCATGGAAGTATTGCACGCGGAGATATTTCGGAAAAAAGTGATATCGACATATTCATTCCAAACACCGTTCCATCTTTTCTCATTGAAACAGCCCTAGAAAGATCTGACGTACTAATATCTAGGCGTTTGCTAATCCAAGCGACCCCAACTTATTCGATAAAAGCTTACATCGAAATCGACGAGAGAAAGTCTATTTCTTTTCCATTATCAAAGCTTAGAAAAACTGAAAGAGATTTTTACAAATTCGGTGGAGAAGCAACATTGGAAATGCTTAGAGAGAACGTTAGAGTTCTCGGCGTAGATAAGCGGCTTATGCTAATAGAACCCACGCCTAAGGGACATATTGAGAGTAGTATCATAGGGAGAGAAAACGAAGTAGCGAAGCTTCTAGGCATCTCCGTGAAGACGGTTCTAGATCGTGTTCGTGTGCTAAAGCGAAGAGATGAGATCGGGAGAACAGGTTTATTTATTGAAAGGGAATTATCTCCTCAAGAAACCTTCGAATCCGTATTGAAGGAACTTTCTGAAAGAAACCCGGCTGTTCGGAGAAGGATAAGAACAGTATAGACGTCGTAATTATTCTAAAATCTCATAAAGAAAGACTTCTTTTCAACTTTTCATCAGTGTTTTCATTTGAAACCGCATCCTCCAGATTCCCGCTCGGCTCACTTCTCACAAAATCTGCAGACCATAACGACATAAACGTCTGAGTTTTTCTCAGCGTCGTCGTTAAACAACCCATGTATATCTATTTAATTAGAGAACCTCTATGCCTTCATTTTTCGGTAATATTAAAATATGCCTTCTTATGAAAGGAGATGTTGGAGTGTCCCAAGATTCATGGGCGCGTTAGAAGAAATCCAGTACAAGCCTATACCAGTAAGAACGTTGCTCGTTGAGATGAAGGATCTTTCAGAGCTTATGATTGACTTAGCCTACTCATCAGCTCTCTTTCACAATACTGATCTAGCAAGAGACGTTTTGGAGCTTGAAAAGAAGGTTGATAATCTAGCATTGCTTCTAAAGATGAACGTGATGATAGCGGCTAGAGACGCTAAGGACGCAAAAGATCTACTTGGAGTCTCACTTGTCTCAAGCGCAGCTGATAAGATCTCTGACGCAGCCGCTGACATAGCATATATTGTTCTTCATGGGATAGGGATTCATCCAGCAGTTAGAGAGGCATTCAAGAGGGTTGAAGAGCAACTTGGAAGATTCATTGTTAAGCGAGACTCAATCCTCTCGGGTAAGAGTCTTAGAGAGCTTAGATTAGCCTCGAGAATAGGTGTTGATATAATAGCGATCCGTAGGGGAAATGAATGGATAATCAATCCTAAGGGCGGAGATATGATACTGGAGGGCGACATCTTAATTGTGAGAGGCACATCCTTGGGAATAGAGGAGCTCGGAAGACTGGCCGAGGGAAATTTGAGAAAGCTGGAGGATTAACGTGATTGGATGAGAAGCACTTCCAAAAGATAGTTGATGCACTTGCTGAGTTGAAGGATACCTCAGAACTCATGCTTGACCTCGCATACTCATCGATAATCCTGAATAGTTCCGAGCTTGCACGTGAAGTCCAAGAATTAGAGGAGCACATAGATGATCTGCACACAAGATTTGAGCTACTTGTCCTCTCAAGCGGGTTCAGTCCAGAGGAATCACGAGATTTCCTCGGGTTGATCAGACTCGGCGTAGTCACGGAGGAGATTGCAGATGCAGCTGCAAAGATGGGTGAGATTGTTCTTCGAGGACTTAAGCCTCATCCAATACTGAAACTTGCAGTTGAAGAGGCTGAAGAAACCGTGGCTTCAGCCAGGGTCTCAGAGAAGTCTATTCTCAACGGCAAGATGATCAAAGAAGCGAGGATAGCAGATGAAACTGGCATGTGGATACTTGCAATAAGGAGAGGAAAGAAGTGGATAAGACCTAAGCCTACAACGCGAATTAAGGCTGGAGACATACTTATAGCATCAGGATACGCTGAGGGAGAGGAAGACTTCAAAAGATTAGTCTCTGGAAGTCAAAGCTGATCAATATAGAGCTTTAATTCTGAGGCTTTGAGAACTCCGAGGGAAGACCGATATTGAGTGAGAAACCCAATTACGGCTCCCCAACGGCACACATAATCTCAAATCTCGTAATGGGAATATTTCTCTTTGTCGCTGCGATTTTCGGGGCGCTGCATTTAAACCGACTATCTATAATACTGATCTTTCCCTCGCTATACTTTCTTTGGATAGCCAAAGGATGGATGAGAGGGGGACTATTAGAGGAAAAGATGAGGATCAGGGAGGACTTTATCCGGCTGGTCGGAGTGAAGAATGGGGAAAGGATCCTGGATGTTGGAACTGGATCGGGATTTTTAGCGATCGGATTCGCCAAGAAGATGAGAACTGGCAAGGTAGTGGGAATAGATGTATGGATGCCCATGGGAGGCGGAACTTCCATGCGGAACGCTATAAGAAATGCTGAAATAGAAGGGGTTTCTGATAAGGTGATCTTTAAGGTAGCCGATGCGAGAAAGATACCCTATCCGAACGATTATTTCGATAGGGTCGTCGCGAGCTTTATGATTCACATTATTAGAGGCTGGGAAAAGGCGGTCAGTGAGATGGTGAGGGTTCTGAAGCCAGGCGGGATCTTCGCTGTTCTGGAGCCGAGGATCGGCTGGGCTGGAGGTTGGAAGGTAGATCAAAACCTCAAGGCTAAGCTTTCAAGTTTAGGATTGAAGAATATCGAGATCAAGCCATTTTTGATCTATTATCCAAAAAGAAGAAGAGTTTTCATTATAACTGGCAAAAAGGCTTAATGAGGCTAATCCGATTCTATGTGATCCTTAGTTTCCGCCATTCTGATCCTGATTGTTCTTTAGATGGAAGCATTGAATCCCTTTGAGCCTTATCGCTTAGGCGTGTCTCACCTTCTCAGCCCTGTCAACTCTAGCCCTCCACTCTTCATACTTCTCTATTAATCCCTGTCTTCTAGCAGCTGCTTCAACCCATCTTCTCGATGGAAGTCCAATATTCACTATGAGCTTCAATGGATCAATACGCTTACCGAGCCTTCTCCTCTTCCACCTCTCCATTCTAAGATCAAGATCATCTACAATGTCAGGTCTCTCGGCTGCTAGATCTCTCGTCTCATTTGGATCTCTCTGCATGTCATAGAGCTCAATCTCGGGAGTTTCCCAGAAAGCTTTATCGAGCGTCCTTATCAGCTTCCACTTCTCCGTCCTTATTGCACGCTTAGCTGTCCATAATCCTTGATTCACATAGATCTCGCTGCATGGTTCTTCTTCTTCATTCACTAGCTTAATCAGATTCTTACCTTCAAGTTTTTTCTCATACTCTATGCCGAAGAGGTCGAGAATAGTTGGCATCAGGCTTATCGTCGATTGAACAAGCCCTTTGATATGCCTTCCTTTAGGTACTAGCTGCGGATACCTAATGATTAGCGGAACCCGAACTGTTGTCTCATAAACCTCGCAGTGATCAAAGTAGAAGTCATGTTCTCCCAGGCTTTCTCCATGATCAGAAGTTATGATGAGCGTTGTCTCATCGTATATTCCAAGATCCTCAAGGAGACCAACTAGATTCCTAACGTTATCATCGACGTATCTTATCTCCCCATCATACTGTGCAATTATATAATCGATATCCGTTATCCCCTCTTTTATGGCGTCTAAATGTCTCTTCACAAATGGCCAAACTGGCTGTTCTCTTACAGTGTCTAAGCTGTGATTTTCTGGGTTGCATTCGTTTCCCTCATAAAATAGCCGCCTATACTTTTCCGGCGGACGATATATGCTGTGCGGATCCCAATAATGAATGAACATGAAAAAATCCTTTCTATAGTTCTCACGTAGCCATTGAAGGGCGAATGAATTTATTTCTTCAGCGTCAACTTGCTGTAGCTTTCGCCTAACTCCTGCAACCGGATTCATGTAATAGCGGAATCCGCGGGCAAACCATCTTCTCATCATATAAAGCGTGCTTGCCGCTGCCGTAATTATATCTCTCTGCGACAGTATTTCCGGAAAGCATGGAATCTCCTCAGATAGACTTTCAGTTGGACTATGCGAAACTACTCCTGTTTCTATCCCTCTCATCCCTGTGAACATAGAAGTGAAGGATGGTTGCGTAGGAACGTCAGTTGGATAGGCATACTCGAAAAGCACTCCCTCACTTGCTATCTCGTCGATGCATGGAGATGTGTTCCGATGATAACCATAGCATCCTAAATGATCAGCTCGAAGGGTATCTATAACCAGAAGTATAACTTTCACATCATAATCCTCCCTATAATATGATCTAAGAATGATATTTTTCATATTTATGAACATTAATAAAAATAAGTTTCTCAGACTCAGGGAAATAGACCATACATATTTTTTGACTAGATGGATCGCATGAATAATGATGGAGATCCGTGAAATTATCCACTTTGAAAGGTCTGGAAGAGAGATACTGGTGCTGTTGTTTGGTAGTAAAAAGTGCTAACGTGGTTGTTCCCTCAGCTCTGTAGATATCGAAGATGATGGATATTTGCCTTTCTCCCATCCAAAGAAAAATCGTTAATCATTCAAAAGGGTGCTCGAGTAATGAGTAGATACTAAGGGAAATTAATAGGCTGAAAAAGGCTTAATATTAATATATTAACCGATACTTGCTATTCTATTAGAGATTTATCAATTACTTGGAGGTGTGCGAAACTCGAAAGAATACTTGTCACTTCCGCTTGGCCCTATATCCAGCATGTTCTCCACTTAGGTAATTTGCTTCCGATCCTATCAGCTGATGTTATGGCTCGATATTACCGCCTAAAAGGCCATGAAGTCTTATTTGTCAGCGGGTCGGATGTTCACGGCACACCTATAGAGGTGGAAGCTTTAAGGCGAGGCATCTCTCCAAAGGAGTTAACGGAGAAGAATCACGGGAAAGTTGTAGATCTCTTCGAAAAGTGGGCTATCTCATTTGATAATTACACTACGACTGAAAGTCCGGTTCACAAGGAATTCGTAATGAACCTCCATAGAAAAATCGCAGAGAATGGATATGTCTTCACACAGGAGAGTGAGCTCCCATACTGTCCTAAATGTAAGAGATTCCTTCCAGATAGATTTGTCGAAGGGGAATGTCCATACTGTGGATATAAGGGAGCCCGTGGCGATCAATGTGAACAATGCGGTAGACTCCTAGATCCAACAAAGCTGATTAATGCCCGTTGCTCCATTTGCGGCTCCTCGCCAGTCTTCCGTAAAACTATCCATTGGTATTTTGACCTGCCGAAGTTTACTGATAAGCTCAAGGATTACGTAATGGGCAGCAAGCAGTTCCCAGATAATGCGCGGAACTTCAGTTTGAAACTTATTGAGGAGGGCCTCAAGCCTAGACCCATGACGAGGGATAGCGTATGGGGGATACCTGCCCCTTTCAAGGGAGCGGAGGGAAAGACGCTTTATGTCTGGTTCGAGAATGTTCTCGGATACATCTCAGCTACAATCGAGTATTTTAAGGTTCACGGAGATGCGGATGGATGGAAGAAGTTCTGGTTTGATAAAGACTCAAAGGTTCTATGCTTCATAGGCAAGGATAATATTCCATTTCACACCATAATTTTCCCAGCTCTGCTCTTAGCTACGCATGAAGGCTATAATCTTCCATGGAACGTCAGCACGAATGAGTGGTTAAACTTTGGAGGACAGAAGTCTTCTAAGAGCAGGAAGATCGGAATATGGATCGATGAAGCTCTTGAGATGTTCCCAGCCGATTATTGGAGATATACCTTAATGGTTAACC
>PIYH01000062.1:0-7636 GCA_003601695.1 Candidatus Bathyarchaeota archaeon
GAAGATTTGTTTCTTAAGTTGCTGAAAAAGACCTCGCAAAGACATATAATGCTTGCTTCTGCTCATTATTCAGGAAGACTACACTTCTTTTACTCTTGATAATCTTCACTGCCTCCTCTGGACTTATCCCTGTTGAAACTATATATGCAGCAACTACAAGAGCAGATCTTCCTCTGCCAAGGTTACAGTGCACGAGAACCTTCTTTCCACTCCTAACCTTCTCCCTTATCCACTTAACGATCTCAAAGAGAATCATTGGGGAAGCTCCTCCTCCATCGGGGATCTTAACATTCAGATAATCTACCCCATGATTTTCAAGGAATATCCGATAATCATCTGCATTTTTCTCTCTAAGGTCAACTACAGCATTGAATCCTTCAGATAATATCAATGCTGGAGAGTTTAAACCTCCAATCCATAATTTTTCCATTACCATATTTGCATTTATCTCTAGACCTACTAGAGCCCTCCACTTCATCAGCCTCGCTCTAACGGCGCCAATCAACAAGTCTAAAACTCTCAAGTTTCCTCACATGATGAAAGAATTAAGTGGCGTATATAAGCAGCTACCAAAAAAGACATTTTTCTAAACAATTTTAGAGTCTAAAGACCATCTTCCAACCAATTCATGTTTTATTCCTAAGAGATCCAAAATTTTCCCAACGATGAAATCTATGAGATCATTTATGTTTCGCGGTTTATGATAAAAAGCGGGCGCTGCTGGAATTATCACAGCTCCTTGAAGCGTTAGGTTAAGCATATTTCTGAGATGAGTCATGTTGAAAGGCGCTTCGCGTGGAACAAGTATTAGCTTGCGTCTCTCCTTCAACGCGACCTCAGCGGATCTTAAGATCAGATTCTCTGAGTATCCATGCGCTATACCAGCTAGGGTTTTAGTACTACATGGAATTATGACCATCCCGTCGGTTGGAAAGGATCCGCTAGCAATAGGTGCGGAGAGATCATCCTCCTCATAGGAGTGATTTGCTAATTTTTCAATCTCAGTTTTTGCGACGCCAAGCTCATATTCTATTATTTTTTCTCCAGCCCTACTAATGATAAGATGAGTTTCAACCTCTTTCTCTCTCAGAACCTCAAGTAATCGTTTACCATAAACTACGCCGCTTGCTCCAGTGATCGCTATGACTAATCGCATATCTGGTCAGCTCATCTCTCAGTTAGGGAACATTTAATATTTTCTGCCCTATTTCTAAGAATATTAGAAAGTCAGATAAAGGCTTAAACGGGTAATCTAAGGGAGATCTTCAGGATGGCTGAACATGGAGGTTTCAGGTTTCTCGAGCACACAGCGGATGTCTATGTAGTGGCACATGGTAAGGATATGTCTGAAGCATTTGAAAATGCTGCCCGCGCCATGTTTGAGACAATGACAAATATCAAGGAAGTTAAACCTGTAGTTCAGGAGTATGTGGAGGTTGAGGGAAGAGACGAGAAAGAGCTACTTTATAATTGGCTTGAGGAACTGCTTATTCGATTTGACATAAATGGCAGGTTATACTCGAAGTTTCATGTAGAAGAGATAAGGAGAACACCTCAGGGCTACAGGCTTAAAGCTCAGATCTATGGAGAAGAATTTGATTCTTCTAGACATTTGCAGAAAGTAGGAGTTAAAGCAATTACATATCACCGTATGGAAATTAAGAAGACAGATGGCGTAACTCTAAAGTTTATACTGGACATTTAAGTCATATCTCTTGCAACATTAAACGATTAAATACTGCTGGAAGGGAGAATAGTTGTGTTCAGATTGGATTCGAAGCTGTAAAAGAATACTTGAAAAGATAGAGACGCTTGAGAGAGCTAAAGAGAAAGATAGGCTAGAGCATGTGCGAGAGATACGCTTCATGCTTAGGGCTCTCCAGAGAAGCATATGGGGATGGATGCAATGGGTGAATAACCCCGATGTAATGACAAAATTCACAAATGAGGAGCTAGGTGAGATAAATAAGAAGATAACTGAGTTCACGAAGAGCTTTATAAAGTACGATATGGAGATCACTAAAAAGGGAGAAGAAAAAGGTCTGGAGATCAGCTGGAGACCAAGAGCCACGAGAGGAAGGGAAGAAATATACATTTAAAAAAATTGATCACTTCCCGAAAGAAACTCCTAAGTTAAAAAGATTGTAGGGGAATAGATCTCTATCTAGGCTCTGGGAAGTCTATTGAGTCAATGTTATTTCTATTGTACTAATGTTCCTCGGGGTTACGCCTTCGCCTTCTTCATCCTTTAGCTGAACCTGCTCTGTACCTATTGTTATATCCTTAACTTTCAAGTCTGGCATGAATCTCTTCCTGAGAATCTCTGCGACATCCACCGCTCGGCTTATCGCTCGCCCCCTCGCCTTAATTGTTATCTCCTTTGCTCCTCCATGAAGAAGTGTTATGCAAGCTAACACATAGTTCATTACAGGTTTCCGTCCAATCAGCACAGCGTTACTTTCTGACATCTCTCGTCACCTCAATCTCTCATAGTTTCTCAGCATATTAATAAGTGTTTAGGGTTTAAATATGTCAAAACCCTATAAAAACACTTCCCATGCATGCATCTTCAACATGTTATCTCCAAGCGATCCCCACAATACAGCTCCTTAAACGCTGATGGGAGAACATCTGATATCTTCTTTTTAGCTTTAAATCCTGTGCAGTGCATTGGCGCTATTATCTCGGGACTTATCTCTTTAAGCTCTGAAACCGTCTTGCCTATTTTCTCTTCCGATGCATCTATAAGATGAAATCCTCCAATCACCGCATAGACTTTCTCAGCGTTCATAATCTTCATCGCATGCTTGATCGTATTTATTATACCACTATGGCCACATCCAGTGAAGACGATAACTCCTCTCTCGGTATCTACTAGCAGAGCCTGATCATCCAGAAGGTTATCACGTTTAAACTTGCCTTCTTCTATCATATAAAATCCCTCCGGCTTCTCGAAGCTGGTTTTTCGCGCTATCTCACCTGTTGTCATAATATTCTCGCCTATAGGAACGGGGTCTCTCGAGGGCACAAGGAGTCCTCCCTTATCCTCAACCTCACTTCTAACATATGGGGGACCTGTATATGTTAGTTTGTTTATTCCCAAGCTGGGTAAAATTGCATATTTCGGCTTGAAGACATCCGGATGTATGATCACTGGCACCGGTTTTTCTATCTCAGCTAGGACCTTTAAGAGTCCTCCAGTATGATCGTAATGATTATGGCTGATAACTATGGCATCAACTTGATCGAGGCTTATCTTGAGCTCTTCACAGTTTTTTATAAGTGCATCTCCCGTTAGGCCAGTATCCAACAAGACCCTTGTTGTTAAGCCTTCATTCTCAGCCTCAATGAGTAATGATATTCCATTCTCAGCGAGTATAGGTCCCTCGTAATGTGTAGTATTGTCTACCAGAACCGTGACTTTAACCGAGGATACGCCGCTCATTCTTTTGTACTCCTTTATAGGATGCCGAAGTATTTCTCTCTAAGATCCGGATCATCAAGCATCTTCTTTGCATCTCCATGCTCCTGCACCTTGCCGCTGACGAGTAGGAAGGCATAGTCTCCGAGCTCTAAAGCAAATGCGGCTTTCTCTTCAGTCATGATTATCTGGACATCTGTCTCTTCATGTATTTCTCTCACCTTATCGTAGACTTCCATTGTGAGCTTCGGCATTAATCCTTCTGTAGGCTCATCGAGCAATATTAGCTTAGGCTTCTTCATAAGTCCCTTTGCTATTGCAAGCATCTTCCTCTCCCCGCCGCTGAGCCTATTTGCCTTTCTGTTAATATAATCCTTCCTCGCTAAGACTGGAAAGAGGCTCAAGACTTCCTCCATACGTGCTTCCCGCTCACCCTTACTGAGCAAGTAGCCTCCCAGCATAAGATTCTCCTTAACCGTAAGATTCTCGAAGAGATTATTTCTTTGAGGAATGTAGGAGACGCCCAGCTTCACTATCTTATTCGTCGGCATACCAACCAGATCTTGCCCATTAAACTTTATAGTTCCAGAATACACATCCACGAGTCCCATTATTGTTCGCATTAGCGTTGTTTTTCCAGCTCCATTTGGACCTATAATTACTGTTATATCCTCTTTTTTCATCTCCATGGAGACATCATAGAGTATCTGATGGGCTCCATATCCAGAATTTACATTTTCAATCTCCAACATGAGAGATCACCTTATCCGATACTTCTCGCCAATATAGCTCTCAACCACCTCCGGCGCCTTTATGACCTCGTCAGGTTCTCCCTCAGCAATTATCCTTCCGCCAGCCATCGCATAGGCATAATCTACATACTTCAACGCTATATCAAGCCGATGCTCAATTATGAGAACAGTAACTCCTTGTGTCTCTCTTATGCCCCGTAAGCGTTGGAGGATCATATGGGCTAAAGAAGGACTAACCCCTGCTATGGGCTCATCTATAAGAAGCATTTTAGCACCACTCATCAAAGCCTTTCCTACATCTAGAAGCTTGGCATCCCCACCGCTAAGCTCCCCTCCCAGCATATCCCAATGATCCTCAAGACCCACTATCTTCAAGATCTTGAAGGCTCTCTCAACTGTTTCCTCTTCTATTTTCTTCCAGAAAAATCTCACAGGTGCCTTCAAAAAACTCTCGCCAGGATCACTATTTTCAGCCATTAATATATTCTCCAATACTGTAAGACGTGGAAATATCCTTGGAATCTGAAAGCTCCTTGCCAACCCAAGCTTATAAGTCTCAGCTGCCGAAAGACCGCTGATATCCATTCCATCAAACCAGACCTTCCCGCCGTCCTTCTTTAGATAGCCCGTAATTATATTCACCCATGTTGTCTTTCCAGCTCCATTTGGACCGAAGAGAACAGAGAATGATCCTCTCTTAACCTTGACGCTGACATTATCAACCGCTATTAACTCTCCAAAACGCTTCGTAAGGTTCTTTGTTTCTAAGATAACATCATCCATGTTTCCTTCCGCCACACCATTCAAGTGATCGTCTTCCTCCCGGATGTTAAAAATAAAAAGGGGTTCTTACGAGATCTAGGGTCCGTATCCTTTCATCCATTCTATTTTGTCTGCTGATGCATAGTAGATGCCGACTTCCTTCCATTCAACACTTCCGTCAGTCTCTACGGGTCGCCATAGACTATAATCCGCGATCGCTAAGTCGCCGTTTTCGTCTAGGAATATGTCTCCCGACGCTCCGATGTATATATCAGCTATTTTAGGAAGTATCTCCTTCACCTTCATTGCATCGTACTCGCCCACCACAGCTAAAGATAATGCTACCACCCAAACGGAGTCGTAGGCGTCATAAGCATAAATTGTTGGTTCTCTTCCCAGCCTCTTAACTATCTCGTCATGTACATGCTTGTACGCTCGGGTCATCGGTATCTTGAACATAGTGCTTGTAAACTTCGTGTCAAGTGCAAATCTAGTTTCCGTTGGATGCTCCTTGAAATCTGCAAGTTCAGGAATCATAACCGTACCGTCTGTTCCGAACCATCTAACCTTTGAGAGATTCGGATACTTTGATGCTACTGTGAATATCGTTAGGATCTGTCTGTAGGTGACGGCAAAAACCCCTATCTTCTCCAACGGAACTCCACTATCTAAGGCTTTCTGAACCGCTGAGTTAATCTTCTCAACAACAGGAGCAAACTCGATCGTTTCTGGAGCAAAAGGAATATGCTCCACCACAATTCCGCCTAAAGACTCAAACTTATCAGCTGCTGACTCGTCTAATCCGGCGCCCCAATCATTATCTATATAGACGGAGACGAGACGAGTGATTCCTGACGAGTATACAGCAGAAGCTATAGCGGGACCTTGCAGATCATCGATTGCACAGAACCGAAATAGATTGTCTCCGGGAATCTTCAGCTCAACAGCCGTAGATGAAGGACTAATGTAAAGTACATCGTTTGATTGAGCATATTCCTTGACTTGAGCACAAGCCGGGCTCATCATCGGACCTAGTATTATCTTCACTCCCTTCCCCACTAGAGACTCAAACTTCTCAAGTGCCACATCTGGCGTAGACTCTGTATCCTCATGTAGAAGCTCGATAGTCCATTCTGCCCCCATCTTTTTGAGAAAAGCGTTTACATCCTCCTCTGCTATTTCATATGCTGTTTTAATATCCTCTCCATATGTGGTTAAGGCTCCACTGCGATCTTCAAGAGCGCCTATCTGGATCTTCCCCGTTAATCCCTTAGTTGCTGGAGCTGGCGCTAACGGTACGAAGACGTTCACTCCATAACCTATTCCTAACCCCGCTAAGAAGAGCACTATCATCAATATAGCGGAACTTGTTTTTCCAAGCATTATGAACTTCTCCTATTAATTTTCCGCAACAAGTATACCATAGTTATTAAAAAATCTTTCGTTTCCCAGATGAATAATACAAAATTTTTAATATTAGCTCTACTTCATTTTCTTTCTTAACTTCTCGATCTCTTCTCTACTTAATGGCATTTCAGGAGCCTCCGGGAATAACCCTCGAGGTCTATAGATAAGCGTGATCATCAGAAGAATGCCTAAAAGAATGCCTTGTAACCATACTGGGTCAAAAGGCAAAACGAATCTCAGATCAGACTTGTAGAATATTATAAGCCTCTTCAATGTAATGAAAACAATTGTTCCTATAACGGTTCCTTTATTGTTCGCTAATCCTCCGAGTATAACCATGGCGATAGGCCAGAATGTCCATGCGACCTTATCAAAATTCAGTCCAATTACGTATCCCTGATAATAAGCGAAGAGAACCCCCGCCATACCTGTGAGAGCATATGAAACAGCCATAACCTTAACATAGATCCTCCTCACATCTCTACCCAAAGCCTCCACACTTCTCTCGTCATCCCTTACAGCCTTTAAGAGTCTCCCAAGAGGAGACCTACTGACTGAGATACAGTAATAGGCAACGATCGTCAATACTATTCCAGATGTGACTATCACCCCTATTAGCCTCATGAAGCTTGGAGCCACATTTGGCGGTCGATAATGACATAACCACCTGAACGGGTCAGGAACTGAAACTCCAAACTCTCCTCTTATTATAGGCTCCCAATGATAAACTATAGTGTTAAAGCTTATCTGAATCGCGAGTAATGTTACGCCTAGATAGAAGAGGCGTATTCCACGAAAGAGTGGTAAAGATGCTATAAGACCTAAGACGCCTCCTGCAGCGGCTCCGAGAATAAGCGTTAATACTAGAAGTCCGATCGACATGAGTGGATCATTCTCTAAAGCCACGTTTATTCTACCAATTATTAAAAGGACATTTTCAAGATAGTCTCCCTTGATTCCAAGCAAGTAAGCCATGAGCCTGCCCGGCAGATATCCGCAAAGAAAGCCTCCAGCCCCTGCCGCCATAGCCCTACCGAAGTCAGGCACACCAGTGTAGCCATACACCAGATTATAGCTTAATGTTATGATGAGAAATATGATTATATAAATTATTAGGACAAGGAAGAAATCAATTCCTGGAAGCGTCAACTCTTTAAACCTCCTCCATATTCCTTTCCCTTAACTGCTGAATGTATCTTCTCGATTATCCTGTTCCATGGTAAGCCGTAGATTCCCCGCGGGAACAAGAATATTGTAATGATCATTATCAGTAGTGGTACAAGGAAGCTATAGG